>CAZWMX010000006.1:10756-30535 GCA_964635205.1 uncultured Acidimicrobiaceae bacterium | reverse complement strand
ACGCCCCTCGGGCCGTACAGCATCGTCACTGAGGCCAACGGCTTCGTGTTCATCTCAGGCATGGTGCCTCTTGTTCCAGAGACGGGGAAGCCGCTCGAGGGTGACGTCAGAGCTCAGACGCACCAGGTGATGCAGAACATCGGTGCCGTGCTTGGTGATGTTGGCCTGACCTACGACGACATCGTCAAGACGACCATCTTCCTTGTCGATATCGCTGACTACCCGGCCGTGAACGAGGTGTACGGCGAGTACGTTGGCGAGTCGCGCCCCGCCCGCTCTACGATTGAGGCAGGCGCACTGCCGGGCGGATTCCTCGTCGAGATCGAGACCATCTCCGCCCGCTAACCCCCGTTCTTGCGTCACTCAGGCCGGAATACCGGCGTGGTTGACGCCAGAATGTCAAAAGAAGGAGATCACATGAAACGCGACGCAGTACTGGCGGCGCTCGGGATCGAGAATGAGAACTCTGGTGTCTTCGCTGGGCAGTGGCTGGCCGGCAACGGGCCGGCGCTGGCCTCGATCGATCCGACGACAGAGGAAGTCCTCGGGAGCGTCCGTGAGGCGGACATCGCAGACTACGAAGCCGCGATCACGGTTGCCCAGGACACGTTCAAGGAGTGGCGCATGTTGCCTGCTCCCGAGCGCGGCAACTACGTGCGACGCATCGGCAACGCGCTGCGTGAATACAAGGAGCCCCTTGGTGCCCTTGTCTCGATGGAGACCGGCAAGATACGCGCTGAGGGCGAGGGCGAGGTTCAGGAGATGATCGACATCGCCGACTTCGCAGTCGGTCTGTCGAGACAGCTCTACGGCCTCACCATCGCCTCTGAGCGTCCACGCCACCGGATGTATGAGCAGTGGCAACCTCTCGGTCCCATCGGGATCATCTCCTCTTTCAACTTCCCTGTGGCGGTGTGGTCCTGGAACGCCCTGCTCGCGGCGGTGTGTGGTGACACGATGATCTGGAAGCCGTCGCACACGACTCCTCTGACCGCCGTTGCGACCACGAAGATCGCACAGGAGGTGATGGCGGGCTCAGGTTTCGAGGGTGTCTTCAACCTGACCGTTGGTCGCGTCGATCCGGTCGGCGCCGCAATGGTCTCCGACACACGTATTCCCCTCATCTCCGCAACGGGTTCGGTTCGCATGGGTCTCCAGATCGGTACCGAGGTCGCGAAGCGACTCGGCCGATCACTTCTCGAGCTCGGCGGGAACAACGCCATCATCGTGATGGATGACGCCGACTTGGACATGGTGGTCAGGGCGACCCTCTTCTCTGCCGCGGGCACGACCGGTCAGCGCTGCACGTCCCTGCGCAGGCTCCTCGTTCACAAGGATGTCATCGACGAACTATCTGACCGCATCGTTGCTGCGTTCGGGCAGATCCAGCTCGGAGACCCCCTCGACCATGACACCCTGATCGGGCCACTCGTGGACCAGGCAGCGGTGGATACGACGAAGGCGGCGATCGCCATCGCGCTCGAGCAGGGTGGTGAGCTGCTCGCCGGAGGGAACGAACCCGACAGGAAGGGCTTCTTCCTCGAACCCGCGATCGTGAAGATCCCAGGGGATGCCCCAATCGTGCAGACCGAAACCTTCGGACCGATCATGTATCTCATCGAGATCGGCTCCATCGAAGAGGCCATCGCCGTCCAGAATGGTGTACCGCAAGGTCTTTCATCCGCGATCTTCACGGACTCTGTGCGGAGCTCCGAACTGTTCCTCTCCCCAGAGGGCTCGGACTGCGGCATCGCCAATGTCAACATTGGAACGTCAGGTGCCGAGATCGGCGGAGCCTTCGGCGGCGAGAAGGAGACAGGTGGCGGACGTGAGTCGGGCTCTGACGCCTGGAAGGTCTACATGCGGCGCCAGACGGTCACGATCAACTGGTCCAAGGATCTTCCCCTGGCCCAGGGCATCGACTTCGGCTGAAGCTCGTTGCTCACAGCCCCGGAGCTTCGTTGATACAGTTGTCGGCGATGACTGCCACTCGATTCGGGCTCTCGCGGTGGGAGCGACTTACGGCGCGGACCAGGATGCCTGTGACGGCTACCGCTATTGCTGTATTGGCGTTGGGTTTGTTCGCTCCGGTCCCGCAATGGTGGCCATGGGTAACCATTGCGACAGCGATTCCAGCCACAGCGCTGTACTTCCGATTGGGCACACCGCACGGAGACTCCGTTGACATCTCGGCACCTGTGCTCGGTCGCTGGCGGGTAGTCAACAGCCCGACGTCGCGAGTACCCAGCCACTTCGTTCACGCGTGGTCCCAGACATACGCCATTGATCTGGTCTTCGATCCAGCAGACGGGTCGCGCCCTCAGATGTCTTGGCGACCGCTGGCGCGTCGACCTTACGCGTACCCGGGATTCGGGCAGGATATCGTCGCCCCCATCGACGGAGATGTCGTGCGAGCCCGGTCTTTCATGCGGGATCACCTGAGTCGGTCCTCACCACCCGGACTGATATACCTGATCTTGGAGAGCGTTCGCGAATTCTTCGGACCCACTGGCGTGCTTGGCAACCACATCGTCATTCGACGGCATGACGGTGTTCATGTATTGATGGCACATCTGAGGCAGGGATCACTGCTCGTCGAACGCGGCGATTCGGTCACGCGAGGATCCAAGATCGCCGAATGCGGCAACTCAGGCAACTCGACCGAGCCTCATGTTCACGTGCAGGCAATGGATCGTGCCAGTGTGTGGTTTGCCGCCGGTCTCCCGACCAGGTTCGACCACGTTGAGCTACCTCCGAATGGTGGCCTTCTCCTGAGCGGTCGCTCGGCCTGAGGCTACGTCAGCTCGATGACGGGGATCACCCTGCCGGTGCCGGCGGCGTACTCTGCGAACTGCGGGAATCGATCGGCCTGCTTGGCGTAGATGGTTCCCCGCTCCGCGGAATCCACTTCCACGGCTGTCTTGTGAACCGTGTCGGTCCCGATCTCGATTGAGACCGATGAGTTCGCCTTGGCGTTGTAGTACCAGTCAGGGTGCGAGTCGGCTCCGGCTTTGGAGGCGAACACAAAGAGTCGGTCGTCGTGATCCAGGTACATGAGAGGAGCCTCACGCCTGAGGCCGCTCTCTGCCCCCGTGGTGGTGAGGATCAGGAGAGGAGCACCCTCGAACATTCCTCCGACTCGGCCTTCGTTGGCCCTGAACTCGTCGATGATCCCAGTGTTGAAGTCTTCCATGGTATTCCTTCCCTAGGGCAGATACGCACAACACGTTTGGGCCGTTGTGTATTCCGTCGTCCTTGGAATAGGCACCGGCCTCGGAGGTTCAAACGTCTATGACCCCAACTACCCGAACACCCACTGCGATCGTTCCCTCCATCCGTGCGCTCGAAGGGGCGGGTTTCGCGGTGCGACGCCCTTTCCCAACGGGGAATGTCGATCACTACGGGCCGTTCTTGCTGCTCGACGAGATGGGACCCGCGGACAACGCACCCGGCGAAGCCAAGGGTGCTCCCGACCATCCCCACCGCGGGTTCGAGACCGTGACCTATCTTCTCGACGGCGAGATCGAGCATGCGGACTCTGTGGGCAACCGCGGTGTCATCCACCCCGGTGAGGTTCAGTGGATGACTGCGGGAGCCGGCATTGTCCACTCGGAGTTGCCAACAGACAAGATCCTCCGCAACGGAGGGCGCGTCCACGGATTCCAGCTCTGGGTGAACCTCCCGAGGTCCGCAAAGATGCATCGTCCCCGGTATCAGGATCTCACGAAGGACCGGATCCCTGTCGTCGACATCGATGGCGGCCAGGCGGTGGTGATTGCCGGCGAGGCGTACGACACACAGGGTGCCGCAGACACCTTCCTCCCGATCACCTATGTGCATGTGTCGCTGCAACCGGGAGCGAGCTCCCAACTCGACGCACCAGACGACCAGGTCGCGTTCCTCTACATCTTCGGAGGAGCAGCGACGATCCTTCCGTCGCAACAAGCTGTTGCGGAGGGGGATTTGGTTTTCTTCGATGGAGAGCCTGGTGCGATCTCCTTCGAAGCTGGACCAGAGGGCGTGGATATGCTCGTTGGAATCGCCGAGCCCCTCAACGAGCCAGTCGTGCGATACGGGCCATTCGTGATGAACACGAAAGCAGAGATCTACAAGGCCTTCGATGACTACAACGCCGGTCTCATGGGATCGATCGAGCCAGAACTCGCGTAGGGCTGCTACCGCGGCCGGTAGATGTCGGCCTGATGGTCGATGTACAGGACGTTGACAACCGCACCGACTTCCTCGATCTCGTAGACCACCCGGTATGCACCGATCCGGGCAGAGTGAAGACCAGCGAGTTCTCCGCGGAGAGGTTTTCCGACGCGGCCGGGGTTCTCGAGGAGTGGCCCGAGGATGAAGTCGAGTACAGCTACGGCGATCTTTGCAGGAAGCCGGTCGATTGCCCTCCGAGCTGGCCCAGCCATTGCCAGGTCCCACCCCGGCTTGCTCACGTCGAGCCAGCGCGGAGTGTGTCCCGTAGCTCTTCGATATCGGCCCGTGTTGCGACATCGCCTGACCGAATTGCTGCCCTACCAGCAACAATCGCATTCATGGCAGAAGGATCCGAGAGGATCGAGATGGTCTCCTCGATGGACTCAAGGTCATCCGTTCCCACGAGCACGACCGCGGGTCGCCCGTTGCGTGTGACAGTAACGCGTTCATGGGTGGTGACGACCTCGTCGATCACTTCGGACAGCCTGGCTTTGACTTCTGAGAGCGGCATTGTCTTCGACATGACCAGAATTATAGTCCAACCTGGCTCACATGTGAATAGCCGCGGTCTTCCGATACCTGTCGCCTGTCACCTGACACCTGTAACCTTCAGGCATGTCCTCCCCCTCTCTCAGGAATGTTGCGCTTATCGCACACGTCGACCACGGCAAGACGACCCTCGTCGACGGGCTCTTGCGCGCTGCAGGCGTGTTCGCGGATCATGAGCAACTCGTTGACCGTGTCATGGATTCGAGTGATCAGGAACGCGAGCGCGGTATCACGATCCTCGCAAAGGCTGCTTCCATCGAGTGGAACGGCACGAAGATCAACCTTGTCGACACGCCCGGTCACGCAGACTTCGGTGGCGAGGTCGAACGAGCGCTGACGCTTGTCGACGGTGTGCTTCTCCTCGTCGACGCTGCCGAGGGTCCGATGCCACAGACCCGGTACGTGCTTTCCAAGGCGCTCGAGCGTCATCTGCCGGCGGTCGTTGTGATCAACAAGGTCGATCGCTCCGACGCCCGCACCGCCGAGGTTGTCGACGAGATCTATGAGCTGTTCTTCGACCTCGACGCCGAAGATCACCACATAGAATTCCCGATCATCTCTGCCATTGCACGTGAGGGCCGGTCAATCGGAGGCATCGGTGTTCCGGGACCAGACGACACACTCGCGCCTGTTCTTGATGCGATCATCGAGAACATCCCGGGCCCGTCTGGTGACGCGGATGCGCCACTCCAGGCACTCGTCACGAATCTCGACGCATCCGACTATCTCGGAAGGCTTGCGATAGGTCGAGTGATAGAGGGAACCATGCGCGCGGGCGAACGGGTTGCCCTGGTGCAGGGAGAAGATGATCCCGTCAAACGGAAGCTCGGAAGCCTCATGGGGTTCTCGAACCTCGACAGGGATGATGTTGAATACCGAGTGGCCGGCGACCTCTTCGTTGTCGCCGGTTTTCCAGAGGTGGGGATCGGTGACACCTTCGCGGACATTGAGGCAATGGAAGCCCTTCCACGCCTCGAGGTCGATGAACCGGTTCTTCGGATGACCTTTGGTGTCAACACCTCACCTCTTTCGGGTACCGAGGGAAAGTTCGTGACATCCCGTCAGATCCGGGACCGCCTCGTGAAGGAAGTCCTCGGCAACGTTTCGATTCGCCTTGGCGAGACAACCACGTCGGAGGTCATCGAAGTCGCCGGTCGTGGCGAGTTGCAACTCTCCGTGTTGATCGAGTCGATGCGGCGTGAGGGCTTCGAACTCCAGGTCAGTAGGCCAGAGGTCATTGTCAAGGAGATCGACAACGTCAAGCACGAGCCGCTCGAACGGGTCACGGTGGATGTTCCGGACGAATACGTCGGCGCTGTGACACAGGTTGTTGCCCCGCGGAAGGGTCGCATCGCAGACCTCAGGCCGGGAGAATCCGGTCGATCGATCGTCACGTTCACGGCTCCGTCGAGGGGTTTGCTCGGCTTGCGGTCGCTGTTGCTCACCGTTACACGAGGCACTGCGCTCGTGCACCAGCACCATGAGGGTTGGATCCCCTGGGTTGGCGAACTTCCAACCCGACAGGGAGGCGCGATGGTGGCGGACCGCCGGGGGGCATCGACGGGTTTCGCTCTCGACAACCTCCAAAAGCGTGGAGAGCTCTTCATGGGACCTGGTGTTGAGGTGTATGAGGGCATGATCATCGGTGAGGCATCCCGGCCGGAGAACATGACGGTGAACCCCACCAAGGGCAAGCAGCTCACGAACATCCGCACGCACTCGACCGATGAGGCGATCAAACTCAAGCCGCCACGGGACATCACGCTCGAGGTTGCAATCGAGTGGATTGCTGACGACGAACTTGTCGAGATCACTCCCGAGTCGATCCGCATCCGCAAACAACTCCTCACCGAGAGCGAACGCAAGCGAGCCAAAGCTCGCTGAGCGAGCTTTGGCTCGCACTGCGAGGTTCAGCGGATAGTGCGAAACGGTCCTCCTTCTCGGTCTCTCCCCTGGTGGGAGAGACACGGCACGAAGTGCCGCAGAGAGGGGGCAGCCCGTAGCGAAAGCCGCTCAACCACAAGAATCTCCGTGTGTTGCTCCCCCTCTCTGCTTCGTCGCTTCGCTCCTCGCGCCTCTCCCGCGGAGGGGAGAGACGAAGAACGAGAATCCCCATCCGCTCGTGTTCCACGTCCTACGGCGGTGCGAGCCGCCCAGGATTTTCGGGAACCCATTTAGGCGGTTCAACCGTCCGACCGATGAGGAAACGAGAGAGGAGCTCGCAATGCGACGCACGATTATCGCTCTGATGGCGGCTTTCGCCGTGGTACTGAGCGCTTGTACGGCAATCGGCACGACCGATTCCACTTCTACTTCCACGTCGACGACACGGCCGGGTCAGACACGGGGTCCAACAGGAGAGCGCATCTTCGCCGCGGCCGCGCTGCAACCTTTCGATTCCTGCAACGAGTTTCTCGACTATGTGAAATCTCATGCGATCGAGCGGGTGGGACCGTACGGACTCGGTGGATACGGTGGATACCCCGTCTTCGCTGCAGCCGAGGACCTCGCAGTCGGTGAAGAGCTTCAGTTCGCTCCCGGTACAACCATTGCGGCTTCGAGGTCCATCGAGGGTGTTGACTACTCCGGCACGAATGTCCAAGTTGCCGGTGTCGACGAGCCCGATGTCGTCAAGACAGACGGTGAACGGATCTTCGTCGTGGCCCAGGGCCGAATCTTCTGGATCGATGCATCAGGTACCCCTGAGATCGTTGCATCGCTCCCAGTCGATGGGTGGGGCCAGCAGCTCTTCCTCTCCGGTGACCGTCTCCTGGTCATGACCTCTGGTGGCGGGTACGGCATCGAACCCTTCTTTGATGACATCGCGAGAAGCTCGATTGCCCCGGGCTACCAGACCCAGCGGGTCGTCCTCACCGAGGTCGACGTGTCCGATCCCGACTCCATGGAGGTCGTAACAACGCTCATGCTCGACGGCAGCATCCTGTCATCCCGCATGGCCGATGGCACGATCCGTGTTGTCGTTCGTTCCGGCCCAACCGGTTTCGACTGGGCATACCCGGAGGGAAGCGGCATCCGAGCCGAGCAGAAGGCGATCGATGCCAACAAGGAACTGATCGAGAATTCCACTCTTGAAAACTGGGTTCCTTGGTACGTGCTCAAGGACAACCGGTCGGGAACGACCTCGGACGGCCCCGTTCTCGGCTGTGGCCAGGTCGGTTATCCCGAGGAGTTCTCAGGCTTGTCGATGCTGACGATCCTGTCGGTCGACCTCGACGCCGGTCTCGAGCCGGGAAACAGCATCGGTCTCCTCGCTGAAGGCCAGACGATCTACGCCTCCACCGAGAACCTCTACGTCGCCACGTCGCCGTGGATGGCATGGCCGGCGAGCAGATGGGAAGAGGGCCCCGACAAGAACGACAAGCTCTCGACGCAGATCCACATGTTCGACATTTCCGACCCGACGACCGCGACGTATGTCGCCACGGGCGAGGTCGAGGGCACGCTGCTCTCACAGTGGTCGATGGATGAGTACAAGGACATCCTGCGGGTCGTCGTCACAGATGAGAACCCCTGGTGGGGATCGTCCGACGTTCCGGATACGGCTGTTGTGACGTTGCAGCGTCGAGGTGGCGAGCTCGTCGAGGTTGGATCCGTTGATGGTCTCGGAAAGAACGAACGGGTCTACGCCGTGCGGTTCATTCAGGACAAGGGATACGTCGTCACGTTCCGTCAGGTCGATCCGCTGTACGTAGTCGATCTGTCTGATCCAACCGACCCCGAGGTCAAGGGTGAGCTGAAGATCAACGGCTACTCGGCGTATCTGCATCCGATCGGCGAGGACCTGCTCCTCGGCGTCGGCCAGGATGCAACGGGCGAGGGCCGCACGCTCGGCACCCAGGTCTCCGTGTTCGACGTCTCGGATCCAACGGACCCGAGACGTCTCTCCAGGCTGACGTTCAAGGAGGCGTACTCCGAGGCGGAGTGGGATGCCAAGGCCTTCCTTTGGTGGGCACCCGAGGGGATCGCCGTCCTGCCGTTACAGCGCTGGTCATGGGATGAGCGGACGGGCAAGGAGGATTACTTCTCCGGTGCAGTGGTACTCACTGCAACCCCGAACCGGGTGAAGCAGATCGGTGAGATTCGACACCCGAACGTCAGCGACGCAGAATGCGAGGAGTGCGGGGTGTGGACCGCTCCCATCAACCGCTCCCTGGTGATCGGTGACACGATCTACACGTTCTCAGAGATGGGTGTCCTGGCCTCCGACATGGAAACCTTGGATGACGTCGCCTGGATGGCCTTTGCAGGAGACAGATGACAGGCAACAGGTGACAGGAGGAGGGGGAGGGTGGCGGCCCGCATCGGAAGGTGCGGGCCGTCGCCGTGAACTGACGACTGTGAACTGTGAACTGTGAACTTGTATCAGCCGAAGCGGTAACCGACCGACCTGACCGTTGTGATCCAGGACGCTCGCTCCTCGCCGAGCTTGGCGCGCAGGCGGCGTACGTGGACATCGACCGTCCTCGAACCTCCGAAGTAGTCGTAGCCCCAGACCTTTGAGAGGATCTGCTCCCGGCTCCAGACCCTGTTCGGGTGTTCGACGAAGAAGCGGAGCAGCTCGTACTCCATGTAGGTGAGGTCGACCGGCCGCCCTGCGAGGTACGCCTGGTACGTCGCGGTGTTGAGTTCGAGATCCCCGTGTCGAAGCACTGGGTTGTCCGAGACCTCGATCTCCTCGACGCCCAGCCGAGACAGCCGAACGCGCAGCTCTATCTGATCGACAGGGGTCAGCACGAAGTCGTCGAAACCCTCCTTCTCGTCGAGATCTGCGGTCAGCGTTCGATCCACCACGATGAGAACGGCGAGGTTGTACTCCTCACGGAGCTTTCTTGCGACCGTGATCGCGAGATCCGGATTGTCGCCGAGTTCTACGACCGCTGCGTCCCACCCGTCGCTCGGTTCCTTGCGACCTGCGTCGGCAACGTCGGTGATCGGGACCGGCTGGTATCCAGCGCCGATCAATGCTCCGGTCAAGGAGCCGGATGGTGATTCGGGGTAGACCGCTACATACATCACAACACCGGGAGGTATTCCCTCAGTTCATACGCCGAGACATGCTGTTCGTATCTCGTCCATTCTCGTTTCTTGTTCTTCAGGAACCATTCAAACACGTGGTCACCGAGTGCCTCGCGCACAAGCTCCGAGTCCTCCATCACATGGATCGCATCGATGAGGCTGTGAGGAATGTGCCTGATTCCTGCATCCCGTCGCTCAGCGGACGACATCTTCAACACGTCCGATCCGGTCTCCGGTGGAAGCTCGTAATTCCCGGCTACTCCCGCCAGGCCGGCCGCAAGGATCACAGAGAGCGACAGATAAGGGTTCATGGCTGCATCGGGGGAGCGGTACTCGATCCGCGTCGAGTCGATCTTGCCCTTCTTCGTAGCCGGCACCCTCACAAGTGCGCTCTGGTCGTTGCGAGCCCATGTTTCGAAGGTCGGGGCATCGAAGCCACCAACGAGACGCTTGTAGGAGTTGACCCACTGGTTCGTCACAGCAGTGATCTCGGCAGAATGCTTCAAGAGACCGGCGATGAAGCCGTGAGCGACCTTCGAGAGCCCGTACTCGCCCGACTCGTCGTGGAACACGTTGTCGTCGCCCTCATACAGGGAGAGGTGCAGATGCATGCCAGACCCGTCGTGCTTCTCAAGAGGCTTCGGCATGAACGTTGCGTATATGCCGTGTTCAAGCGCCACTTCCTTGACGGTAAGACGTGTGGTCATGATGTTGTCCGACATGGTCAACGCATCGGTGTGGCGTAGGTCGAGCTCATGTTGGGAGGGAGACACCTCGTGGTGGCTGAACGCAACGGGGATGCCGAGCGCCTCGAGAGCCATGATCGTGGAGCGGCGGTACTCCTGGGCAACATCGAGCGGTGTCAGGTCGAAGTAGCCGCCGCGGTCGAGCACCTTGAGCTGTTCGGAGGAGTCCTCGAAGTAGAAATATTCGATCTCCGGAGCGACGTAGAAGCTGTAGCCGAGCTCTGCTGCCTTCTCGAGCTGGCGACGCAGCACACCCCGCGGATCACCGGGGAAAGGTTCGCCTTCAGGGGTGACGATGTCACAGAACATTCGGGCGACCCCGGCGTTCCCGCTCTTCCAAGGGAGGATCTGAAACGTCTTCGGGTCCGGCTTGGCCAACATGTCTGCTTCATGGGTTCGGGAGAACCCATCGATCGAGCTGCCATCGAACGACATGCCTTCGTCGAGGGCGATTTCCAATTCTGCCGGTGTGATCGCGAATGACTTGAGGAACCCCTGGACGTCGGTGAACCACAGTCTGATGAAGCGGATACCCCGCTCCTTGACCGTTGACAGGACGTATTCCTTCTGGCGTTCCATGTGCTCTCCACTATCTGGTGTTCGACATCGTATGGCAAATCGGGCGATTCGCCACAGTCGAGTGGGTGATGTAACAGAGTGTTCACACTCCGGTTACTGCTGTGAAACTGGCTCGCCCCTACCGTGTTGCCCATGATCGGTGTTTACCGCGCCGGTTGCACGAAGACATCGCTGAAAGGCGGGAACTATGGCGTATCGCGCTGAATACATCTGGATCGACGGCAAGAAGCCGACGGCCCTGTTGCGATCCAAGACGAAGGTGCTCCCCGACGGAGCTGAGATCCCGGTCTGGGGATTCGACGGTTCCTCAACCCAGCAGGCTCCAGGTGAGCAGTCGGACTGTGTCCTCAACCCCGTGAAGGTCATTCCGGACCCGATCCGGGGCGGCGATGACGTACTCGTCATGTGCGAGGTACTCAATGTCGACATGACCCCGCACGAGACCAACACTCGTGCCGCCGCCGTCGCTGCGCTGGAGAAGTTCGGCGACCAGGAGCCGTGGTTCGGCCTGGAGCAGGAATACACGTTCTACAAGGACGGACGGCCCCATGGTTGGCCGATCGGCGGCTTCCCCGCCCCGCAGGGCGGCTACTACTGCGGTATTGGAGCAGACGAGATCTGGGGTCGCGACATCGTCGAAGACCACACGTGGGCATGTATCGAGGCAGGGCTCAGCATCTCGGGGACGAACGCAGAGGTGATGATCGGCCAGTGGGAGTTCCAGATCGGACCGGCCGACACGGTTGTCGTGGGCGACGAGCTCTGGCTTGCTCGCTGGCTGTTGTATCGCATTGCCGAGGACTACGACATCTCTGCAACGCTGGAGCCGAAGCCGGTGAAGGGTGATTGGAACGGTGCAGGTATGCACACGAACTTCTCTACGAAGGCGATGCGTGAGGGATGGGATCCGATCATCGCGGCGTGTGAGGCGCTTGCTGAGAAGGCCCAGGAGCACGTGAAACACTACGGGGCCGGCATCGAGCGAAGACTGACGGGCATGCACGAGACGGCGCCGTGGTCGGAGTTCTCATACGGCGTGTCCGATCGTGGAGCTTCGGTTCGCATCCCGTGGATGGTCGACAGGGACAAGAAGGGCTACATCGAGGACCGTCGCCCGAACGCAAACGCAGATCCCTACGTCGTCGCGGCGCTCATCACAGAGACGGTGTGCTCGAAGTTGGCGTAGTCAGAAGCCAGAAGCCAGAAGCCAGAGGGGGCGTCCCTCTTCAAGACTCATCGGGATTGTACGTTCCGGGTTGGTCGGGGTCGCCGGATTCGGTTTGGTCCTTGAGCGAGTCCTCGAGAGTTTCTTGATCGACGACATGTGTCATGGATGGTTGGTAGATCTCATCGAGAGCGCCGATGGGTTTCGGGCGGGGTCGCTCAGTCGAGCGGTAGTAGAGCCAACCTCGCTTCTCGAACCACGTCAGCAGAAGATGCGTTGCGAACGCCATAATGCTGAGCACAACGACCACACCGACGATCAGCAGCCAGTTCACTGTGCCTCAACCGCCCCAGACTCGATCAGGGGTTGCTCCGACAGTTTCATCGCCGACGCCCGTGCGGCCTCATCGGCTTGAAGCCGATTCATCATGGTCGCCCACTGTTCTTCCGTCGGTTCGGGAAGATCAAAGGCTTGCACCGTCACCCGTGGTATGTCGAGCCGATAGTCGTGGCCCGTTGCTCTGAATACGCCCGGAGTCGGGTTCGTTGCGTTGACCGCATCGATGATCGATTGCAGTGCCGTCAGCACAGGCATCCACTTCTGGTTCGACGATATGCCGGGTTTCCGCGGAGTCTCCGTCAACCAATCCGGTTCGCGCAGGAACATCTCCGCGTTGATCCGGTCGATCGGGTCGTTGTAGTGCGTGAGCAGCGTGACGCGACGTGCCTGCGGTGACGACTCGAGTTCGTCAACCGAGTTGATCTGTTCGACCGTGCCCGCTGGTGCACCCCCGGAAGCGAGCGCTTCCTGCCGCCACTTCGAGTAGTAGGGCGTCCCGACCCAGAGCGCCTTGTCGACCCCGAGGTTGTCGAGGCTCTCGATGGCCGATCCTATGAATGCATCCTGGCCTGCCCACGAGCCAAGGCTCTCCCCGTAGACCACAACCCGGGGCCGAGCGTCTTCGGGTCTGGCCTCCAGCTCTTCCATGATCGCCTTGAGGAGCAGGCGGTGGTGGTTGGCTCCCGAAGGTGTCTGCTGGAGGGCGAGGAGCGACGGCAGACGTGCATACTGGACAGAGACGGAGGCACAGTCGCCGAGCAGGGCGAAGTCGGCAACCTCCATCGGGAGGGTGTTGACGTATCCGGTTCCCGCCGGGGCCGACACGATGAGAAGACTGCGGTCCAAGGCAGACGTTCTCCTCAGCTCGGCCATCGCAAGAGCGACCCGATCTGCAGCTGTCCGGGCAGAGTCATAACCGACGAAGACACGAACCGGCTCGGCAATGGCCGCCTCGCCCATCACCGCCTCGATATCGGCGGGAGTAGGTGTGTTCGTGATGAACCTCCGCCCCTGGCGACCAAGACGTGACCATGGGATATGGCTGTCGGGACTTCCAGAACGGTTCGGGGTCTCTGGTGGTCGATCGAATCCCGGATCGACCACTCTGTCGTAGCGAGCCAGCCCTCCGATTGCCGTCCCATATGCTGCTCGGACGCTGAGCACCCAGATGCCGGCGGCAAGTACGTCGCCGGTGTAGCGAGCCATGGTTGGCGGTACCCCGAGCCGTCGCACCATGATGCGAGACAGTGCCCCACCTGATTGCTGATAGCCGCCTATGAGGGCACCAAGGACTCCCAGGATTCCAACTCCCTGGACGATTGCCTTGGCGGGGTTCGGTGCGTCGACGTCGAGGACATCCCGGTCCGCTTTCTGCTCCTTCATCGACTTTCGAACGCTTAGCACCCCGAGAGCTGCTGTGCCGACTCCGGTCAGGACCCCGGCAACCGAGCGGCTCTTCGACTTCCGGATCGCTGTGATCGTTGCTGCCGAAGCGGCACCGGCACCGACGAGTTGGGCAGCGCTGCGCACTGGTGCGCGCCATCTGGGTTCGTTGTCCGACCATGGAATCAGGTATCGGGCCGACAAGCCCGCTGCTGCCACCGATGACAGGAGGGCGGTATCCGCTCCTGCGTGTCCTGTGCGTGCGGCGATGAAATACGTACTCGAACCGATGGCCCATCCAGCAGTGCCGGAGGCACCCGTGAGAAGCGCCTGGTGCATCGTTGCCCGCGGCATGAGGGACGGCTTGAAGGACTCGACACCCGCGTAGCCGGCCAGTGCTGCACCGGCCCAAACATCGGGTCGATTCCACCAATAGTCAGATGAGTTCCTCATCGCTGGCTACGGCGTCAGCCCACGAACGACGTCGAGCTGGTCGTTGAAGGCCTTGGTCGTCACAGCGTATTCAGCAACTGCTGCACGCCTGAGAGTTCCGTCGTCGGGGGCGTGGAGCCCATCGATGACAGCCTGTGCTTGTGCCACGAGATCCTGGGAGGCATCGATCGTGTCGGGCCACGCGGACGTGAACGCGTCGGGTACCGACGTTGCGGCAACCTGATTCGCAAGATCTTGCACACTGTCCTTGACAGCTTCGAAGCCGACTTCGGCATCACCAACGGTTCCGCCATCCTCCCTTGCGTCGTTCACTTCATCCATCTGCGTCTGGAGATCGTTCGCCATGTTCTCGAACCGATCAAGTTCCTGGAGGAAAGCCAGAATGTCCGTCGGCAGCGTTGAAGAAGTGGTTGTTTGCGCGATGGTCGTCGTGGTTGGAGGCAGCGTCGTCGTCGTGGACGCTGCAATATCGGCGGCCGGGAGTGCGTTCACGAAGACGTAAGTGAACCCGATCAACGCTGCAATAACGATCGGGAGTAACCAACGGCCCGGTTTCGGATCTTCCTTGCTCACGATGCGGAGCATAGGACGAAACGCCCGAGAGAGGCATCATCGCTAGTGTCACCCCATGGATCTTGATGGAAGGACAGCTGTTGTAACCGGTGGTGCCGTGCGCGTCGGGGGAGCGATCACTCGGGAGCTTGCTCGTCGGGGTGCCTCTGTGTTCATCCACTACAACCGTTCAGCGGCACCAGCGGAAGTGCTTCGCAGAGAGATCGTCGATGCCGGGGGAATAGCGGCCATCGGTTCGGTCGATCTCTCGAATCCCGAGACGGCCGCAGATCTCATCGACGCGGCAGCCGCATCGCTTGGTCCACCGACGATCCTCGTCAACAGCGCGTCGGCGTTCCCCTTCGACTCCATCGACGATGTCACGCTCGATGGCTACCGCGCCGCCCAGAATCTCACGCTCGTTACTCCGCTACTGCTCACTCAGGCCTTCGCGAAGCGGGTTCCCGATGATCTGGGTGGAGCGATCGTCAATGTGACCGATGTGAAGACGACGCGTCCGTACACCAAGCACTTGTCGTACATGCTCGCGAAAGGCGGCATCGATACGCTCACGCGGGCATCCGCTCTCGCGCTTGCGCCGAAGATCCGCGTCAATGCCGTTGCGCTTGGCGTGATCCTCCCACCGTCGGATGAAGATGATGACTACGCGGAGAGGCTTGCAGCCGAGCTACCGCTTCAACGTGTCGGAGGCGCGCAAGTCGTCGCAGATGCCGTTGTGTTCCTCTGCGAGAACGACTTCATCACCGGCGAGATCGTGCGTGTCGACGGCGGGGGACATTTGGTCTGAACAGGCGTCAGGCATCGGGCATCAGGCGGCTACCGTTCTCCCATGCAGCCGGACAAGATTCACATCATCGACCTCGTTGTTCCCGGCATCATCGGGATCAATCCAGAGGAACGGATCAACAAGCAGGACATCAGAGTCAACGCGACGCTGTGGGTGGACACGCGGGCTGCTGCCGTCTCGGACGACATTTCTGATGCCGTCAACTATCGAACGATAACCAAGGCGATCGCTGCTCATATCGAGGAAGGCGAACCGATGCTCGTCGAGCGGTTGGTACAGGAGATCGCGGACATCTGTCTCTATGACCAAAGGGTTCAGCAGGTGGAGATCACGGTTGAGAAGCCGGGCGCTCTGCGCCACGCACGATCTGTTGGGATTACGGTGACGCGTTCGCGTGTTGACCACGCCACGTAGGAGGAGGGAACATGTCATCAGATCACGATGCGGTAGAGGCCGTCATCCTCGCGGGGTCGAATATCGACAAGGAGCGATGTCTGCCCGAGTCGATTCGGAAACTGCGTCGTCAGCCGGGCATCACGGTTCGTGCGGTGAGCGCGTGTTACGAAAGCGAAGCCGTCGGCGGACCCGACGATGCTCCAGACTTCTACAACGCTGCGGTTCTCATCACGACCACACTCGACCCTGAGACGCTGCGTGAAAGACTTCGCCAGATCGAAGATGAACTCGGGCGCGTGCGAACGGACGACCCGAACGCTCCCCGCACCGCGGATCTCGACATCATCTACTACGGCGACCTCGTCAAGGATTACGACGGCTGGTCGGTTCCCGACCCGGCTGCTGAGACAGAGACATACATCGCTGGACCCGTGGCGGAGGTCGCTCCGAGGCGCATCCATCCTGTCTCAGGCAGAACAACGGTCGAGATCGCAGATTCCCTTCATGCCGAACATCCGGAGGTCACATCCAACATGGCTATCAGGCTCTCCACCCCCTACACCACACGGGCGGTCCCAGATTTCGATGACGTCGAGGACGTGTACGCACCTCGCCTCGAGGCAATTGTCCGCGATCAACTGCTCGAGATCGGCGAGGACCCCGACCGTGAGGGACTGCAGCGAACCCCATTGCGAGTTGCCAAAGCCATGGATTTTCTCACGAGCGGGTACAGCCAGTCGGTCGAGGACGTTGTCAACGATGCCATCTTCGATGCTGAGGGTGCTTCCGAGATGGTTGTCGTACGCGACGTCGAGTATTACTCGATGTGTGAGCACCACATGCTGCCTTTTTTCGGCACCGCAACGGTCGCGTATCTTCCAAAAGGCAAGATCATCGGACTGTCGAAGATCGCGAGGATCGTCGATGTCTTTGCCCGCAGGCTTCAGGTACAGGAGCGCCTCACGAACCAGGTAGCAGACGCAATGACCGAGGTGCTCGATCCACATGGTGTTGGAGTGGTGATGGAAGGCAAACATCTCTGCATGATGATGCGAGGTGTCCAGAAACAGGAGTCCAACATGGTCACGAGTGCCATGCGTGGCACGTTCCGTTCCGATGCGCGCACGAGAAGCGAGTTCCTCTCACTTGTCACCTGATCGAACATTGAAATAGGGAGTACCGTTCACGAATGGTCACTGACAAGCGCAAGCGCCCCATGCGCGACCTTCGGATCTCGGTTACCGACCGGTGCAGCTTCCGGTGTGGTTACTGCATGCCACGTGAGGTATACGACGACCACGAATACCTCGATCGGTCCTCGATCCTCAGCTACGGTGAAATCCGACGTATCACGCGCCTGACCACGGATCTTGGTATCCGCAAGGTGCGTCTGACAGGAGGCGAGCCGCTGCTGCGAACGAAGGTTCACCGCCTCGTGGAGATGATCGCGGACCTCGATGAGATCGAAGACCTTGCAATGACGACGAACGCTCTCTTGCTTGCCCGAGAAGCCGAGCGGCTGAAAGAAGCGGGTCTCGACAGGGTAACGGTGAGCCTCGATGCGCTCGACGATGAGCTGTTTCGGAAGATGATCGATACCGATGTACCGGTAGCAACCGTTCTCGAGGCAATCGATGTCGCGAGTGATGTCGGCCTCGAACCGATCAAGATCAACACGGTTGTACGTCGCGGATGGAACGAGGCCGAGGTCGTCCCGCTTGTGGAGCATTTCCGGGGGACGGGTCACACCGTCCGGTTCATCGAGTTCATGGATGTCGGAACGACGAATTCCTGGCGCCTCGACGAGGTCGTTCCGTCGGCCGAGCTGGTCGAGATGATCTCGAAGCAGTGGGATATAGAACCCGTCGATGCGAACTACGAGGGTGAGGTCGCAAACAGGTACGAGTTCACAGATGGTGCCGGCGAGGTCGGTTTCATCTCGTCCGTCTCCACACCGTTCTGCGGTGACTGCACGCGACTCCGCCTGTCTGCCGAGGGCAAGCTCTACACATGTCTCTTCGGCTCGAACGGCACCGACCTGCTGACGCCCCTGCGGTCCGATGCATCCGATGATGAGATTCGCCGTCTCATCGAGCAGACCTGGATCAAGCGGGAGGATCGTTACTCCGAGCTTCGCGGCGGAACCCCCCTCGGCACACCGAAGGTCGAGATGAGCTACATCGGGGGCTGACGCCCGATCGTGCGAGTCTGGCGTCCGGAGCGGCCATATCCGGCCAGATTGGACGCAAGAGTCATCGGTATGGATGGTCTCATCGGAAGTCTTGAATCGGGATGTCGGATCTGACACGGTGGGGGCATGGATCCCACAACCGTGTTTCTGCTCTATGTCGTCGGCGTTCTGTGTATCTGGCTTCTCGGAACGACCGTGCATCCGACGATCGCGGCAGTCTCACGGGTCGGGGTCCATCTCCGCGTCGGGAGACGGTTCACCGCGGTTGTGATCACGGCGATTCTTCTGCTGGGGGTTCCCAGAGTGGGTCCGGCTGCCGGCAGCGTTGGACCAGCCAGCCATCGCATGGTGCAGATGGTGGAGGAATCCGCCGATGCACCGACTCGCGCGGTCACGTCGGTGGTTCGTCCCCACACGATCATGATTGCCGCTCGCTCCTACACGGTGGTCAGTGGCGACTCTCTTTGGAAGATCGCATACTCGCTTCTGACTTCTGAAGGCTCCACACCGAGTGGTTCGAGCATCTCGGATCTCTGGCGATCGATCTATGAGAAGAACCGCGACCTGATCGGCGACGACCCCAACCTGATCCATCCGGGTCAGGTTCTCCAACTACCCGGAGGGTGACCATGGAATCTGAAGAGTTCGAACAGATCCCGTGGTCGAATCTCGTCGCCGAACAGGACGACGGGATCGACCGGCGAATCTATCTCGCCGTCGGAGCTGTCGGGCTACTGGTGATCGCCGTACTCGGCATGCGCCTCTTCGGCGCAGGCGCCCAGCCCGTGCCTCCGCAGCTTGCCGGCCTCGAGCTGCCCCCCACATCCGTCGCTGCAGCCGAGCCGATGCCTGCGACCCCAACCTCGATGGTCATCGCCGAAGCAGATCTACGGGTTGAAGAGCCTGCGGCAGCGCAAGCTTCAGACATCCTCGTTGAGGCCACAGCGGAGTGGTTCGTGATCGACTGGTTTACTCGTGATGGCTCACAAGAGACGGTGCGCTCGATCAAGGCCGCACTCTCCTCATCGGTCGTTCCCGAGGCGATTCCTCACGAAACGGAAGGTGAACCGGTGACCTTCGTGGAGTGGGCAAGGACGATCGCGTCAGAGGTCACACCGGGCGGCTTCGACATCACCGTCGCCTATCGAGCGATAAGAGAGACCGAGGGAGGTTTCGTCCGTGACCCCGTCAAGACAGTGGTGATATCGCTGCAGCGAGATGGATCAGCAGTGTTCGTGAGCGCTCTGCCCGCTGATAGCTGACGGCTGATAGCCGGCTCAGGCGAAGGATTCCTCAAGCACCGCAAGGACCTCCGGCACGATCCCATCCCATTCCGCATCTTCAGTCCGCGTCACGGTCACGAAGTCTG
>CAZWMX010000006.1:0-10656 GCA_964635205.1 uncultured Acidimicrobiaceae bacterium | reverse complement strand
GGCACGATCCCATCCCATTCCGCATCTTCAGTCCGCGTCACGGTCACGAAGTCTGCTGTCATGAAGACCGACATGACACCATCGATATCGAACAAGGGCGCGATTCGCTCGTCCGCACCGTCTGTGCTCGTTGCGGTCGCGGTCTCACCAACAGGTGAGCCGACATTGAACTTCATCGCCCGTGGATTCGGCGTGGTCTCTACGGTGATGCCCATAGTGTTCCTTCTATCGCTGAAACCGAATCGTAGCGGTGGTCGGCCATGATGCTCGGAGCTGACGTCGGGGGTACCTTCACCGACCTCGTACTCGTCGTCGACGGCGAGGTTGCCACGGCGAAGATCCCGACCTCGCGACATCAAGAGAATGCGATCGCGGGCGGTATCGATGAATTGGCGGGAGGCTCGTTTGTTGATGTCTTCGTGCACGGAACCACCGTTGCGACGAATGCCCTTCTGGAACGAAAGGGTGCGCGCACTGTTCTCGTGACCGATGCAGGTTTCGAGGACATCATCGAAATCGCACGACAGGACAGGCCCGCACTCTACGACCCGTATGCCGACCGGCCGCCACCTCTCGTTGAACGCTCCATGCGTATCGGGACCGGTGACGAATCGGTCCCCGAGATACCCGAGGCAGAGGCGATCGCTGTTGCTCTTGTTCATGGGCACACCAACCGTGATGGGGAACAAAGCCTTGCCTCGAGCATCGCATCCAGACGGCCGGGTATCCCCGTGAGTCTCTCCTCCGTCGTGGCAGGTGAATTCCGCGAGTACGAGCGTATTTCCACAACAGTGCTCAACGCATATCTGACTCCGATCACCGCGACCTACCTCAAGGCACTCGATGAGCGATTTGTCGCATCGCGCGCCGTTGGAAGCCTTGGTGTCATGCGGTCGTCAGGTGGCTTGATGGAGATCGCCGACGCATCGGCCCTCCCGGCTGCAGTGCTCCTCTCCGGCCCGGCCGGTGGTGTTGTTGCCGCTGCAGCGTTTGCGAGCGAACTCGGGTACCGCAGGGTTGTGTCATTCGACATGGGTGGAACGTCCACCGATGTCTGCCGGATCGAGGATGGTGTCATCGAGGTGTCCCACGAGCGCAGCATCGACGGATATGTATGCCGTCTTCCGTCTGTAGGCGTTCACACGGTTGGTGCCGGCGGCGGTTCGATCGCCTGGATCGACACCGGTGGTGCGCTGCGAGTCGGACCGCAGAGCGCCGGAGCGAACCCGGGCCCGGCCTGTTACGGCCAAGGCGGCATCGAGGCAACGGTGACCGACGCCAACGTCGTCCTCGGCCGTATCTCGGCGGATACGAAACTCGGCGGTCGCCTCGGCCTCGAACGCGATGCCGCGGAGGCCGCTGTCGGCTTTCTTGCCGGTCGGCTCGGGCTCTCCCTTGTCGAGACGGCGCTCGGGATCGTGAGGATCGCAGAGGAAGTGATGGCTGGTGCCATCAGAACGGTGTCTGTCGAGCAGGGCTCGGATCCGCGTGATGCCCGTCTCGTCGCCTTCGGCGGTGCAGGTGGGTTACACGCAACGTCGCTTGCGAGATCACTTGGAATGTCAGGCGTGCTCATTCCTCCCTTTGGCGGCGTGTTTTCGGCGGTCGGTCTGCTCCTCGCGCCCCCTCGGTCTGATGCCGCACGAGCGGTTCTTGTGTGTGATGACGACTTTGGTTCGATCGTCGAGGCGGCCGACGTGTTGAACGACGAGATCTGTACGGCTCTTGCTCGCGCAGGATTCGACGACGCGGATGTGTCCTATTCGGTTGATGTCCGGTATCTCGGGCAGGCTCACGAAATCTCGGTTGCTTGGGGTCCCGGCGAGGGGTTGGCCGATGTGCGGCGTCGATTCGATGGCGTGCACCGCTCGCGCAACGGATTCGACAGACCGGACGATTCCATCGAGATCGTTGCCGTGCGAGGTGTTGGCCTCGCCGCTCCTGCGCTCACCATCGACGATGTCTCCCATTGGCAACCCACAGCGGAGCGGTCGGACACCCGCCGGGATGTCGTCACTGAATCGGGCGCGGTATCTGCGCTCGTGGTGGACCGGGCAGCGCTGCGATCTGGTGACGTGATCGAAGGTCCCGCGGTCATCGAGGAGGTCGAATCGACCACGTACCTCGCTCCCGGCGACATCACCGTGGTGCAGGAATCCGGAGCATTGGAGGTGGCATGGTGACCATCGACCAGATCGCACTCGAGGTGATGCGCACCCAGATGTCGAGTATCGCTGAGGACATGGGTGTCGTACTGCGAATGACTGCGTTCTCTCCGAACATCAAGGAACGAGCCGACTGCTCTGCCGCGGTGTTCACTCCTGAGGGCGAGATGCTTGCCCAGGCCGAGCACATACCCGTCCACCTCGGCTCGATGCCGGCATCGGTGGCGGCCGTGATCGAGCGCTTCGGAACCGAGCCTGAGCCGGGTATCCAGTACGCGGTCAACGATCCATTTGAGGGCGGAACGCACCTCAATGACCTCACACTTGTCCGACCCGTGCACGTTGGTAGCCACCTCGTGGCGTGGGTGGGGAACAGGGCCCATCATGCCGATGTCGGGGGAGAGGCTCCAGGTTCGATGCCGGCTCATGCAACCCGTGTCGACCAGGAGGGGATCGTGGTGTCCCCCATGGTGGCTGTGCGCGATTCGGTGTGGACCGACGAGTTCATCGAGCCGTTCCTGGCGGCGACCCGCACACCGGTCGAACGGCGGGGGGATCTTGCAGCTCAACTCGGAGCGAACGAGGCAGGAGCCGTCCGTCTCGAGGCGCTCATCGAACGGTACGGAACCGACACGCACGGGTCCCTGTCTCGTGCGCTCATGGCATACGGCGAAAGGCGAATGCGTGCAGCGATCTCCGCCCTGCCCGACGGATCGGCATCATTCACCGACCACATGGAGTGGAAGGGTGAACTCGTTCCGATCGTTGCCACGATCACCATCGATGGCGACGAGCTGACGGCAGACCTGACCGGATCAGCGGACCAAGTGGAGGGGAATATCAACGCCGTCCGTGCGGTCAGCGGCTCCTGTCTCTCCTATGCGGTCCGGGTTGCGACCGATCCGACGATCCCCGCAACGGGTGGCGCTCACCGGCCGCTGCATCTTGTGACCAGGCCGGCGTCGATCGTTGACGCCGTTGCACCGGCTGCTGTTGCAGCCGGCAACGTCGAGACATCACAGCGAATCGCAGACACGATCCTCGGTGCGCTCGCATCGTTCGCGCCGGACAGGGTGCCCGCAGCCGGACAGGGCACTATGAACAATGTCCTCATCGGTAACGAGAACTTCGCCTACTACGAGACCGTTGCGGGTGGTCAGGGTGCGAGGCCGCAGCGCAACGGTCAGTCGGGTATCCAGACGGGTATGACGAACACGAAGAACACTCCTATCACGTCCCTCGATACGCACTATCCATTCACAGTTACCCGCTACACGCTGCGGACGGGCAGCGGAGGCTCAGGAACCTTCACAGGCGGGGACGGCATCGAGCGTGGCATCCGCTTCAACGAACCCGCCACGGTGTCCCTCATGGGCGATCGCCGTCTCATAGCACCGTGGGGTCTCTCGGGAGGTGAATCGGGAGCAGTCGGTGAGGACTGGCTGATCACCGCCAACGGTGACCGCAAGAAACTCCCATCCAAGTGCACGGTCGAGGTGCAATCCGGAGACGAGTTGCTGGTTCTCACCCCCGGCGGCGGTGGCTGGGGCGCCACGTAACTCCGGACCCAGACGACGACCGGGCTCTTCACACGATGCTTTCCATCATGTACATTATAGATAGGCTCATCTGTACGTAGGAGAACTCAATGGAAATAGGCGTAACAGCGCTCAGGGCCGAGTTGAAGCGGTGGCTCGACGAAGTGAAGGATGGCGAGGAGGTCATCATCACGGATCGAGGTATCGCTGTTGCTCGACTTACCAGCGTGGATACGGCACCGATCCTTGAACAGCTGGATCAGGATGGGGTGATCCACCTCCCACGCTCGGTTTCGAGACCAAGGGCAAGGGGTCGAAAACGCATACGAGCGACCCGGCCGGTGTCGGACCTCGTAACCGAGCAGCGCGACTGACGTGGCGATCGTCTACTTCGACTCGAGCGCTCTGGTGAAGCTTGTTGTTGACGAACCAGGTAGCGACGTTGCTTCCTCGCTCTGGGACGGTGCGGACGCTGTCGTGAGCAGTGGGCTTGCGTATCCCGAGGTCAGGGCCGCTCTCGCAGCTGCCCACAGGAGTGGCCGGATCTCATCGAGGTCGCTGAGCAGGGCGAAGCGATCATGGGAGGAATTGTGGGAGGCTCTTATGATTGTGATACCCCGGCGTGGGCTGCTTGTGAATGCGGGCGGTGAGGCCGAGCGCCATCACCTGAGCGGCTACGACGCCGTTCACCTGTCAAGTGCGCTGACCCTTGGGAGTTCCCATGTCGTCATCGCGGCATGGGATGATCGACTGAGAGATGGCGCAGCGGCAGCCGGGCTGAGTGTCGCGCCCCTGGAAGCGTGAGACGGCATTAGGTTCTGCACATGCGTGATGGCACCGAGAGCATCGATCACGAGGGTCGAACGATCGACTTTGGGCGCACGGCAGCGGACTACGAGCGTTTCCGGCCTGGGTTCCCTGAGAGCTTCTTCGACCGACTGGTGAAGGAGGGATGGATCGAGGCTGGACAACGTACGCTCGATCTCGGGACCGGCACGGGGACACTCGCTCTGGGATTCGCAGTACGAGGGCTCGACGTCACCGGTCTTGATATCGCACCCGAACTACTCGACGTCGCACGACAGGAGGCGCAGGAACGAGGCTTGAACGCCCGATTCATCAGAGGACGGGCGGAAGCCACAGGCAAGGATGACGCCAGCTTCGACCTGGTGAGCGCCGGCCAATGTTGGTGGTGGTTCGATTCCGATGCGGCGATGCGGGAAGCGAACCGGGTTCTTGTACCAGGCGGCCGCTTGCTCATCACCAGTTTCAGCTATATCCCCCTTTCAGGCAATACGGCCGGCCGAACCGAGGACTTGATCCTCGAGCACAACCCCGGCTGGCCAAAGGCTGGTTGGCGTGGTGTTCACCCGGAGCATGTGGAGGCACTTGATCGTTGCGGGTTCCAGGAGGTCGAGAGTTTCAGCTACGTGGTCGACGTGCCCTTCTCCCACGAGGCCTGGCGAGGTCGCGTTCGCACATGCAACGGTGTCGGTTCGTCCCTGAACGCCGGTCAGGTCGAGCGGTTTGATGCTGACCTGGCTGACCTGCTTGCCGATGAGTTCCCCGGAGAACTGACGGTCCCGCATCGTGTTTTTGCCACCAGCGGACTACGGCGATGATCTGCAAAGGGGTATATCCGGAACACCTATTCATATATACTCGGAACCATGACGAAGCGACTGGTCGAAATCGATGACGCACTTCTGGTCCGCGCTCGCGCCGTCGCGGGAACTGACACGATCAAGGCGACCGTCGAGTGTGCTCTCCAGAGTCTCGTCGACCGTGACACTGCCCTGGCCCATATTGCCAGGTTGAGGTCGCCGGAAGCTCTCGACGCAGACCATCTCGAAGACGCGCGGATGCCACGCCTTGCCACCGATGCCTGAGTCCCTCTACCTCGTCGACACCTCGGTTCTCGGTCGAGCGCACCAGACCGCCGTTGGGGATCGGCTTGAGGAATTGGCGCGGCATGGAAGGATGTGGACGTGCGGGATGATCGATCTCGAGGTGGCATATGGATCGCGTTCTCTGGACGTTTCCGATGTCATCGTCGAAAGGACCGCTCTGCCGATGGCGCCCATCAACGACGCGGTACTCGGGCGTGCCCTCCAGATTGCCAGGCTGCTTGCGAATGCGGGTCACCATCGAGGCGCCAAACCTGTTGATCTCGTGATTGCCGCCGCTGCCGAGTCATCCAATCTGGTCGTGCTGCACTATGACCGTGACTATGACCGAATTGCAGCAGTCACGAACCAGCCGACAGAGTGGGTTGCTTCTCCCGGCACGCTCGATCGGTAGACGTGCCAACGTGTGTGCGTCTAGCCTCGGCTCATGACGTTGATCGACGAACTCACCGCCCTGCTCGGGCCCGAGAGGGTTCGTCACCATCCCCTCGATCTTGTCGTTTTTTCCAAGGACTCCGGTGTCACGAAAGGTGACGTAGTCGCCGCGGTACTGCCTGAGACCGTCGAGGAGGTCGCAGCCATCGTGCGAATCGCCCGGAGGTACGAGACGCCGATCGTGCCCCGTGGTGCTGGGACGGGGCTTGCCGGTGGGGCGGTACCAGTCGAGCCGGGCTTGCTCGTCGTGCTCACGAGGCTCAACGAGATTCACGGTGTTGACGAGATTGCACGGACCGCCTGGGTTGGTCCGGGACTGATCAACTTGGATCTGTCGAAACAGCTTGGGCCGCTCGGGCTCCACTTTGCCCCGGATCCATCGTCCCAACAGGCGTGCACGATCGGCGGCAACGTCGCCACGAACGCTGGAGGTCCACACTGTCTTGCCGATGGAACGACGGTCGCTCACATCCTCGCCGCTGAGCTTGTGACGGCTGACGGTGACATAGTCATGGTTGGCGGCGAGGCGCCAGATCAGCCGGGTCTCGATCTGCGCGCCGTCGTTGTTGGCTCTGAAGGAACGCTCGGCATCGTGACGAAGGTCTTGGTCCGCCTCACAGAAGATTCTCCTGACGTTGCGACCATCCTCATCGGGTTTCCGACCATCGAGGGTGCCGCGGCGACTGTGTCTGGAGTCATCGCCTCCGGTCTCATCCCTGCTGCTCTCGAGATCATGGATCAGCCGATGGTCGAAGCAGTGGAGAACTTCGTGCACGCGGGATATCCGACAGACGCTGGAGCCGTTCTCCTTGCCGAAGTCACCGGAACCCCGGAGTCGGTTGAAGCCGGAGTCGAAGTCATCCGTGCGGCTGCGCAGGCCCACGATGCAACGGATATCCGAGTGGCAACCGACGCGTCCGAACGGGCTCTGCTCTGGAAGGGACGCAAGGCTGCGTTCGGAGCCGTCGCGCAGGCTGCGCCCGACTACTACCTCCACGACACGGTGGTGCCACGCACCGCACTCGTCGATGTCCTGACGAAGATCTACGAGATCGGTGACCGATACGGCCTCGCAATGCTCAACGTGTTCCACGCCGGTGACGGAAACCTGCACCCCCTCGTAGCGTTCGATGCCAAGGAGCCGGGGATGCTCGATACGGTGCAAGCCGCTGCTCGGGAGATGGTCGAGGTGTCCATCGAAGCCGGCGGGTCGCTCTCTGGTGAACACGGCATCGGCGTGGAGAAGCGGGATCTCATGAATCTTGTGTTCTCCGACATCGATCTCGATGCTCAGGCGAGGGTTCGCGAAGCGTTCGACGACGCGGGGATGATGAACCCATCCAAGGTGCTTCCCGAGGGTTCGCGCTGCTTCGATGCAAACGGGGTGCGCCTGTGAAAAGGTTTGCGCCCGTGTCCGTGCCTGACGTCGTATCCCTGGTTGAAGAGGCCAGGAGTGCCGAGCAGCCGCTGTGGTTTGCCGGTTCCGGCACAACTTCGGTGCCTGACGGTTACACCGTCATCGGGACCGAACGCATGGTTGGGATTGTGGATTACCGGCCGGACGACCTGACGATCGTCGTACGGGCTGGGACGACCCTTGCGTACCTCGACCAGACCCTCGAGGCACATGAGCACACTGCCGTTCTGCCGGAGACAGCTCCGAATCGTACGGTTGGAGGCGTTATCGCCACGGGTGCGTCCGGGTATCGAAGGCTTCGGTATGGGCCGACTCGTGACAGGGTGATAGGCGTGACCCTCGTATCGGGATACGGCGAGGTCGTCCATGGCGGAGGGCAACTCGTCAAGAACGTCACGGGATACGACCTCCCCCGCCTCGTGACGGGCTCACACGGAGCACTCGGGTTTATTGCCGAGATCTACCTGAAGCTCTGGCCCGTGCCCGAAATGCGGACGACCATCGAGGTGAACGACATCGCCGCTATGCGAGACAGGCTCTATCAGCCGACTGCGGCACTCGAAACCGAGCATGGCGGATTCGCATATGTGTCGGGATCGCGGGCGTCGGTGAGTGCACAGGTCGACTCCCTCGAAGGCTCGGCATCCGAAGGGTTTGTGTGGCCGAGTCCGCTCGATGACGCCGTCGTGGTTGGTGTCAACGTGCCTCCACGTCTCGTGCCGGACGCCGTCAGACGCGTGCGCGACGTCGGTGCCGGTCGGTTCGTTGCCCAGCATGGCGTAGGAGTCGTGGAGGTTGGTTGGTCCAAAGTCGAGGAGACAGTTATCACGGAACTCAGGGCGTGGGCAGAGACCAGCGGTGGGTCACTCGTGATCCATCGGCGCGGGCCACTGAGCGAGTCATTGTCGCGGTGGGGAAGGCTTCCGGAGACGGTTGATATCCAGCGTCGTCTCAAGGAGCTCTTTGATCCCGATCGAGTCTGCAACCCCGGCGTGCTTCCCGGGGGCGTGTGATGGTTTGGGTCACGTCGCATCCACCAGGTCGCATCGACCTCGATGCCTGTGTCACCTGTGGTCTCTGTCTGCCTGTGTGCCCAACGTATCGGCTCACAGGCGACGAGAGCGCATCGCCGCGCGGTCGCCTCACAGCAATCGATGCTGTGGACACGGGTGCCGCAGGCATCGATGAGCGGTTCGGCGAGATCGTCGATTTCTGTTTGCAGTGCCGTGCGTGTGAGACGGCCTGTCCTTCGCTGGTGCCGTTCGGCCGGATCATCGAGAGCGCTACGGCCGAGGTCACGGCTCAATTGCCGTCGCGAGGCGCTCGTCTTCGCCGATTCGCGGTTGCGACAGCATTGACGGTTCCCGCCCTCCTGCGGATCGGCGCGATCGCCATTGGCGTGGCCCAGCGGATCGGGATACCGAGTCGAGGTCTCCGCAAGATCCCGCTACCCCAGCCCTCCGCCCGTGGCGGGAGCTGGGGCCCAGACGACGCCCCGACGGCGACTCTCTTCGTTGGCTGCGTGGCCGACGCATGGTTCTCCGACATCCACAAAGCAACGATCGAGGTGCTCCTCGCCGCGGGATACCGGGTTGACGCACCGTCGAGCCAGACGTGTTGTGGGGCATTGGCAGCGCACGACGGATACATCGACGAAGCAGACAAGATGGCAGCTACAAACCGGACTGCTCTTCGAGATGCTGAGGTCATCGTCGTGAACGTTGCCGGCTGTGGTGCCCATCTGAAGGCTGATCCGGAGCTCGGGCAGAAGGTGCGGGATGTCACCGAGATCGTTGCAGCAGCAATTGAGGATGGACGGTTGCCGACCCTGCCACCCAACGGAGAACAGGTAGCCGTCCAGGACCCATGTCATCTCGAACACGGCCAGGGAGTCGTCAAGGAACCCAGGACGGTCCTCCGAGCTGCAGGCTACGAGGCAGTCGATGCAGATTCCGGAGGTCTCTGCTGCGGTGCGGCCGGCACCTATCTGATCGACCATCCGGACACCAGCAATGAACTCGGGCGAAGAAAGGCTGCATCCGTTGAAGCGACAGGCACCAGACTCGTGGCGTCGGCCAACGCCGGCTGCGAGATGCAACTTCGCCGCTTCCTCGACGCCGGATTCGAGGTCAGGCACCCCATCGAGCTGTACGTGAGTCGCCTGAAACCTCAGATCTGAGGCCTGAAACCCGTTCTACAAGCTGTACACCCAGATACCGTATGGGATCACTTCACATCCGGCGCGTCTTGCAGCCTGAACCAGCCAATCGACGTCGGCAATCCACATCCAGAAGTCCTCGGAGCCGCGTTCGTTGGCTACATCGATGAGGGTTTGGATGGCATCCAAGGCTTCGTCTGGGCTTGTATCGAGGAGACAGACATCGAACGTCGCATCATCCTGTCGTGTGACGGCCCACGATGAGCCGATCTCCCACAGAACGCCGTCGTGAACCGCATCGATGAGGTCTGGCTCGCTGAGGGTGTGGAACCTCCATCCGTCGGCGACGAGACCCCTGAGCGGTCGACCGCATCGGGATGACGGCCACGCCGCGGCGAGCATCGACGCGTCCGCGGCCTTGACCGGGCGTGCTGCGACAGCCGAAGGCCTGCGTCGCCCCCCATTGCCGTCGGGGTTGGGTGTGGCCTCCCCAATCGCTCGCCTCGCCCTGATGGCGGTTGCGACCCTTCGGAACCCTGTCTTCGTGACATTCCTGATGGAGGCCTCGTTGTCATCCTCGATGAGAAGGCGGGCGACGCGAGCGCCACGGTTCCGTGCCCAGTCGAGGAGCACAACCGCAAGATCGCCTGCTATTCCCCGGCCACGATGATCCGAGCGAACTCGGGCAGCGTGCGACCACACCTCTGCGTCTGTGACAAATACGACACGTGCCAGAGCCACGATCTCCGACCCATCGAGGGCGACCATGACGACACTGGAGGGATCGTCGATCCACTCACCGATCATCTCTGGTACGTAGTCGCCCCACTCGAAGGTATCCGTCGTGAACGAAACGATCTCGTCGACATCAGAGTGATCGGCAGGACGGAACTCCATGAGGCGAGGTTAGGTGCCTCCACCCACACCAGGCTCGCGGACTCGCAGGCCCCCCTGGCTCGCAAGCTCGCCTGTCCCCCCTGAAGGGAGGACGTGCTAGAAGCGATGCAGCTTCTCCGCATGCTCGACGATGCCTTCG
>CAZWMX010000005.1:25123-45840 GCA_964635205.1 uncultured Acidimicrobiaceae bacterium | reverse complement strand
GGGTTTCGATCTGTGCTCGAAGATGAGGGATGTCTCGATGTGGGCGACCTCGGGGAGTGCCGTGAAGCCGGAGACCGCAACCCGCCTCAGATGGTCGGGGTCCTTGACAACGACGTGACAGAGGAAGTCGTTTGCACCCGACAGGTGATAGATGGCCTTCGTTTCCGGCATCGCCTCGGCGTGCGCCCAGAAACGCTGGACTTCGTCCTCTGCGTGACGGCGGAGCCTGACGACAACAAGTGCCTGCAGACCGATTCCCATCACCTCAGGTTCGACCTCGGCATGGAAGCCTCTGAACACACCTTCATCCCGCAGCCGTTGAATACGCTCGGAACACGTCGATGGAGCGATCCCGACAGCGGCAGCGATCTCCTTGTTCGACCGCCGCGCATCCTCCGACAGAACCTGCACGAGTCGGCGGTCTGTTCGGTCAAGTACCCGGCGTGGGGTTGTCATACGAATTCCCTTCGGATCGTAGGTCGTACATCCGGCTCCTCCGCGATAATTCTATCAAGAAGCCGCAGTGCGTTCGAGAAACCGCCGACTCGACCAGTACCTGTCCGGGAGGACCCATGTCAGACGAATATCGCACCGAGATAGCAGGGCACGAGTTGTCACCCGAGAGCCTCATGATGGGCTACGGGTACCGCCCGGAGTGGTCGGAAGGTTCACTCAAGAGCCCGATCTTCCAGACCTCGACGTTTACGTTCACCTCTGCAGCGGAAGGAAAACGGTTCTTCGAGATCGCCTATGGCCTTGCCGAGCCTTCTGAAGGCGAGACGACGGGGTTGATCTACTCGAGGCTGAACAACCCTGACCTCGAGATCCTCGAGCAAAGACTCACGTTGTGGGATGGCGCAGACCGGGGCCTCGTGTTCGCGTCCGGCATGGCAGCCATCACAACGACGCTGCTCACGTTCCTCGCCCCGGGCTCCGTACTGGTCCACACCGCACCGCTGTACGGTGGAACCGACCACTTCGTCCACCGCGTTCTCCCACGTTTCGACATCGATACGGTCGAGTGGCGCCATGGCATGACTGCCGAAGAAGTCGCCGAGGAGGTTGGCAAACGAAGACTCGCTGCCGTGTTGATGGAGACACCTGCGAACCCGACCAACGACCTATTCTCGATCAGCGCTGCGAGGGATCTCGCAGAGTCCTACCGAAGTGACGAGAACCCCGCACCCGTGATGGTTGACAACACGTTCCTCGGCCCGATGTGGCAACACCCGCTCAGGCACGGCGCCGACATCGTCCTCTATTCCGCTACGAAGTACATCGGTGGTCATTCGGACCTCATCGCCGGTGCCTCACTCGGGTCTCACGAGCTCATGGCGAGAGTCGCCGAGATGCGCACGATCCTCGGCACCATGGCAACGCCGCACACGGGTTGGCTGATGATGCGAAGCCTCGAGACGCTCTCGTTACGCATGACCCGACAGGCAGAGAATGCCGGGAAGGTCGCTTCCTTCCTCGCGGACCACCCCAAGGTCGCGAAGGTGGCCTACCTGGGGCTGCTCACCTCGCGGGACGATGGCTATCGGGTCTATCAGGAGCAGTGTGATGGTCCCGGAGCGATGATCTCGATGTGGATCGACGGAGGGGAGGAAGATGCCTTCCGCTTCCTCGACTCACTCCAGCTTGCGCACCTGGCCGTGAGCCTCGGCTCCACGGAGAGCCTTGTTCAGCACCCGGCGTCCATGACCCACGCGGGCGTCGATGCCGACGACAAGATCCGGCTCGATGTGACGGATTCGCTCATACGTCTCTCCGTTGGTGTTGAGAACCCCGACGACATCATCGCCGACCTTGCGAATGCACTCGAATCGGTTTGAACGCACCTCCCGCCGAAAGGACGTCACCATGGTCAAGAGCTGGGCAGAACCCTGGAAGATCAAGATGGTCGAACCCTTGACCATGACCACCCGAGAGCATCGCCGGAAGGCCATCGCTGATGCCGGACACAACACGTTCCTTCTCAAGAGCCAAGACGTGTACATCGACCTCCTGACAGACTCAGGAACCACGGCGATGTCGGATCGCCAATGGTCGGCAATGCTGCTCGGTGACGAGGCATATGCCGGTGCGACATCGTTCTACAAGCTCGTGGACGCCGTCCGCGACGTGTACGGCTACGAAGAGCTCATTCCCACCCATCAGGGGAGGGGAGCGGAGCACATCTTGAGCCAACTCCTCATCAGTCCCGGTGACGTCGTCCCCGGCAACATGTATTTCACAACGACTCGATATCACCAGGAAGCAGCGGGTGGACGGTTCCAAGACGTCATCGTCGATGAAGCGCACGATCCCACCTCGACGTTCCCCTTCAAGGGCAACATCGACCTCGACAAACTCAAGGCCATCGTCGAGGAGGTCGGCGCCGATCGCGTTCCGTATGTCTCGTTCGAAACGAACGTGAACATGGCCGGTGGGCAACCGGCCTCGATGGAAAACATCAGGGAGGTCTATGCGTATTGCAGGACCAACGGCATAGCCGTGATGCTCGATGCGACCAGAGCCGTGGAGAACGCGTACTTCATCCAAGAACGCGAGGACGGGTACCAAGACCGGTCGATCGCGGAGATCCTGCGTGAGATCACAGATCACTCAGACGGCGCAACGGTGTCGTCCAAGAAGGACAACCTCGTCAACATCGGAGGCTTCCTCGCCGTACGCGATCCCGAACTGGCAAGAAGGGCTCGGGCGATGCTCGTCGCATTCGAGGGCCTGCACACCTACGGGGGCATGTCGGGTCGAGACATGGAAGCGCTCGCAGAGGGCATCCGCGAGATGGTTCGCACCGATGACCATGTTCGAGCTCGGGTTGGTCAGGTCGAGTATCTCGGTCAGAAACTGGTCGACGGCGGTGTCCCTGTGATCCAGCCGATCGGTGGCCACGGGGTTTTTCTCGACGCCGGAACAATCCTTGGACATCTGTCCCAGGACGAGTTCCCCGCTCAAGCCCTCGCTGCCGCGATCTACGTTGATTCCGGAGTCCGAGGCATGGAGCGGGGCAACGTGTCGGCCGGGCGCGATCCCGAGACGGGCCGAAACAGGTACCCCAATCTCGAACTCGTCAGACTCACCATCCCGCGACGGGTGTACACCCAGTCACATATGGATGTTGCGGCCGAATCTGTCCTCCAGGTGCATGACGAGCGAGAATCCGTCCGCGGGCTCCGCTTTTCCTACGAGCCTGAATCATTGAGATTCTTCCAGGCGACGTTCGAACAGGTCTGACGGAGCATCCTTGGTCGCAGTGGCGCTATCGTCGACACCATGGCCGACCCAGACGGACGAACGGGCAACCTCAAGCCGGGAGACAGCAACACATGAAGCTCACATCAGCAATGCTCGCTGACTCCGCTCAGGTGCAGTCGGGCAAACTCTTCGTACTCGGTGGAGGATTCGACACGATCTCGGTCCGGTCACTCCCGGCGACCCATCGGAACCTCAGTCTTGCGATGGTTGCCGAAGTGGGACCGGAGGATCGTCAGCGAGACCTCGAGCTCCACATCACTCTCATCGACGAGGATGGCCAGAGTATCGGCGTCGAGGCCAAGGGAATGTTGCGTGTTGGCGCACCACCGAATCTGCCGCCGGGTTCGCCAAGCGTCGTGCCGATCGTGAGTCCCTTCCACAACATCACGTTTCCCGAGGCGAAGGGATATGTCTTTGTCGTCTCCCTCGATGACGAAGAGCTCGCCCAGGTTCGCTTCCGGGTTGTTCAGGTGACCTAGTGCCCGCGGTCCTCAACGTACCGAATTCGATCTCGTTCCTCCGTCTTGCCCTCATACCCCTCTTCGTCTGGTTGGTCTTCGGTGCAAAGGAGTACGGTTGGGCAGGCGTCTTGCTCGGTGTGATCGGGGCAACTGACTGGATCGATGGGTACCTGGCGCGCAAGCTCAACCAGGTAACCGAGCTGGGTAAGTTCCTCGATCCCCTGGCCGATCGGATCGCCGTCATCGTTGCTGTGATTGCGGGACTCCTCACCGGCGTGCTTCCAGCGTGGTTCGGGATCGCACTTGTGGTTCGCGAGGTCCTCATCGGGATCGGTGCCGTCTACGGGTGGCGAAACGGTGTCACGAAACTCGACGTGCGTCTCCTCGGCAAGGCAGCAACACTCTCTCTCTACGTATCGATAACCGCGTTCTACATCGGGGTCGGGTTCTCCGCGAACTGGCCCATCTGGATCGCCTACCTGTCCGGTGTACCCGGACTGATCATGTATTACTGGGTCGCCGTCCAGTATCTCGGAGACATGCGGGCTGCGGTCGCTGGGCGGTAGACCGCAGACGAGAATCGGTCGCCGGTCGTTCGTCTGCTCCGCAGCGAAGTATGCTTGCCGCGAACATCCCAGGAGGACCCGTTGCAGTACCCGGACGATCGCAAATACGCCGAGAGCCACGAATGGGCCAAACTCGAGGGTGAGACATCGGTGAGAATGGGAATCTCCGATTTCGCACAGGACGCGCTCGGAGATGTTGTGTACGTGGAGGTTTCCGAGGTTGGGGCTGCAGTGACCGCTGGTGAACCATGCTCGGAAGTCGAGTCGACGAAGTCTGTTTCCGATGTCAACGCACCGGTATCCGGCACGATCATCGCGGTCAACAATGCACTCGATGCGAATCCCGAGCTCGTGAACTCCGACCCGTACGGTGAGGGCTGGTTCGCCGTCATCGAAGCATCGGAACCTTCCCAGCTCGACAACCTCCTCACAGCCGCAGGCTACGAATCCTCGGTCTCCTGAACGATCGACGACCAGCGACCGTCCATCCAGCTCCTCCGGGCTCGTAGGCTCGCAGACCCCCTTGGCTCGCAAGCTCGCCCGTCCCCCCGGCAAGGGGGGGACGCGTTCGCGGGTTCAACCCATGCTTGAGGGTTTGCCTGTAACATGGTGTCATGGAAGATACGCAGAAGGATGAGCCTGATCACGTCGACATCGAGCAGGAGCCGACCGTCTCTTGGGAGCCTGCCGCTACGGACGAGACCCGCGAAGACTCCTCAGGGAGACTCACGGGAGTATTCGCGTGGGCGCTCACCATCGAAGGTGGGCCTCAGACCGGCCTGACCTACGTTCTCGGACCGGGGAACACGGTCGCAGGGCGAGGTGCGGAAGCTGCCATCTTCCTACCGGATGTCACGGTGTCGAGAGAACACGTGCGGTTCGCCGTTGACAACACAGGACTGTCGATGTCCGATCTCGGCTCGACCAACGGCACCTATGTCAACGGCCACCGCCTGGCAGCTGGAATGCTCAGAGAAGGTGACAAGCTGATGATCGGTAAGTACCACCTCAGCGTGTCACGGGGTCATGACTGAGTTACGCGCCGTCGGGTCGCCTCCGATGCGGACACACACGATCGGGGAGGTCATCAACCTGCTCCGCCCGGAATTCCCAGATGTCTCTGTGTCGAAGATCCGGTTTCTCGAATCGCGCGGACTCATACAGCCGGGACGATCGTCCTCCGGCTATCGCATGTTCACCGACGATGATGTGCAGCGGATCCAGTATGTGCTCACAGAACAACGAGACCACTATCTGCCGTTGAAGGTGATCAAGTCGAAATTGTCGGCCTGGGACAAGGGAAAGGAGTCACCAGTCGTCCCGGACAGCGGACCGCCTCCGGAGGCCTATTTTGCTTCCTCGGGAGTGTCGCTCTCTACGAGAGAGATACTCCGATCCTCGGGTCTCAGCGACGAGCAGCTCGAAGCACTGCGGAGCGAAGGTATCCTCCATCCCGTTGAGCTGCCAGACGGTACCCCCGTCTACACCGACAGTGACCTCCAGATCGCCAGAGCAGCTCACCGACTCCTGAGTAGGGGTCTCGAGACCAGACATCTCAGGGGAATCCGCCTGGCTGCGGATCGTCAGACGGATCTCCTCGGCCAATTGGTCGCCCCGTTGCTGCGACATCGGAACCCCGACAACCAACGCCGATCATCCGAGATCCTCGCCGATACCTCCGAGGCTTCGGCGATCATTCAAGAAACACTGGTTCGCAGTAGGCTTCGCAAGCTACTCGAACACTGATGTTTACGACCGCCTTCACCACGTTCGCACTTGTCGCGACACTCCTGGGTACACCGCACGCTTCGGCCCCGGTGACCGGTTTCGACGCGCCCGACCCACCGAAGCTCACCGCCGAACGCTGGATCACATACGATGCCGATGCCGATGTTGTCCTCGCTTCCTGGAACGCAGACGATCGATCCCCAATGGCTTCCGTGACCAAAGTGATGACGGCGATCGTCGTACTCGAGAACCAAGAGCTGGAGACGGTCGTCACGATTCCGGCGTTCGCCACAGGTGCTCGCGGCTCGACCGTAGGCCTCGTTGCAGGAGAGCGATGGACCGTCAGCGACCTGCTCATGGCCATGCTCGTCCGCTCCGGAAACGATGCAGCACTCACACTTGCGTATCAAGTGGGAGGTGAATCGATCTCCAGTTTCGTGAACATGATGAACACGAAGGCCAAAGCGCTCGGAATGACGAGTACGCGATTCGCCAACCCGAACGGACTCGACGCGGATGAGCACTACTCCACTGCCAGAGATATGTTGACACTCATCATCGCATCCCAGGAGTATCCGGACATTCAACGGATCAGCCGCACCAGACTCGTGTCGATGCCGGAGGATCCGAATGGCAAATCCAGGACGTTCAAGAACACGAACAAACTCCTTGGTTCGTATCCAGGGATCACCGGCCTCAAGACAGGAGACACACCGTTGGCGGCCAAGGTCCTGCTCGCAACCTCCGAGCGCGCCGGGCGCCGAATCTACAGCGTTGTGATGGGCAGCGACGACCACTTCTCCGACACCAGGGAGCTCCTCGATTGGTCGTACTCGACCTATTCGGTGCGTGATCGTTGGCTCAGGCCACTCTTCAGCGAGGATGGTGGCGGGGCCACAGTCTCGGTTGATATCGAACTGACGAACAGCGAGCAGCGGCGTCTGCGCGCACTGCTTCCACTTGGCGATGGACGATGGAAGACCTCGAGCCTCGAAGACCTGCCGAAGGCCGCGTCGATCGGACGTTGGATCAGGGAAGCGATCCCGAACGTCGTGTCCGGAGACTGATGCCTGAACCGTTCGTCGAGGTGATCACGCAAGACACACTGATGCGACGAGTGTCCGAGATGGGTGCCCAGATAACTGCGGACTTTCCGAATGGTGACCTCGTTGTTGTCAGCATCCTCAAAGGATCACTCTTCTTCTACAGGGATCTGCTCGCTCACATGCCCCTTACGTGTGAGGCAGAGTTCCTGTCCCTGACGCGCTTCGGGCGTGAGGGTCGCGTATCCGTCGCGATGGACGTGTCCATTCCGCTCGATGGCAGGGACGTGCTCATCGTCCTCGAGATCGTCGACACCGGCCTGACGCTGGCAACCATTCAACGGCTCATCGAAGCACACGGAGCCCGGAGGGTGCGTACCGCCACGCTTCTCGACAAGGCACCGCGACGGATCGTCGACGTCCCGATCGACTACCGAGGCTTCGAGGTGGGAGACGAGTATCTCCTCGGCTACGGTCTCGATTGGGAGGGTTACTACCGCAACGTGCCCTCGATCTGGGCTGTGATGGATCTTCCTCTTCTCGCCGAGAATCCCCGAGCATTCGACTCGGTGGCATTCGATGCAATCTCTCATAGGGCTTGACCGGTGCCCCGCGCAGCATCGCTCGCATCCGAGTGTCGAACCGGTAGTCTGGAACCATGAGCGAGTCGATACCGATGGATCTGGTTGGAATCCGTGTCGAGCTGCCGACCAACACTCCGATCATGCTGCTGCGTGAACGGGGAGGTGATCGCTATCTACCGATCTGGATCGGTACGCCGGAGGCCACAGCCATAGCACTGGCTCACGACGGAATCCGGACGAAACGGCCCCTCACACACGATCTTGTGACATCGCTCATCGAGGAGCTCGGCGCAACGGTGGACGGCGTCGTCGTGACGGAGCTCCGTGGTGGCACCTTCTACGCCGACCTGACCGTATCGGTCGGCGACGAAACTCACCACATATCGTCAAGACCGTCCGATGCGGTTGCGATCGCGGTGAGAACCGATGCTCCACTATTCGTCGACAAGGATCTCCTGGACGAAGCCGGCGTACACATCCAGGAGCATGAGGACGAGGACGAGATCGAGAAGTTCCGTGAGTTCCTCGAACGTGTCGACCCAACGGATTTCGACGCTGGTTCCTGAACGTGCGCCTGCCGACCAATCTCAGAGCCGGCCTTCTTGCCCTGCTACTCGTGGTGTTCGTCGGATCCACCGGGTTCATCCTCATCGGAGGCCTGCCCCTTGGTGATGCGATCTACTTCACGATCATCACGATCACAACTCTTGGCTACGAAGAGCTCGGGGGACCGTTCGATGCGGCTACGCGCATTTGGGTCGTGATCGTGATCATCTCGGGTATGGGAGCAGCCTTCTACACCTTGACCGCATTCATGGAGTACGGTTTCGAGATCGTTATCGGTTCTGACTACCGGGTACGGAGGAAGATGAACAAGGAACTAGCCCGTGTTACCGATCATGTCATCGTCTGTGGATATGGGCGAGTTGGCGCGACAGCGGCCAAAGCGCTGCGCAGGGACGGAATACCCATTGCTGTGATCGAACAGGATTCCGAAGCTGCTCAAGCGGCCATCGACGCAGGGTTCCTAGTCGTCGAGGGGAATGCAACAAGAGACGAGATTCTGATGGAAGCGAGACTTGCCGAGGCACGATCGGTGATCGCATCGGTGGCCTCGCCGAGCGACAACCTTGTGATCACGCTCTCGGTGAAGGCCCTTCATCCCGGAATCCCGGTCACCGCAAGGGCCGTGGACGAAGAGACCGAGAACAAGCTCACACTCGCAGGTGCAGATGCCGTTGTGACCCCTGAGTCTGTCGGTGGGGAACGAATCGCCGCGCTCGCGACCCAACCCGGTCTGGCCGAGTTCATCGACACCGTGGTGCGCGATCTGGCAACGGAATTCCGGATAAAGCGCTTCATCGTGTCGGACGAGTCACCGAGCGTCGGAAAGACACTTTCTGAACTCGACCTCAGAAAGGACTCGGGAGCGATGGTCATCGGCATGGCCGAGGCAGGGGAGTCGATCGAGATGAACCCGGACCCATCCACACCGTTCACCACAGGTGCCTGCGTGTTCGGGATCGGGACACCCGAACAACTCGAATCCCTCGAACAACTGTTCGAGTGCACGTAGCCTCCAGAGGTCCGGTCATTGACATGGGAGCACCCAGAGCGTAACTTTCACACCCGTAGTTCGAAGGGCGGAATTACGACCGTGTAACCTTCTGGGTAAGGAGATGCCATGACCGATACACATTCAGACACGAACTTGGGCTTCCGCTCGCCACAAGTGTGCAAGGTGGTTGGAATCACCTATCGCCAGCTCGACTATTGGGATCGATCCGGCCTGTTGGGCCCCTCGATGCAGGTCGCTTCGGGCTCGGGGACACAACGTCTGTACACCTTTCAGGACATCGTGACGCTCCGCGTCATCAAGCGACTCAAGGATGCGGGAACCAGCCTGCACAAGATCCGATTGGCCTTCGAGCAACTCGAGGAGCAGGTCGGTGACGATTGGCGTGAACAGGACATCACGTTGTTGAGCGATGGGACCTCGATCTACGCCGCGACAAGCCCCGAAGAGGTCATCGACCTACTACAGCGTGGCCAGGGTGTATTCGGTATCGCGGTCCGTCCCGTGCACGACGAAGTGCGCGGCGAACTCCATAGACTCTTCCCCGATCGCAGCATCGGCGCGGTCGACCCCGAGAATCTCGCAGGAGCGTCTGGAACCTGACCACAGAGGACCTTTTCGGGCCGTCACAGGCAGAAACGACGGAGTTCGCTCACAACAGCGAGCGAGAATTCGCTCGACTCCTCGATTTCTACGCGATCGACTGGGAGTACGAACCTCACGCGTTTCCTCTCGAGTGGGACGACGATGGCACACCAACCAGGTACTTCAGGCCGGATTTCTACCTGCCGGAGGACGACGTCTACATCGAGATCACGACGATGAGCCAGAAGCTTGTCACGAAGAAGAACCGGAAGGTCCGACAGCTCAGGGAACATCATCCACACATCAAGTGCAAGGTCTTCTATCAACGCGACTATCTCAACCTCCTCGTCAAATACGGCCTCGAGGAACCCGATGCTGAGGTTGAAACCCCGACACCCACACGGATACCCGGACCGCCCGAGATCATCGACCTGGGGGAGGCCGACGCCTCATAGCGCGGGCGCGGACACATCACTGGCAGGACGGATCCTGTGCCTGACCGGACTGGTCGTCCTCGTCGGTTTCGTCGGAGTCCGGCGTTCCCGTCGGCCGTTCCCAGATTGTCGCGACTGCGTCGTCGGCGAGACCCTGTCCGGCCTCTTCATACAGGTTCCGTGCCACGTCGACGCCGGCGTCCTGGAGTTCAAGGACTTGGTCCGGGTACCTGGCGATGGCGGCTGTTCGAACTTCCGGCAGAAACTCTTTCGCACGTTCAACGCACAGGACATTCGATGGGTGGTTGTCCATTGCGACAACGATCAATTCGAGATCCTCTCTGAAACGGAGGCGTTCCCAGAAGTCTCGGTCGAGTGCATCACCGAGAACCACGTTGCGTCCGTGACTATCGTGCACCTCGATGACGTCTCTGCTCCGGTCAACGCCGACTACCACCGTGCCCCGGCGTGCTGCGATCGCCTCGTAGGCGCCGGTTCCGATCCGTCCCATCCCGAAGATGATGACGCGCGCGTACCCAAAATCAACGATGGCATCATCGGGTAGGAGCGGGTGGCGTTCCAGGCGGGCCAACCGATCAGATACGGCGCCATACAGCCGGTACCGGGCCGTATTGGCAGCTGCGGCCAGAACGAACGATGATGCCACCGCGACCGCTATCGCTGAAACCCAAGCTTGGTCGAGATACCCGCTCGCCTGACTGGCCGCGGCCACGATCAATCCGAATTCGCTGTACGTGGACAAGGTCAACGACGAGTGGAGCGCGGTGCGGCTCCTCAGGCGGAATCGCGTGAACAGAAGGAAGAACAGGGCGCTTTTCACCGGTATCAGCATCACCATCAATGCCGCGACCGCAAATGCGCCAACCGGCGGCGTCCCTGCCAGCCCGATCGAAAGAAAGAACCCGACAAGGAAAAGGTCTTTGAAATCGAGCAGTCGATCAGCCATCTCTCCCGCCCGGGGATGCGAGGACACCACGATCCCAGCGATCAGAGCCCCCAGTTCCGCCTTCAGGCCCACCAGACCGAAGCCGGCTGCACCGACGCCGACGGCGAGGGTGAAGCCGAGCAGAACGAGCAGCTCGCCATGCCCGCTCCGCGACACAAGCCATCCGAAGATCGGTCGTAGTGACAGCACGAGCAGAATCACGGGTATCGCCCAAATCGTTGGTGACTCTCGGGCCACGAATGCGAGGAACACGACGGCAAACACGTCCTGGACGATGAGGACGCCCACAGCTACCCGCCCCGACAAGGACCCCGACTCGTTCTTCTCCTCGAGGATCTTCACCGCGTAGACAGTGCTCGAGAAGGAGAACGCAAAGCCCAGCGCCGCCGCCTGCCCCACATCGAGACCGGAAACCAATGGGAAGCCAACCACTCCGACGACAAGTATCACACCAGCCAGGAGAGTTGTAACGACGGCGACTTCGATCGAGGCCGTGCCCCACACCTCGGGACGAGCCAGGAAACCGATCTTCAGCTTGAGCCCTATCCCGAACAGGAGCAGATACACTCCAAGTTCCGAAATGATCTCGATCGCCTCGGTGTTCTCGAAACCCATGGCGTGCAGGGCAAAACCGGCGGCCAGATAGCCGACAAGGGCCGGTAGACGGGCTCGGGAGGCGGCGAATCCGAAGGTGAAGGCGACCACAACCAGGACAAGGTCCATAATGCGTCACCTTACCGGAGCGGAGCACCGGACTCCCGACAGCAGTGCCTCTGAGACCACACCCACCGCACACGATCCGGTGGAACGGTGATGATCGACCAGCGCCCTGACTCGGCATCAACACCCCTAACGTTGGTGATCACACCGCCAACTACCATCGCTGGTACCCGATCCAAGAGGGAACAATGCCATCTTCACCGCTTCACCACGTCCACGAGGCCGCAAGCGCTCGATTCACGGATTTCGGCGGTTGGACGATGCCCGTGCAGTACGAGGGGGTACTTGCGGAACATTCGGCGGTACGGAACTCCGTGGGTGTATTCGATGTCTCTCATCTCGGCCGATTCGAGGTAGCAGGGCCCGGTTCCACAGAGTTGCTGCGATCCCAGCTCTGTAACGACATCACGAACGTGGAGCCCGGGCGCGCCCAGTACACGATGGCTCTCAACGACCGCGGAGGCGTCGAGGATGACATCATCGTCTGGCGGCTCGGTGACGAGCAGCACTGGGTGATGCCGAATGGCACCAACTTCGACGAGATCATCGGGAGGTTCTCTTCGGCCGGATCAGATTCCGTTGAGATATCGGACGTCAGGGCAGAGACGGTCCTGCTCGCGGTGCAAGGTCCCGATGCCCCTGCGATCATCGAGTCGGCGATCGGCATGAAGCCGGGAAGATTCAGGGTCGTCACCACTCAATTCGACGGTTTCGATGTCGTCGCGGCCGGAACGGGTTACACGGGGGAGAGCGGCGGAGAGATCTGTATCCCCATCGAAGGCGCAGAAGGTCTCTGGAACTCGCTCGTGCAAGCCGGCGCAACACCATGCGGGCTTGGTGCCAGGGACACACTCAGGCTCGAGATGGGGTATCCACTGTGGGGCCAGGATCTCGATCCTGACACGACACCGCTCGAAGCAGGACTTGGATGGGTTGTGGCGTGGGACCACGAATTCGTCGGAAAACCGGCCCTTGAATCCCAGCGTGATGATCTCGGTAAGGAATTGGTCGCGTTCGCCACCGAGGGAAGAGCCATTCCGCGAAACGGATACGCTCTGACCGCGGGAGACTCAACGGGCACGGTCACGTCCGGCAACTTCTCACCCACGCTGCAACATGGGATCGGCCTTGGGTACCTGACACCGCCGCCACCGCCCGCTGCCGATGTCTCAGTCACGATCCGCGGGAAGGAAGTCCCTGCAGAGAGGGAAGAGTTGCCCTTCCTGAAAAGGAGGTGACACGTGATCTCATTCGGCGTCGACATCGGTGGTTCCGGCATCAAGGGCGCTCCGGTTGATCTGGCCACGGGTGAGCTCACCGGTGATCGGTATCGAATCCCAACCCCACGACATGCAACACCTGATGCGGCAGTCGACGTTGTGCAGAAGATCGTCGACCATCACGAATGGGACGAGCCTCTCGGGGTGACGATACCGGGAGTCGTCGTCGATGGTGTTGTCCTTACCGCGGCCAACATCGACTCGGACTGGGTGGGACTTGATGCGCAGTCCCTGATGACTGATCGCCTGGGACTTCCGGTGACCGTTCTCAACGATGCAGACGCCGCAGGTATCGCGGAAGTCCGGTTCGGCCGTCACGATGCGACCAGCGGCGTTGTGTTGCTTCTCACGTTCGGGACCGGTATCGGTTCGGCGCTCATCAACGATGGCGTCCTTGTTCCCAACACCGAGTTCGGACATCTCGAGTTCAAGGGACAGATGGCCGAGGAGTATGCCGCCGGCCGCCTCGTGAAACGAGACTACATGGAGATCGGCTGGTGGGCAGAACGGGTCAACGACTACCTCCAGTACATGGATCTCATCCTGTCTCCGCGCATCGTGATCATCGGCGGGGGTATCTCCCGCCGATTCGAGGAGTTCAGCCACCAGCTCGATACACGGGCGCTGGTGGTGCCTGCGCGACTGCGCAACAACGCAGGTATCGTCGGTGCAGCGATGACCGCCGCGAGCGAGGAGCCGGCATGACGGAAACCGAAGGCACATTCAAGACGGCCGACGGCATGGAGCTGTTCACGAGGACATGGTCGGCAGAGAATCCAAGATACGAACTCTTGCTTGTCCACGGGCTCGGGGAGCACTCGGGTCGTTGGGCCGAGCCCATGTCACATCTCGTCGCGAGAGGCGCAAGCGTGTCCACTTACGACCTACGTGGCCACGGTCGGAGCGGTGGGGACCGTATCGCTCTCGATCGCTTCGACCAGTTCTACAGCGATATCTCAGAGATGGCAGAGGCAACCGCTGCCGCATCTGGTCATCCCTGGGTGCTCTACGGCCACAGTCTGGGTGGACTCCAGGCTGCCGGATATCTCATCGCAGACAGGGCTCCGCAGCCGAACCTCGCAATTCTGTCCGCCCCCGCGATGGCCGCAGACGTACCCGTTGTCCTGCGAGCCGCTGCGTCCGTTTTCGGTCGCATCGCACCCGGCCTACGTGTTGCCAACAGCATCAAGGGCGAACAGTTGTCCAAGGACCCAGCCGTCGGCGAGAAGTACTTCGCCGACGAGCTCGTCGAGGTCAAGGCGACCGCCCGGTTCGGGAAGGCGGTCTTCGACGAACAGGCCAGGCTTGCATCCAGCCTCGATGCGATCACGACTCCAACACTCGTGATACATGGTGCAGACGACCCACTCGTACCCCCTTCGGCGAGCGCCGGCCTGGCCCGATCGGAAGGTGTCGAACGCCGCCTGTATCCGACGCTCCGCCACGAACTCCACAACGAACCCGAGGGGCCAGAGGTCATGGGGGACGTAGCCGACTGGATCGACGCGAAGTTGTTCTAGTGGTCAGCTATCAGCCTTCAGCCTTCAGCAGCTACTTCGACTCTATCGATCAGGGCGCGGCGGGTGGGCCAGTCGCCGAAGCCGGCCTTGATCGCGTTCACGGTGATCTCGTTGAGGTCCCCGGTGGACAGACCGAACGCTGTTGCTGCGAGTGCGTACTCATCTGACATCGAGATTCCCGACATCAGCCTGTTGTCCGTGTTGATGGAGACATTGAACCCTGCTGCGTAAAGCGCTCCGAATGGGTGCTCGGGCGCAGCTGTCCACGATCCCGTGTGGAGATTCGAAGTGATCGCGACCTCAAGAGGGATCCTGTGATCGCGTACCCTCCTGGCAAAGGAGCCGAGATTCGAGAGGGTCCCCCGTTCGAAGTGTGCGTCCTCGACAACATGGACACCGTGTCCAAGACGCTGCGCTCCGCACAACGCCAATGCTCTCCACATCGAGTTGGGGCCGTCACCCTCCCCGGCGTGCAGCGTCACTCCCAGTCCGGCCTCAGTTGCGATGTTGCAGGCCTCGAGATGCTCGTCCGGTGGGAAACCCTTCTCCGGACCGGCGAGATCAAAGGCAACAATGCCCCGACCGACATAACGGCTCGCAGCCCTGGCAACGGCGCCAGAGTCTGTCTCGTGTCTGAGCGCCGTTGCGATTCCGTAGATACAGATACCACTGTCACGCTTGGCTCGTTCGAATCCATCGAGAATAGCTTCGAGGACTGCTTCTCTCGAGAGACCACGTCGCATCGACAGAGAGGGTCCGTAGCGCACCTCGGCGTAAACAACCCCGTCCACAGCCAGATCCACGCCTGCTTCGTAGGCAACACGTGAGATCGCCGACTCTGTCTGCATGACCGACACCGTCTGCTCGAAGGCCTCGAGATAGGTTCTGAGCGAACCCGATGCGCCCTGATAGAACCATGTCGCAAGCCCATCCACATCCGATGCGGGAAGGCCCGTGTAGCCCTGCTCATCGGCAAGCTCGAAGATCGTCTCGGGCCTCAGGCCCCCATCGAGATGGTCGTGGAGCACGGCCTTTGGCAGTGCCGGAATCGTGCTGACATCCATACGAAAAAGCTCGTGGTCTCCTGCTAGCGAAGCCTCGGGTTCGTGGCGTACGTTCCTGTGATCGACGCCGAGTCGACGACGTGACCCGTCATGGCCGCCGTCAACACGTCCCGCGTGAACCCTGGAACCAGATCCAATACGTCCGTATCGAGCGCGTACACGGTGAATGTGTACCGGTGTGGGATCGAGTCGTTCCATGGTGGCGCACACCCGTCGTACCCGTTCCAATCTCCTTCGAGATCAGGGTCACCGTCGAACCACATCGTGTAGTCATTCAGGCCATGCACGCCGACCGGCGCAGCGTCCGCTTGTTTACCGCGAGGTGTCACTCCTGCTGAATGTGTCCCTTCTTCGATCGTCCGAACATCAGAGGGGATGTTCGCGAGCAGCCAGTGCGTGAAGTCCGCACGTTCGAGGTCGGCCGGTATCTCACGATCCTCCTGATTCACGTCGTCACCGACGCTCGGCGCATCGATGTCGATGCAGGTGACGACGAACGAACGTGCAGTCGCCGGAGCACCGGACCACGCGAGGTGCGGATTCTTGTTCCCTGCGAAGGTGACGTGACCCTCGTCGGCTGGTTCCGCCAGGGCGAAGGTCTCTCCGATTACCTCACCGTCTGTGATCGACGTACTCGTCAGCTCCATGCTGCACTCCTTTCGGCATACTGGCACAATAGCGGTGTGGAAACATCGCTCATCGTCCTCGGCTCCGGTCAGGATGGCGGTGCCCCGCAACTGGGTCACCGATCGTCCATCTCAGATTCTCGTACCGCTTCGAGTGTTGCCGTCGTGAGCGCGTCAGGGGCAGTCGTACTGCTCGACGCGTCCCCCGACATCCGCGTCCAAAGCCGGATGCTCCTCGAGTCACCGCTGTATCCGACCGGTCGAAAATCCCTGGTCGATTGTGTCTTCGTCACACACGCACACATGGGTCATTATGCGGGCTTGCTCCACTTCGGCAACGAGGCCGCCGCCACCGACCGTGTGCCCCTGTTCGGGTCCCGACGTTTCGTCAACTTCATGGAGGAGAACGAACCGTGGGCAACGCTCCTGACCGCCGGAAATCTCGATCTGATCCCCATCGACACCACAAGCATCACGATCGATCACACACTCGCCATCGCCGCGATCACGGTTCCGCACAGGGACGAGTTCTCCGACACGGTCGCGTTCAGCGTCGAGGTCGACCGCAGTCCGTGGCTGCTCTACCTACCGGACATCGACGACTGGCAATCCTGGGATGACGCTGAATCAGAAATCGCCCGGCACGACATCGCCTTACTCGACGCGACGTTCTCAGCATCTGACGAGCTTCCAGACAGGGACGTCACATCGATACGTCATCCCCTCGTGCCAGACACGATCGCTCGCTTCGCCCACCTCACGACGGATACCGACATCGTTCTGACACACATCAACCACTCCAATGCGCTCGGGAACAGGACGGCGACCATCACTCGCAAGGCGACAGACGCTGGATTCACAGTGGCGTATGACGGTCTCACACTCGAAAGGGGACGCGCCGGATGATCGACCGGGCACTTGCAGGTCAGTTTCTCGTGGCGACGCCGATCATCCACTCACCCCCGTTCGCACGATCGGTCGTCTTCCTGCTCGAGCACGACGAGTCCGGTGCAATCGGTGTCGTGATCAACAGCCCAACGAACCTGCTCGTCGAAGACCATCTCCCGGGTCTCGATGAGTTCCTGTCCGATCCGCCGCACGTCTTCCTCGGCGGTCCTGTCAGCACAGACACCGCGATCGCACTCGGGCAAGGCAGCGGAATCGAGTTCGCGAGGCCCAGCGGGCTACCCGGTATCGGTATCGTCGACGTGGAACACCCGGCGCCAGAGCTGGATTCGCTACGGATATTCGCCGGCTACGCCGGATGGGATCCGGACCAACTCGAGGCAGAGCTTGCAGAGGGGGCATGGTGGGTTCTCTTTCCCGAGGTCAGCGACATCTTCACATCAGCGATCGAAGGCATGTGGGAGCGAACCGTCGAACGTGCGCCGGGGACGATTCCGTTCTACGTCACATATCCGAGTGATCCTTCAACGAACTGAGGTCCGACATCCGGCATCCAACATCCGATATCCTCGTGCCGTGACCACAACCGTCCCTCGTCTTCGTCCCTCTCTCATAGGTCACGCGCCCGGAACGACCTATGAATCTTCACTGTGGACACGTGGCAACGACATCATCGTTGGCATGGATGAGGTTGGCAGGGGAGCGTGGGCGGGACCACTCACGGTTGGAGCAGTTGTCATTCCACGGGATCGCCGAATCTACAAGATCCGGGACTCCAAGCAGCTGACCGAGGATGAACGGGAATCGCTCGTCGGCCGCATCAAGGACTGGGCGATCGCCTGGTCGGTTGGTCACGCGTCGGCTGCAGAGTGCGACGAACTCGGTATGTCCGACGCTCAACGACTCGCCGCACAACGAGCACTGACTCGCCTCGACAGCCAGCCGACCCATGTGCTGGTGGATGGGCCGTGGGACTTCATCGGCAACGTGGACACGACGCCGATCGTAAAGGGAGACTCCATTTCGCTGAGCATCGCTGCTGCATCGATCGTCGCGAAAATCACACGCGACCGCTTGTTACGCGAGGCATCTGATGCGTTCCCCTGGTACTCCCTCGACACAAACAAGGGTTATCCATGTCCGAAGCACCGAGCTGCCCTCCAATTACTCGGCCCTTCCACGATCCATCGACGTTCGTGGTCATTCATGGAGAAACTCTCGTGGTCGGGTGTCGAGGGTTGCGATACGATCACCAACCCTCTTACTTTGTTCTGATGCTGTTCCAGACCGTCCCCAGTATCGACGAGATCGTTGATGTGGACAGCGTCACCGGATGGGACGTCGTGACCGCCATCGCGATCGTTGTGGTTGCAGTCGGCGTTTCAGCGCTCGTCAGGCGCTACACGAAGAAGTGGCTCACTTCGATGAAGGGCCTTCCGGAGGATGTCGGCGTCACGATCGCCCGTGTGGTCGGATACTCCACCGTACTGGTCGGCATCCTCCTGGCCCTACCGTATCTCGGTTTCGATATCCAGCCCGTGATGATCCTGCTCCTGGGCGTTGGCCTGCTGCTGTTCTTCGGAGGGCGGCCTCTCATGGAAGATTTCTCCGCAGGGATCATCCTCCAAGCGCGCACTCCATTCGGGGTAGGGGACCTCATTCGACACGAGGAACTCCTCGGGGTCGTCAGGGAGATCGATGGCAGGGCGACCGTCCTTCTCACTCCAGACGGCGAAACAGTGCGGATAACGAACTCCGCCATGTTGCGCGCGCCGATCGTGAACCTATCGCGCGAGGGAGCTCGCCGAAGCACCGTTGACGTTGGCGTTGCATACGGTACAGACCTCGACCTGGCAGTAGAGATTCTCAGAGAATCCGTGGCCGGTCTTGATACCGTGCTGATCGATCCACCTCCACTGATCGGAGTCGCTGCGTACGAGGACTCGGCGATTCTCATCAAGGTGCGGTATTGGCATGCCCCGACGGTAACCGACGAGATCGTTGCGCGAGACGAGACGATCCGTTCCATCAATCGGGCCCTCGCACAAGCAGGTATCGTCATAGCATTCCCACAGCGCGACGTCTGGTTGCGGGAATCAACTACCGAGATACGAGGGGAGGAGGAACCATGACAAAAAGGCTGAGACCCGGAACACTCGATCCCGTCGATTTCCTCCAGACAGATCAATTGCTGAGCGGTGAGGAGCGGCTGCTGCGCGACACCGTTGCACAGTTCGTGGCCGACCAGGTGACACCGAACATTGCGCAATGGTGGGACGAAGAGGTCTTCCCGCGAGACCTCATCACGAAGATGGGTGAACTCGGACTTCTCGGCATGCATCTCGAGGGTTACGGGTGTGCAGGCACCAGTGCCGTTGCCTACGGACTGGCGTGTACCGAACTCGAGGCAGGAGACTCGGGTGTTCGGAGCTTCGTCTCGGTTCAAGGCTCACTCGCCATGTATCCGATCTGGGCGTTCGGGTCCGAAGACCAGAAACAGCAGTGGCTACCGGGTATGGCCGCAGGGGAGATCATCGGGTGCTTCGGTCTCACCGAACCAGACTCCGGGTCGGATCCGGGTTCCATGCGCACCGTAGCAAAGCGGGACGGCGATGAATGGGTCCTCGACGGCACCAAGATGTGGATCACGAACGGGTCGATAGCCGACGTCGCCATCATTTGGGCGACGACTGACGATGGCGTCCGAGGTTTCATCGTGCCAACAGACGTCGAGGGCTTCACAGCCAACAAGATCGAACAGAAGATGTCCCTCCGAGCGTCCGTGACGAGCGAGCTCGTGCTCGACGGCGTTCGCCTACCCCTCGACGCTCTCCTGCCCGATGTCAAGGGGCTCAAGGGGCCCCTCTCCTGTCTCAACGAAGCCAGATTCGGCATCCTCTTCGGTGTAGTGGGAGCAGCAAGATCGTGTTACGAATCGGCGCTCGACTACTCGAAGGACCGCGAACAGTTCGGAAAGCCGATCGCTTCGTTCCAGCTGACGCAGAGGAAACTCGTCGAGATGATGATCGGCGTCAACACCGGAATGCTGTTGGCACTTCACCTCGGCCGCAAACGGGACGAAGGCACCCTTTCTGCCGAACAGGTGAGCTACGGGAAACTGACGAACGTTCGAATGGCGCTCGAAGTTGCACGCGAGGCTCGCAATGTTCTCGGTGCAAACGGTATCACCCTCGAGTATCCGGTGATCAGGCACATGAACAATCTCGAGTCGGTGTACACGTACGAGGGAACCAACGAGATACACACACTCATTCTCGGAGAGGCGATCACCGGTATCGCAGCGTTCCAATAGAGACACGATTCACCCATCCGAAGTCGCCACCGCAACAGTCGAGAGGAACCACAATGCGTTTCGAGATCGCCCATCAACCGTCC
>CAZWMX010000005.1:0-25023 GCA_964635205.1 uncultured Acidimicrobiaceae bacterium | reverse complement strand
AACACGTCCTCTGACTGATGCTGGTACTGGCATCCGGATCTCCCCGAAGAGCCCTGCTGCTCGAAACGGCAGGATTCCCACACCGGGTGCGCATCCCAGCAGTGGACGAGACACCCATCGAGGGTGAGACAGCGGCTGAGACCGTCCTGCGTCTATCCGAGCTGAAGGTACGTGCTGTGCGACGCGATCCCGGCGAGGTCGCCATCGCCGCCGACACGATGGTCGTCCTTGAAGGGAAACAGCTCGGCAAGCCGTCGGACCCAGCAGATGCACGACGGATGCTCGCCAGTCTGAGCGGTCGAACCCACTCCGTGTTGACAGGCTGGACCGTTGTCGGCGACGATGGCGAGAGGTTCGGTGTGGCAGAGTCCATTGTGACCTTCAGGGAACTCTCTCAGGACGTCATCGATCGTTACGTGACCGATACCGATCCGTATGACTTTGCGGGCGCCTACGGTATTCACATAGACAGGGGGCGCCTCATCGCGGACGTCGGCGGCTCGAGAGCGAACGTCATGGGTCTTCCCCTCAGAGAAGTGGTTGCGGCGCTTGAAGATCTCGGAGTCGAGCGCTCAACCTCGAACAGCTGAACTCACGATCTTGAGCATGTCCGTGGTCTTGCCTGTCATCGCATAGGCGATCAGCTGCTCGCCCACTCTGTGCATCTGCTTGTTCGTGACGAAGTAGACGGGCTTCGGGGCGAGATGGAGCTCACCTTTGGTGACCGTTCGATGGCTCGGAGCGAACGGTGCGCGAGCAACGGATTTCTGCGGGTTCGAGAACATCAGTGTGTTGTGCACGATCCCGACACCACTGCCGATGTCGGATGGCGTGTTCCCAGGGAACGCCCCCCACGGACATCGGGACAGCAGGTACACCGAGGCACTCCATGTGTTGACACCGATGGCGCCGTAGCGAAGATCGGCAATCATCCTGTCGACCGCGGCTGCGTACATCTTCTCAGTTTTCGGGTGGACGATCACGTTCGCACCCAACGTTCCGGCGAGCACATCGTTCGCAAATGTCGTCGCAGCGGCAATGTAGCTCGGAACGTCGACACTCGGAAGTGTCACGACGGAGAGCGCCGGAGCGAAGTACTCGGTCGTGAACGCAGGATCGTCTGTCGCAGATGCATCGAGACCAGTGACAAGGATCCTCTCGGATGCACTCCCGAACGTCTCGACTACGCCTGACCCTCCGATCACGGCGTCACATCGTTCGCGTGCGCCCGGATAGTACGCGTCCCTGTCGGAAATCCCGTTGAGGACCGCCCTGATCTCATCGAGGAACGCATCGACCAGGTCCCACGACTCTTCGAGGATGAGAACCTGCGTCGCGATGCAGTTGAAACCCGAGTTGTTCATCTTCTGCGTGACGACGCTCTCAGCCTGGAACCTGAGATCGGCCCTGGACCAGTCGCCCGGCACGACGATCGTGGGAGACACACCACCAAGCTCTGCCGAGATCGGCTTGTCATTGACCGAAGTATCAGCACGGCGGTTGGCCGCGCCCTCTTCTCCTGCGCCGTAGCGAATCGTGTTGTAGGTCGCAGCACTTCCCGTGATGTGGATCGTGTCGACACCCCCATGGGCCGTGAGATACGCCCCAACGTCACCACCTCCGTAGACGAACCGGACATAACCGGCATCGACGAAGTCCTCGAAGATGACCTCGAAGATGTCACCCAGGTACTCGTTCACCGGGTTCATCTTGAGGATCGTGACTTCGCCCTCGTTGTAGAGCTTGTACAAGACGTCGAGGGGAGGGATGGATGCGACGTTCCCCGCTCCGAGAATGAGGCAGACGGCACCCGGGGGATCGACCTGTTGGTAGAACGCGGCCATCGTCTTGCCAAGGGAATCAGTCGTGACGTCGGGCTCCATCCAGACCTGTGCGGACGATCCGGAAAAGAGGATCCTGTCGCTCACTGAGGCGGGTTGCACATTGACGAGCACCTGACCGTCGGGACGGGTATGAATCTTGAGTCCGTCGAGCACATCGGTACCGGATTCGATCCGTACCAACGTCTTCTCGAGGGCGTTGATCGCGTCGATGAAACCATATGGCCCGGCGATCCACTCCTCACCCGCGAGAGGGGTGTCCATCGAGAGGCCCTTCGCTCTGCAGGCGGCCTCCACCCAGGTCCGCGCGGTGGAACCAGCCTTTGTTCTCATCTCTCTCAACATCGAGAGCTTCTCGTTGAGATCAAGTGCTGACCAGGAGCCCTTCGATGCCTGGAGCTCTGCGATGGCGCGGTCGATGTGCTGTACGTCCATGGATACGATTCTAGCGACACAACTGAATCGAGAGCCGCTATCAGGCGCCGGTGTCGACGAAGAAGTCAAACGTTGCATTGTCCGTGTCGAGTCCCTTGAACGTGATCGTGGTCTCGAACACCTCGCCGATCGGATCCGTGAGCTGACAAACGATCTGGTTCTCGTCGTCCACGACGAGCGACTTCGTGCCACAGTCGAGTGCGTCGTCCTCCAGGTCAACACCGGAGAGCTCTTCCACCTCGGCGATGAGTGTGGCGCTGATCTCGGGGAAGTTCTTCGCCAGTACGACATTCGTGCTCTCAACGAACGAACCATCGTCCTCGACAAGAGCCTGGAACTCGATGGTTTCGCCGTCTTCGGTTGCGGCGGTACACAGGAAACGAGTCCCGGTATCTTCAGTTGCCGGCTTGGAGCAGTTGGCAGTCAGCTCACCCAGACCGATCTCTTCCGCGAGGGAGTCCTCGATGAAGTCCTCCGTGGCGTTCTCGATTGTTGGCGTGCCGATGCTGACCTCCCCGGAGACGGAACATGCAGAAGCGACGAGTGCAAACGTGAGTATCACGTATTTCATGCACGAGAGGCTAGCCGCGTCGTTCCACGAGCCGAAGGCACTGCCGGCCCGTACGAGCGACCGTTCCTGCACAGCGGTAGCATCGAACCATGGATATCTCAGGAAACGCAGCCATCGTCACAGGCGGAGCATCCGGTCTCGGAGCAGCAACCGCACAAGCACTCGTCGATCGGGGAGCGATCGTCACGATCATCGATCTCAATGCCGAGGCCGGGGACGCCAAGGCAACAGAGCTCGGAGGATCTACACAGTTCATCCAGGCGGATGTCACCGACCCGGATGCGATCGCCGAAGCGGTCTCACTGTCCGCCGAGAACGCGCCTCTGCGCATTGCCGTCAACTGTGCCGGCATCGCCATCGGTGCGCGAACCGTTGGAAGGGAGGGGGAACCGGCAGACCTCGATGCATTCTCGACCGTGATCAGAGTGAACCTCATCGGCACGTACAACGTTTCCAGCCGGGCCGCTGCCGCCATGTCGCAGAACGAGCCACTCGAGCACGGTGAGCGTGGAGCCATTGTCAACACAGCCTCGGTTGCTGCGTTCGAGGGCCAGATAGGTCAGACCGCTTACTCGGCATCCAAAGGGGGTGTCGTCGGGTTGACTCTCCCGATGGCCAGGGATCTCTCCTCCATCGGCGTGCGAGTCAACTGCATCGCACCCGGAATCATCGATACGCCGCTGCTCGCGGGTCTCAACGATGAGATACGTGGGGCCCTCGCCGCCAATGTGCCCTTCCCGAAGAGGCTCGGCACTCCGGAGGACTATGCGTCGCTCGCGCTCGAACTGATCTCGAACGGCTATATGAACGGTGAGACGATCCGGCTCGATGGCGCCCTGCGAATGGCGCCGAGATAACGCTGTGTCCTTGATCGACTTCCACGATCAAGAATTTCTCCAGGATCCGTATCCGAAGCTCAATGCCGTGCGCGAAGAGACACCGATCTTTCGTCAGGCGAAGGACAAGGATGGTGGGGAGATGTGGTTCCTCACACGCCACGATGACATCCACCGCACTCTCCGAGACCGCAGATTGGGACGCAGCTTCGAACACGTCTTGTCCCACGAAGATGTTGGCGTGACTCCGCCCCCGCCGGAATGGAAGCCGTTCATCGATCTCGAGCGATGGTCCATCTTGCAGCTCGAGCCACCAGAGCACACCCGGATCAGGGCACTTCTGTCGCGCGAGTTCACTCCGAGGCGAGTGGCGGGGCTCCAACCGCGGATGGTCGAGATCGTGGACGATCTCCTTGACATGACGGACCCGACCGCGTTCGAGTTGCTGGCCGATTTCGCCCAGCCGTTCTCCTTACTTGTGATGTGCGATCTGCTCGGTACTCCGTTCGAGGAAAGGCAACAACTCCTCGATTGGTCCCATCGCATCGTCAAGATGTACGAGCTGACCACAACCGAGGATCAGATCACCGCAGCCATCCAGGCATCGAAGGAGTTCACCGAGTGGGCGCGGGAGCTCATCATCGAACGTCGCACGAGACCAACAGACGATCTCGTCTCGGGATTGTGCACCGTCGAGACCGAAGACGGCCGGCTCACAGACGATGAGATCGTCTCGACCGTTGTGCTGCTCTTGAACGCCGGCCATGAGGCAACGGTCAACACCCTCGGCAACGGGATCGTTGCCCTCCTCGAGCACCCAGATCAGTGGACGCGACTCGTCGACGGCGCCGTCGACTATCGGACGGCTCCAGAGGAGCTCTTCCGCTTCGACTCACCGCTTCAGCTCTTCGAGCGGTGGGTCCTGGCCGACGAATACGAGGTGGCCGGTCAGAAGATCGCCCAGGGCGAGAAGATCGCCATGCTGTTCGGGTCCGCAAATCGCGATCCTCGAAAGTGGGGCGACCCCGATACGTTCGATATCGGACGTGGCGATCCGACACATGTCACGTTCGGTTGGGGTCTCCACCACTGCATCGGTGCACCACTTGCGCGGCTCGAAGTCGCCACAGCCCTGGAACGACTGGCAGGGAGGTTCCCCGGGGCTGAGTTGACACGTGATCCGGTCCGCCACCCGACCTTCGTCATACACGGCTACGAACGCGTGGACATCGCGCTGCGATGACCGGCGCAGTTCGCCGTCAGTCGTCAGTCGTCAGTCGTCGAGTCATCTCATACATCGCGATGCCGGACGCAACGCCGACGTTGATGGATCGTGTCGAGCCGTACTGGGTGATGTGAAAGACCTCGGCGCAGTGCTCGACCATCTTCTCAGAGAGGCCCGGCCCCTCCTGGCCGAACACCAGCACACATCGGTCGGGTAAGGAAGCGGTTTCGATCGGCCTGGACACATCCGTGATGTCGATCCCAACGATTTCGAGGTCAGCATCCGCAGCCCAGTCGACGAACTCGCCGACCGACTCGTGATACGCGATGTGCTGGTATCTATCAGTCACCATCGCACCACGTCGGTTCCATCGTTTCTTGCCGACGATGTGCACGGTGTGTGCGAGGAACGCGTTGGCGTTTCGCACGATCGTACCGATGTTGAAGTCGTGCTGGAAGTTCTCGATCGCGACGTGAAAACTGTGCCTTCTCGTATCCAGATCGGCGATGATCGCCTCGGTCGTCCAGTACCGGTACTGATCGAGGACATTTCTGCGATCTCCTTGCGCAAGCAGCTCCTCGTCGAGTCGTTCGTCATCCGGCCAAGGGGGCAGGAGCGGTCCAACGCCAACCTCTCGATCGTCAGTCATCACTACCGAGTTCGATCCCTGAGAGACTCTCGAGTGCCTTGACGAGTGCGTGGTTTCCATCGGACCCGAGACCGCGTTCCTGGAGGCCACGGTAGAGCTGGAATATGAGAGACGTGCCGGGAACCGGAACTCCAAGACCGTCAGCCGCCTCGAGGACCAGCCTGAGGTCCTTCTGCTGGAGATCGATCGTGAAACCCGGCCGCCAGTCGCGTGCGATCATCTGCGGACCACGGTTGGAAAGCATCCACGAGCCCGCGGCACCTCCTTCCACTGCAGCAAGCGTGGCTGTCAGATCGAGACCACCGGCTTGGGCGAGTATCAACGCTTCAGAGACGGCGAGTTGGTTGCCGACGACCAGGATCTGGTTGACCGCCTTGACGAGCTGGCCTGCCCCCGTTGGGCCAACGTGGGTGATGGTCGTTCCAACAGCCTCCAGATATGGCATGGCTCGATCCACCTGGTGTGCATTGCCTCCGATCATGATGCTCAGAGTGCCGTTGACGGCACCCTCGGAGCCTCCGGATATCGGTGCGTCCAGCCAGTGGCCACCCTGCTCGTTGATCCTCTCGGCGAAACGTTTCGTCGCATCGGGGGAGATCGTGGAGTGGTCGATCACGAGGCCGTCCCGTCGCAGCCCCTCCGCAATGCCATCACCGCCGAACACAACAGCATCCACATCGGGTGTATCTGAGACACACACCATCACAACATCGCACACCGATGCAAGAGCAGCGGGGGAGTGGGCAGCAGATGCCCCGGCAGCGACGAGATCGTCAGCCTTCGATGATGTCCGGTTCCACACGACAACGTCGAAACCGGAATCGACGAGATTCGTCGCCATGGCGTGGCCCATTGTCCCGAGCCCGGCGAAACCGACCGACATCATTGTTCCTCCTATACGTTTGCGGTTTGTGGTTCCCGACCGTAGTGGCGGGCGAGCAGCAGCGCAGGGACGATGGACAATGCCGACAGAGCGAATGCCGCGATGTACGGCATGTGCGGACTGATCGCGAACATGAGTCCCGCAACCGCGGTTGAGATGATGACCGCAAGGCTCGTCGTCGACTGATATACGCCGAGGACGCCACCGCGCATCGAATCGTCGACCGTCTTCGTGGCCATCGCCTGAAGCGTCGGAAGCAGGAGCCCCGACCCGATGGCAAAGAGGGCTGAACCGATTCCTGCCACCCAGACCATCGTCGCAATCGCAAACAGGCCGAGACTGATCGTTCGAACAACAATGGCTATCGACATGACTCTCGTCTCGCCGAAACGATCGATGGCTCTTCCCAGAAGCGCAGTCTGGGTCAGAACCTGGAAGAGTCCGACGATGGCAAGCAACAAACCCACTCCGAGCTCGGCATTCGACTCGAAGAGCACTGCTTCGCCAAAGAGAGCGAATGTAGCCATGATCGCACCGAGTGCGGCCTGAGCCACGAAGACAACGATCAACGCAAGCATGAGAGGTTTCACGCGAAGCGCCTGGACGAAGGAGAGTCGCTCTGCCCGGCTTTGATGCTCTGCCCGCTCCTGCGCGCTCATGGACTCATCAAGGGTGAATACCGTCAGAATCACCACGATCCCGGCTGCGACAGCTGCGATGAAGTATGGGACACGTGGTCCGAGGCCTACGAGAAGTCCGCCTATCGCCGGTCCAATGAAGAACGCGACACCGAATGCGGCGAACACCAACCCCAACGCCTGCGCCCGTTTCTCCTTGGGCGTGACGTCAGTGACGTAGGCCTGGGCAACAACGATGTTCCCGCCCGTGAGACCGTCAAGGATCCTCGACGCGAACAGGACCCACACGGCATCTGCCATCCCGAACATCACAAAGGAGATCACCGTGCCTATCTGAGAAACGACGAGGACCGGTACGCGGCCGATCTTGTCACTCCACCGGCCGAGGATCGGACCACCGATGAACTGCGCCGCATAGAACGACGAGATCAGCAACGTGATGAACGTCGGTGACATCCCGAACTCGTTCTTCGCGAACAGTGGGATGATCGGAATGATCAACGACGCCCCAACCATCTGAACGAATACGATCAGGAGGATCGTGATGAGTCGTTTGTCGAGATTCTTGAGTTTCATGGTCGCAGGCTTGGGAGTGCATGAGGCTACCGATGCTGCTGTCCGATGGTCACACAAGAAAAGACAGATGGACATTCCCATAGTCTGCGACTACGCTATTGTTCAAGACGGCGGGTCAGAGCCGTCAAGGAACTAAGGACCTCGGGTGTCGCAGTTGGGGCAACACCCGAGGTCACCTCGCGTCACGGGACTAGGCCGTTTCTGCAACCTCCCGAATCCGGAAGGTCTGGAATCGGATCACCTTGGCAATCGTGACCAGTCCGAGCATGATGGAGAACAGATAGAGGACGACACCGAAGCGTCGGGCAGCCTCGATCCATATGAACCATTGCTCGGCTGCCGCCGACGTGACGCCTCCGCCCTGAATCGCGGCTCCCGCCCCGACGTGCAGGACGACCGCTGCGAAGATGAGCATCATCGCCATCGCCATGATGACGATGAATGCCTTCGCGGTGGCGGGCATCTTGAGCGTCTTCACGTTCGGACCCACCGCTTCCTGCACCGAACCTCCGCCGACGCGGAACTCGCCGAGGATCTTCGCGATCGCAAACGAGATCGATGCGAATACGCTGGCGAAACCGAAGAACATCGCCCCGGTGCCATAGTGGACGAGCGCTGCGATCTGGTTTGGGTCACCGCCGGTCGCGATCAGGTTCGCCTTGACGATCGCCAGAACGAACCCGACTGCGAAACCCATCAGCGCCATGACGAACATCGGCCCCCACAGCGCGTTGCCTGCTTTCTGTGGCAGGATCCGGTCCGGAGCCCGTGTTGTCGTTTCTGCTTTGAAATCGTGGATGGTTTGTGTGGTCATGTTGCTTCCTCCTATTCGCCGGTGACGACGATGGAACGGATCCGTGAGAACTGGAACCCGAGTACGTTCGCGATGGCTACGAGGGCCAGGACGATGCCTGAAAGCAGCAGGCCAAGTCCGAGTTCACGGAACGGTCCGAGCCACGCCCACCAGATGGCAAGTTGTGCAGCGGAGTCGAATGTGAGCGTGTACAGATACAGCCCGAACTGGATCACCGACACCATGAGGCCTGCCATCATCAGCGCTACGAACGCCTTCGCCAACGTCGGCATCTTCAACGTCGTGACGTTCAGGCCAAGCGAGTGCTGCACATCAGCGCCACCTTCGCGTAATGCCGCGAGAATCGACCCGAGCAGGAACGAGATGCCGGCCAGTACGAGTCCCTCACCGAGGAACTGGATACCCTGGGTCCACCCTGCCGCCGTAACACCCGTTTCTGTGCCGATGTTGTTGGACCAGACGATCGATGTCACGACACCGACGAGCACCAACATCGGGCCCATCGCCAGCATCGGGAACCACATCGTTCGAGCCATCTTGTGAATCGGTAGGGGAGGAGGAGGCTCCGTCGTGACCCTCGCCGCTCCATAATCCGTCTCTACTTCACCGAGAGGATGGCCGGCACCGTGTTCTTCGGGACGAAGGGATACAAGCGAGACCTTGACACTCTCGATCCTGATCCACAACCGCACGAGGATTCCGATGAGCACCACGCCGATAGATACCTTCAGAGTGGCAAGCGTCAACGTGTTGAGCCCGAACCCGATGGCGAGCAACTCTGCGGTCCTACCGCTCCCGTCGCCAACATCACTCGCCGCTGTCAGTGAAATGATCAGCACGACGATCGCAAGTACCATGCCGGCGACGCCGATACCGATACCTACCCTTGAATGCGGTGCGACCGTCCGATGATCATCTGACGACGGCGTCACCAATTTGTCGAATGCAACTGCCATGACAGTTCCTTCCTGTAGTGTGCGTTGCCGTCTGGATCAACCCTCTCGATTCTGTCAAACGCCCGACATTGTCATGTGCACGACAGTTGGCGACCTTCCCTTGGGCCCTTGAGCCAGAGTTCACTACCGTGAGGAGACCACCAGGAGCAGCATGACCACAGACACACCATTGGTCGGGAACGAGAAGGAGACACTGCACGCATTCCTCAGGAAACAGCGAGCCGTGATGCTCTGGAAGCTCGAGGGGCTCAATGATGAGGAGCTACGCAGACCGATGGTGCCATCGGGAACGAACCTGCTCGGAATGGTGAAACACCTCGCAGCAGTTGAGTACGGCTGGTTCTGTCCGACGTTCGGTGTCGAAACAGAGCCGCTGCCCTTCGACGAGAACGACCCTGACGCCGATCTTCGGGTCAACCCGGACGAGTCCACCCAGGACATCCTGGACTTCTATTCGCGGGCGCAAACGGCCGTTGACGCAGTGATCGACGATCATGATCTCGACGACACGGGAATACCGTGGACGGGCGACCCGACGTCTCTTCGTTGGATCATCCTGCATCTGATCGAGGAGATCGCCCGCCACGTCGGACACGCAGACATCCTGCGAGAACTGATCGACGACACCACCGGGTATCTACCGACCCCGGGTTGACAGAAGCCCGCGTCGTTGTGGAACAAAACCGATGCGCCAAGACGTTTGTACGTCAGGACCCGACACGAGTGAGTTCACCATGCGATTTCTACGACGATACCGCTGGCCTCTGATCGGGTTTGGCGTCGTCCTGGCTGTCGTGTCGTTCCTCGCGTTTCGACCCGACAAGATCTTCATCGACGACGTGGCCGATGAATCGCTCTCAGAGGCTTTTGTCGCGAGCACAACAACCACAACAACTCGACCCCCGGACTCAGAAGCTGCCCCCACGACCACGACCACGGCCTCGGCGCCGACGCCGGACCCAAGCGAGCCCGCGGTGATCGCTTCAGGGATGTTCTATGGGATCGACCACTCGGCCGCGGGGACCGCCACCATCTACGAACAGGACGGCTCATACGTTCTGCGATTCGAGGACAACACCGACATCCAGAACGGTCCGGACCTCTATGTGTGGGTACTCGCCGAGCCCGATTTCGACGGAAGTGAGCCTTCTGACTTCATCGACCTCGGATTGATCAAGGGAAATGTAGGCGGCCAGAACTACCAACTACCGCCAGAATTCGATCCTGCGATACATCGATCGGTACTCATCTGGTGCCTCCGTTTCAGCATACCGTTCGCTGCTGCGCCTCTTGCATAGATGCTCGCATCAGACTCAGTTTTGCAACCACCGCGATAGCCATCTTGTCAGCGGCGGCATCAGGACCCATGTGAGGATCGCGATACCAATCACGTTTCCCACGAACACTGCAGGAACGAGGGGGGCCTCGGGCCAGATGAGTGTGCGAACGTATGTGACCGTCAGCGAGACAGGGAACAGAGCCAGAAGTACCGCAGCGGCCTGCTTCCATCTTCGTGGCTCGGTTGTGCTGTCGAACGTGAACCACCCGGCGAACCCGCCGAGGACGCTTGTTGTGTAGGTGCCCTCGATGTGGGCATCGAGCCGGCTCAAGAGCCGGGATCGGACGTCAGACTCCAGCCATGTGCGCAAGCTCGGCTCGTCGTCGAAGGTCAGGATCACCACGGTCTCGGGTTGCACTCCTGGAACCGCCTCCAAGATCTCTCGCTCCCGAAATCCCGAGTAGTTCTCGAGCTCTCGCATGACCTGATCATGAACGTCCTGATGCACGGCCGCTCCACCGTCCTTGAGCAGGTAGGACGTGACCATCCGGACTCCGGGGTCTCCGGCAGTTGCGGCGAACACCTGCACGCGCGGCTCGCCGACAATGAGTTCTGCCCCCTCTGCGATCAGTGCCATCCTGATGTCGCTACCGAGCCACACATCCAACGCTGCTGCATCCTCGAAGCGATACACAACCATCCATTCGTCTGGATGCGTCGAATCGGGTCGTTGCACGTCAACGGCTACATGACCCGGCGCACTCTGGGCGGCCTGGGTGACTCGCGTCATCCATTCTGCGAATGCTGCCTCCTTGCCGGGTACGACCTTTCGGGCAACGAGCACGGTGGGGGAGTTGCGGTCCATTCGATGATCCTACGTCGTGGTGAGGCAAGGCACGGCCACTTCACGCCCCGCTGAAATCGTTGATGACGGTAAAACCGTTCCCGGGGAAGGAGGCCATCGAAACCAGGTGTTCGACACCCTCAGCCAACGTCACCGTGTTCGTCACCAGAACTTCGGGTGAGATTCGCCCCGTTGTGATCATCTCGAGCATCGACTGGTACTGCCATGCCTGCATTCCATGGACACCGTGCATCTCGATCTCGTCTGCATGCAGTTTCCACATCGGAATCATGGGATTCGAAGCTTCACCAATCATCAACCCGACCTGGATGTGTCGGCCACGTTTGGAGAGACACAGGATCGACGAGGAAGCTGTCTGCAGTGAACCAAGCGCATCGATCGAGACCTGGACACCACCTTGGAGGAGCTCACGAACCTCGGTGACGTCCTGGGGTCCCCCCTGTGCACGGACGACATGGCTCGCGCCGAATCGGGAAGCGAGCGCGAGCGCCCCATCGTCGATATCAACAGCGACAACCGTTGCCCCCAATGCCGAGGCGATCAGCACGGCCGACAACCCGACGCCGCCGCATCCCCACACGGCGACGGAGGATCCCTCCGACACCTGACCCACATCAACAATGGCTCGATAGGCTGTCGCGAATCGACAGCCGAGGCCTGCGGCGGTCTCGAAGGTCATGGCGTCGGGGAGCCGCACGAGGTTCCCTGCTGCGTAGGGCAGTGCAACGAACTGGGCAAAAGCTCCGAAGCCGGAGAACCCCGGCTGGTACTGGTTGTCACATATCTGTTGGTTCCCCAAGGCGCACTCCCGACACGCACCGCACCCGAGCACAAAGGGAACCGTGACCCGATCACCGACGTCGAATCCGTCAACACTGGCATCCTTGGCGATGATGGTGCCTGCCATCTCATGGCCGGGAACGTGTGGGAGGGTGATGGATGGGTCGTGACCCATCCATGCGTGCCAATCGCTTCGACAGATGCCGTTCGCATGGATCTCGAGTACCACACCTCCGGTGGGAAGTTCCGGATCTGGGACATCAACGACCTCAACCGGTCCACCGTACTCCTCGAAGACCGCAGCGTTCACGGCCGGCTCCTACCACGCGCCCTCGATGACGAGTCGGGTCGGTCGTCTTCGGGGAGGACGAAGCGATCATGGATCTTGTTCACGGTTGCAAGCCCGCGCCGTGTCATCTTCTGTCCGAGGATCTGCATCGAGGTTGATTCCTTGTGGGTGGTCGGTACACCCTTGCCAGCTCGGAGGAAGAACACCTCGGAATCGCTCACGGAGAGTTTCTCCGGATGGACGGCGGTCGCCTCCAACGCAGTGGCGGCTTCGGGAATCGGTGGATATTCGAGGAGGGAGACTTCTATGACTCCGTCAACCTCGGTCCACGGTACACGCCCAAGGATGGATCGAATCTGGTCGCGATCGCGGAGGAACACCTCCGATCGAAACAGGAACTCGTCTTCGAAAGCGTTCTCGATCTGCTCGACATCGGGTGGCAAGTCGCTATCGAATATCACGTTGCCGGAAGCGATGTATGTCGTGACGTTGGTGTATCCGCGGTCGCGGAAGAACCGGGCAACGTCGACCATCTTCACCCTACGGTTTCCGGTGTTGATCGCCCTGAGAAACGCCACGTATCGCATGGCACCACGTTACCGGCGCCGTCGGTGCGATCGCGCAGCAAGGATCACCATTCTGCTCGATTCCTGGTGCGCTTGTGGTCCAGTTCATCATGATGCTGTTTTCTCTGGGATTCAATTGGTCCCGGTGTGTAGAATCAGACGATCCGCAGGTAGGAGCCCGCGTGACTGACGTCGACTCGTCGCTCGACACATCTGAAGACACGAAGATGCTCAAGGAGCGCGTGCGTGAACTCGAGGCCGAAACAGCGAAACTGAAAGAAGCTGCTGGAAGAGACAGGCCTCTCAAGCCGTATCAGATCGAGCTCCTGAAACTCCAGAGACATCTCGAGGCTGAGCAGATCCCCATGATCGTGCTGTTCGAAGGGCGGGACGCGTCGGGCAAGGGCGGAACGATTCGCAGAATCACCCGGTTCATGAACGAAAAACGGTACCAGGTTGTTGCCCTCGGCAAGCCAACGGACAATCAGAAGACACAATGGTATTTTCAGCGATACGTCGAACGCTTCCCCGCCGGGGGAGAGATGGTCCTCTTCGATCGCTCCTGGTACAACCGTGCCCTTGTCGAGCCGGTATTCGGATTCTGCACGAAGAAGGAGTACCGAAACTTCATTCGAGGTGTCACCGGTTTCGAGAAGGATCTGATACGACAGGGAACCGTGCTCGTGAAATTCTACTTCTCCGTGGACAAGAAGACCCAGGAGAGGCGCTTTGCACGCCGAACACACGATCAGCTACGGCAGTGGAAACTCAGTGAGATCGACGTACAAGCCCAGGAATACTGGGACGACTTCACCGAGATGAAACACCGAATGCTCGAGAGGACCTCCTCGGGAGCGGCGCCATGGACGATCATCCGTTCCAACAGCAAACCGAAGGCCCGCCTCAACGCGATGAAGGTGATCCTGAACGCCGTCGACTACGAAGGCCGGGACCCGGATCTCGATTTCAAGGTTGACCCCGAGATCGTGTACAACGGCAGAGAAGAGCTCGCTCGTATGGATGAAGAGCGGGATCGACTCGGCAGGCCACGTCTTTGAAATCCTTCTCCGGGCCGTGGAACGTAGGAACGTTGCACTGGAACCCTGGCTTCCGTTTGCGGCCTTTCAGCCCTCCATCGGCACAGGGAGGAGTTCGTAGACATCGATCGCGAAGTTGCCTGCACCTTCGCTGAGGAATGGGTGCTTGTCGCAGAGCGCCTGCGCGCCGGCCATGTCGGCGGCTTCGACGATCGAGTAACCCGTCAGGGGAGCGGCGGAACCGGCCGAGCCGTCGTCAACCACTGAGGTTCCCTGTCCGAACGGTGCCCCGATGTCGGTGAGCGCAGTGCCCACATTCTCCGTCCAGACACCCCACTTCGCCATGACCTCCATGCCCTCTTCCTGGGTCATCTCGGACATGTCCGTGGCTTCGCCCTTGTACACGAGGATGAACTGAGACATCATGCGCTCCTTCCCAGCGATGAGATGAATCAACCCTACATCATTCTTCCCGTGCCAGATACGCGTTCTCTGGGCCGGCGACCTGACTGGGTGTGGTCGAGGACCCAGGGCACGCGAATGCCGGTGTGCGAACGAGTTACGGGGGACGCACGCTCAGTCGCTGATCGTCACACCAACGATGTAGCCGTCGGCTCTGTCTTCGAGAACGGTGACCGTCACGCCGTCGATCGAGACCGACTCGCCCGGCTGAATCGTCTCTCCACCGTTCTCAACGATGATCGGCCCGTACCCCGCCTCGATCGATGAGTCGACCGTGTAGACGAGCGCCCCCGGCGTCAGCAGGGCACTGTCGAGCCCGATGGGCCTTCGACTCTCGATCACAACGATCCTCGACCCTGCGCGGGGCACGATCACAGCCGTGGTCTCCCCGCCGAGCTCGACAGCCGTCAGCGACACCACGTGCTCACCCTCGCTCACACACAGGATCTGGTTGTCGTCGAGCCAGCCGAGCAACCATCTCTCATAGGCGAACAGCTCAGGCGCAGTTCCTCCGATATCGCCCATCAGACTGAATTCCCCCGTCCACTCGAAGCTCTGGGTTTCGTATCGATAGAGGTCGGTGAGCCCGAGTGAATGACCGATCTCATGGTTCAGCCAGAGATAACCCCAGTAGTAGAGATCCTGACCGGACGTGATCCCGTTCTTGATGTGCTCACCGCCGAAGTCGAGGTACTCCTCTGCTGTTCGTCCCGTAAAGGTCGGGCCATAGGGGATAGGGGCGTCGGGATCGTTCATCACCACCACAACGTCGGTGCTCGGAAGCGGACCGTCGTGTTGTGCGAGATCGATCGCCTCCTGAATCTGATCCTTGTGAAGGTAGACATCCTCCAGGCCATCGACGTACTCCCATGCCGGCCTGCTCAGAGTCAACCACTCGAGAACCGGCTCCAGCACGAGGTTCATCCGACCGTATGAAACCGCCGTGAAATAGTCGCTCACACCGGGAGATATCATTGCCAAGACGTCCTCGGGCGCCAGGGTCGCATGGGCGTCATGGAAATCTGCGAACAGCACAGCGGCTCTGACTGTGCCCGACGCAGGTATCCGATCGCCGGAGCGCGGAAAGCTCAATCCGATGTCTGGCTGTGCGCTCGCACGCAGCTTGCATGCCGTCGGACGTTCCATCCCGATGGGGATCGTGGTCGTCGTTGGGGCCATCGTTGTTGTGGTCGTCGGCACAGTGGTTGTCGGCACAGTGGTTGTCGTTTGCACAACGGCTGTTGGAGGCCTCGTTGTCGTCGGCCCTGCGACCTCGAGGGCACTGGAACGGAGGCCACACGCAGTAGCCGTCGCAAGGAGCATCCCGACAGCCAACACTCGCCACCAATTGCGCCTGTTGTCCTCCCGAGCCATACCGAACCGTACCAGCCGGCATGAGTCGGCCCCAGAGGGGGGACCCCCACACGTTCCCGCCGTTTCCGTCCCCATCCGGCAGTTTCACCACACAGACGCCGCAATGTTACATAACAAGGATTATCGGCGTTTGGGGTCAGGTGCTCAGGATCTGCATCTTGCCATCGTCAAGCAGTGAGAACGCCCTGTGGCTCGCCACCCAGAGTGCGTACTCCCTATCCGGTGCCTCGGCGACAACGCCGTGCCTGTCGAAGATGATGAACCGATCGAAAACCCGAGTGAACGTCGCGTCATGCGTGATGGCGAGCTGCGTGGCTTCAAGCTCCAGCAGAGCCTCCTCGATGATCAGAATCGACTCCAGGTCTAGGTTGTCCGTGGGCTCATCCAACAGAAGGACGTTCGGGTCCCCGGTTTCGAGTATCAGCAATTGCGCGCGGGCCTTCTGCCCGCCCGACAACTCTCCGAGCTTGTGCTTGGAGTGGTCTTGAAGCCCATATCGCCCAAGTGCCGAAAGGGTTGCCTGATCATTGGGGAAATGTGGTCGCACAACATCGAACAAGACAAAGGAAGGGTCATCGATCTCATTGTTCTGGGAGAAATACCCAATCTTGGCGGTCGGCCCGAACCGGATCGTGTCATCGGCGGCCGGATCCGAGGCAATGAGTCTCTTGAGAAAGGTCGTCTTCCCCACGCCGTTCTCCCCCAACAGCGCAACACGATCTTCGTTGTAGATGGTCACGTTGAATGGTGCCACGAGTCCTTCCACTTCGAAACCGGTGAGGCGGATTGCCTCCCTGCCCGTCCGAGAACCCCTGAAGCGGGTTGTGATCTCGCGTTCGGGAGGTGGAAGCTGCGGCGGCCCGGCTTCCTTGAATCGTTCCCACCTGCTCTGCGCAGCATCGGCACGGTTGGCCAGAGCCTCGCTCGCACCGGCACGTTGCTTGAGCATCTTGTAATAGCGGAAGAGCCGCCGTTCCTCGGCCTTCCAAGCGTCGAGATCCTTGGCCAGCTTCTCGATGCGCTTCCGCCGTTCCGCAGGGAACGTCGCGTACGTCCCTCCGTGCGTCCAGACATCGTTGTGTTCGAGCGCCACCATGCGGTCGACCGCCTGGGTCAGCAGCTTCCGATCGTGCGATACCAGCAGGATGGTCTTGCCCGTATTGCGCAGCTCGTTCCCGAGCCAGGCCTTCGAGAACAGGTCGAGGAAGTTGTCCGGCTCGTCGAGGATCAACGTGGGTACGTTCGACAACAGATATGCCCTCAGAATGATCAACTTTCGCTCTCCCCCGGACAGCTCGGAGAGCTTCCGGTCTGACGCCTCTGCGAGCCCTTGGTACAACACCGCCCGCGTGACCTGATCCCAGCGTCCCTCGGCCTCGTATCCGCCGAGGGATTGCCAGAGCTCGAGCTCGGAGGCGAGGTCCAAGCCGTTGCTCTCCCCCGCCGACGCGTACAGCTCCTGGAGTCGGACGTGCACGGGACGCAACTCCGAGGGCAGCGAGAGCGCCAGAGCGTCGAGAACCGTCGCAGAACGGAGGTCGTCGAAACCTGGATTCTGTCGCATGTACGCGATCTCCGTGTCCGACCGTACATGTCCTTCGTCGAGGCGCTTGTGCCCAGCGATGAGCTCAAGCATCGTTGTCTTGCCGACACCATTGGGACCGACGAGCGCTGTGACCGATCCGGTGGGCACCCTGAACGAGACACCCTCGATGGGTATCGTCCCGTCCGGATACGAGAACGACGCGGATTGCACTTCGATAGCCACGAAAATCCCCTAGCGCCCGGTCCCTCGGTGCGGTTGATACACGATCTCACACCCCGCGCATCGGACATCCTGATATATGAACATATGAACAACCATTAGAGTGTTGTGTAGCCTACCCTCGAGACCATGAGCCCAGACGAACGCCCTGAACACCATCTCGTTGACCCGGATCGGGTCCGCGCGGTGCAGGATCACATCCTATCGGATGATGACGCCGAACAGCTCGCCACACGATTCCAGATGCTCGCAGATCCCATCAGACTGCGAACGGTATACGCACTCCTGGAGGCCGGAGAGCTGAGCGTCGGCGATCTTGCAGTCGTCGTTGATTCGTCAGAATCGGCCACGAGCCACCGACTCCGACAGCTCCGGCTTGCCGGATTGGTACGGAGCCGCAAGGAGGGGCGCACGGTCTACTACCGAGTGGCGGACACACACATCCGGTTGTTGCTCGATGTCGCTGTTGAACACTACCTCCACGACCACGAGGATCGCCGGTGAGCGGGGGCCACCAACACGGATCTATCAGGGCAGGTCAGAGGCACATGCGCCCGCTGCTCATCGCGTTCATACTTGTTCTTGTCTTCATGGTCGTCGAGATCGTTGCAGGATTCATCACCGGTTCCCTGGCTCTCCTGTCTGATGCCGGCCACATGGCGACAGACGCGATCGGACTGGGAATGGCCCTCGCAGCGATCACCGCAGCCAACAGGGCAAATACAGACGGGCACCGCACGTATGGGCTGTACCGGCTCGAGATCCTCGCTGCTCTCGCCAACTCTGCACTGCTATTCGGTATCGCGATCTATGTCCTTTTCGAGGCGGTTCGCCGGTTCCAGAACCCTGTCGAGGTGCTGTCTGGGCCTATGCTCGTGGTCGCGATCCTTGGACTGATCGTGAACCTCGTGGGTTGGTGGTTGCTCCGTGAAGGAGCCTCCGAATCGATCAACCTGGAAGGTGCCTATCTCGAGGTGATCGCCGACTTGATCGGCTCGGTCGGTGTCATAGTTGCAGCTCTCATCATCCAGTTCACCGGCTGGCCCTACGCAGACCCCCTCTTCGGGGCTGCCATCGGGCTGTTCATCCTCCCCCGTGCGTGGCGCCTCGGGAGGCGCGCACTCCGTGTCCTGGTCGAGGCCGCACCCGAGGGTCTCGATCTGGACGAACTACGTCTCCGTCTCGCAGCCATCCCCGGTGTTACCGATGTCCACGATCTCCACGTGTGGACACTCACCTCCGAGATGGACGTTGCGACGGTCCACCTCGTCACCGGCGAAGGAACAGACGCGCATCCCGTGCTCGACGCGGCCCGGACGATCCTCGAAACCGACTACAGCATCCCCCATGCAACTCTCCAGGTAGAACCCGACACTCACGCGGGATGCGCCGAAGTGACCTGGTGACTCCGTCGATGTGAGAACCATGGACACGCCGTCGGCCTCTATCGGGCGTGCCCGCCATCATCGTTCTCCCTCTCCGTGTCCGCACCGACCACAGCAACCACAAAGTACACGATCGGACCGACCGGCCCGGCGAACACGATGAACAGCGCCCATGCCCACTTCGGCATATGAGGCACCGGATGTGTTGCAATGTGCCACAGGCTCGCGATGGTGAGGGCCGCTACCACAGCAAAGATCGGACTCCAGGCGACGAAGTTCACAATCTGGTCATCTCCTGCATGTACGAGATGGTACGACGCTCACTCGCCCAATTCAGCCGACCTCACACGCTAGCGAGCGCTGTCGAACAAGCGTGCATTGTGCACAAAGCCGTTGAGGCTGAAGGGGCGGACTGCCTCGCTGCGCCGAGGGGGAAACACGAACGCTGTGGCCGCTGCACCGACCAGGCAGGCCGCCGAGACGACCCCAAACGCTAGAGGGAAGTTCCCCATGTCACCCAGAACCCCTCCCAGGATCGGGAACACGATGCCGCCGGCTCCGTAGGAAAGGAACACCCAGGGGTAGTTCTGGCCGACGGTGCCATCGCCGAACTCATCTGCTGTGAACGACGGGAAGAGAGCAAAATTGCCGCCGAAGTTGAACCCGATCAGTGCAGCGGCGAGGTAGAGCGTGTACTCATTCGATGCCATCGGGATGAATGCAGCAAGGAAGACCCCCTGGGTTGCTGCCATCGCCACGATCGAGCGCTTACGCCCGAGAACATCACTGAGGGATCCCCAAACGATTCGACCGACGCCATTTGCAAGGCTGAAGAACACGGCCATGGCAGTGCCGGCAATGGCGCTTGCCTCGACTGCATCAACACCGGCGCCGGTCAGCGCCTCGACCGGGTACAACTTCATGAGACCGATCGCCATGAGTCCGGCCCCGGCGCTCACGGCAAAGGTGATCGAGATGAGATGAAACTGTGGAGTCCTCATCATCTCGCGTGAGGTGAAGTTCTCACCACCGAGACCTGCGGCATCCGGTGGCACGAATCCCTCAGGAATCCAGCCCGTCGGTGGCATGACCATCCATGCAGAACCGGTCAGGATCAGCACGGCAAAGGCCGCACCGTACGTCAGGAACGTGGAACCAAGTCCGATCGACTCGATCAGATTTCCCCACGAGCCGGCGATCTTGATCCAGCCGAGGGCTCCGAAGCCGAACCCGGCAACCGCAAGTCCCGTGATCATCCCCTTGTGGTCGGGGAACCACCGCATTCCAACCGCGATCGGTACGACGTACGCAAGCCCGATGCCGGCGCCACCGACGAACCCCACACCGAGCAGAACGATCCAGAAGCTCGCTCCCCCACCAATCGATCCGATGGCGTATCCGAAACCGAGGGTGATCCCACCTGCAATCGCCATCCGCCTCGGTCCGACCTTCCCAAGATTCCTTCCAGCAAACACCATGACGATGGCGAAAGTTGCAAGACCTGCAGCGAAGACAATCTGCGTCTGGGTCTTGCTCCACCCCGCATCGATCAAACTGGGCGTGAACACCGACCACGCATAGATCGCTCCAAGAGAGAGCTGGATCAGGATCGCACCAAAGACGACGAATCCTCTTCGGCTCCTACGTTCTGGCACCACCACGGACCTCCTTGGCCTCACTACCAGTATATCCGTAGTTTGTCGCTAAGGATTTATTAGCGTGTGGACGAGTGCCGTGTCGGGCGACGTTTGCACTGTTCCGCCGGGGAGGGATCGAGGTGAGGGTCAGCCGGTTTCGAGGGTGGTGTCGGGCTGAAAGGTGCTCCAGACGAACCAGAACGTGTCGAGATGAGGGACCTGCACAAGCTTCTCCCCCGCCAATTCCCCTGCAACCGCTTCACCGTTGAGAAGCCACACCGATCCCGTCTCCGCATCGATGAATCCGTCGCCGTCATATCCGAACGTGAGTCCACGGCCACCGGCGCTCGGGATGAACACAGCCGAAGAGCCGACATCGCGCCCACGGGCGAGCAAGTCATCGTCAAGGGCAGAAGCCTGGCCGGCTACCCAGAACACGACGAGGCTGGAGCCTCCAACGGTCACGGCGGTCGCCTTACCCTCTCCCCCGCTCACGGCATCAAGCGCATATGCACCCGCACCGCCTCCATATTCGATGCCAACGATCCGCTGCATTGCGGCGGCACGGTCGTCGAGTGCGCCCCGGAACAAGAACGGTGTGCCATCCGGATCGTCATATCCCGTGTACGGGTTTCGCCCGTAGTCCCGATCAAAACCCGACTGGGTCCAGTCAAGCACTTTGCCCGTCGGATACGTCGATCTGAACTGATCCCAGGCCATGAGAGGCGACGGGTATTCAACAAGTTCCGCTCCGGTCAGGATTCCGATGACCGCCTGACCGTTGTAATGAGTCCAGAGCGTCTCCGTTGCCCGGTCGTACATCACCAGGGAGGAAGCAAAGAGACGGCCCGATGTTCCAAACGTTGTTACGACGCCGTCGATCGTGCGCTCGTACGTGGCCGCCGAATTGCAGAGCGGACAGTAGGTCACCGACACCGGCACACCACCGACGACATCGTTGACGATCTCGTGCCACACCATTGCCCGAATCGGGTAGGCGCGGGCGTCACCGTTGATCTCGAGCGCCACGACCGGCTCGTTCGCAGGTATCAGCTCGAGGTTGTCGGACACGTCGAGGAACACCGGATCGTCGATCGATGGAATCCCGTCGGGTGGTGGCCCTCCCGAGATCACCTCGCCGGGATCGATGAGAGGCTCGGGGAACTCATCATCGAACATGTTGTCGAGTGCGCTCGGCCCATCGGGAAGCGCACCGACCGCCGGCCGATCACCGTCGACGTTTGCAACCGAGGTCGTAGTGATCCGTTCGCTCGCCGATGGCACCCCTGCAGTCGTTCCACCGCCGCAGGCGGCGAGCAACACGACACCGGCTGCGAGCATCGTCATCGATCGTGTCGGCATCGTGCTCCCCTCAGGCGGAACAACGCCCGGCGATGCCGACTGGTTCCAGTCTTTCGGAGATCCGACACTCTGCACCTCTGAACCAGCACCGGCCAGTTCGATGCACAACAACAGCGAACGCGTATCGCCGCGCTCTCCTAATGCGCGGATGCTGAAGAGAGCCTCTCCGTGTCCAACACGGTGATTCGGCGGTACCCGGTGTCGAGGACACCATCGGCACGAAGCTGAGACAGTGCCTCATTCACCGATTGCCGGCTCGCACCCAGTAGTTCCGCGATCGTCGCCTGTGACAGCAGTACTTCGCCAAAGGCGTCCTGCTCGTCCTCGATGAGACCGGCGACCTGCTCGAGAACCGTGCGGTTCATCAACCTGATGATGCGCTGCTGCGTCGACTCGAGCTGACTGAGACCATTCACGAGCCACCGCATTGCCAACACCGGCCTTGCGAGCAGCAAGGGCACAAGACGATCGCGTTCGAGCCGGAGCACCCTGGTTCCGGTGATTGCACGGGCGGATGAGAGGTACGGGCGCTCCTGGAACATCGCGATGTCGCCGACTACTGCCCCCGGTCCGATCCTCGAGACCACCGATCTGTCCGAACCGCTCTCCCGATACAACTCGACTTCGCCCTCCTCGATGATGTAACACGCGTCTGCGAGATCACCCTCACGGAAGAGGTGCGTTCCCTTGTACTTGTTCAATACGACACCGGCCTCAGCGAGAGCAACGGCGTCATCAGGCCGCATGGGAAGATAGTCCGTGCGTCCGAGGCTCTTCGCCAACCATGCGGCGTGTTGGTCAAGTGCTGCAACCATGCCAAGGCAACGCACATTCGCTCGATGTCGTTCCCACTGATTCGTCGGGCACCCGACACTCGATGTGATCACACCTCCCAAGAACTGTTGTTCTCGACATGGAGATCAATGGCGTATTCGAAGGAGGAGGTGTCCGCGGGATCGCATTGGCTGGTGCAGCCGCTGCGACACTCGACCGCGGCTACCGCTTTCATCGGGCGGTTGGCACCTCCGCCGGTGCACTCGTCGCGGCTCTTGTCGTGGCGGGATACAACGGACAAGAACTTGAAGGGGAGGTGGCAGGGCTGAACTGGCGGCGACTCCTCCATCCGACACCCCTCGCGTCCCTGCCCCTCCTCGGCAAGCATCTCGCTCTCATGACCCACAAGGGTGTCAACAGCACGGATCGCATCGAGGCCGTGTGGTCCCAGCTGCTTCTGCGCAAGGGCATCCGAACATTCGGGGATCTACCCGAAGGTGCCCTTCAGGTTGTTGCGACCGACATCACCCATGGATCAGGTGTCGCGTTTCCACACTGTCTGCCGGGCTACGGAGTCGATCCCGACACGTTCCCCGTTGCACGAGCGACCGTCATGTCTGCCGCGGTACCGTTCCTGTTCGCACCTGTTCCCCTTCGTGATACTTTGACCGGCGAGAAGGTTCTGTTCTCGGATGGTGCGATGGCTGCGAATTACCCTATCGGCGTTGTTGCGAAGGATCGACCGGTGTTCGGATACCGGCTGAGCCCCGACGCGAGCTCTCACGTCCATCACTCGATCCGCGGGCCCTATGGCCTCGCCAAGGCCGTGATCGTATCCGGTATCCGAGCGCGATACTCGCTTCCCAGGACGATCGAAGGGGCCGACCGGGTGATAACGGTGCCCGTCAGAGACGATCTCGATTTCGATGTCACCCGTCGCCAAGCGAGCGCTGCCTTTACACGGGCGTACGCTGCCGTACACGACCAGCTTGCCCCGGTCACGTCAGCGTGAGCACGCTCGCAAAAGTCGTGCTGGTTCTCCTGGCGGCAGGACTTGGCATGTTCGTCGCATCATGGCTCGTGGGTGCGACAGACGAGAATCCAGCGATTGAGGTCAAGGTGCCGAGCGGACTCTACAACCCTGTGAGTGCCGGCGAGGAACTACCAACAGGATTCAGACAGCTCCTCGCAAGGGACGCCATCCGGCCCATCTACGACCCGACCTTCCGATCCGCCGACGAGACGTCGTGGCCGGACAACACCCTGGTTGTCGGCCTCGAAATCAACGGCGATGCCAGGGCGTACCCGGTGAGTTTCCTGCATCGTCGAGAGATCGTCAACGACCACGTCGGCAAGACACCGGTACTCGTCACCTGGTGACCTCTCTGCGGCACGGCGATAGTTCATCGCCGCTCGATCAACGGCACGACTGTGGTGTTCGGCAACCAGGGAGCCCTCTGGGGAAACGCAATGACCTGGTTCGACCACGACACGGGGACCGTTTGGTCCCAACCCCTCGGTGAGGCGATCGTCGGCCCGCTCAAGGGAACAAAGCTGGACCTCCTGCCGTCAACGCTCACTGAGTGGGGCAAGTGGAAACAGCTGTACCCTGACACGAAGGCACTGGACGCGCCGGGCGGACCCGCGGGACTCGATGTCAGACTGATGTCGATCGTTGTGGTATTCGGTGAGGATTCTGCGGCGTATCCCGTCAGGGACCTGGTTGATGTCGTGAACGATTCGGTGAGCGACGTGCCGATTGCCGTCGTACTCGATCCGAACACGGAAGAGTCGTGGACCGTGTTCTCGCGAACCCTCGACAGCGGTACGGTTGTTGAGCTCGCGCTCACCGATTCCGGGGAGCTTGTCGACACGGTGACCGGTACAACGTTCCACGTCTCAAGGGGTACGGGGATCAGCGGTCCGCTCTCCGATCAGGTACTGGCTCAACTCCCGGCGTTCACATCGTTCACCAAGGATTACCTCAGGTTCTATCCGGAAGGCAGGATCTGGCCTGACGGGTA
>CAZWMX010000004.1:45126-47931 GCA_964635205.1 uncultured Acidimicrobiaceae bacterium | reverse complement strand
CTAGTCGAGCAACAAAGGGTGAGCATTGGTCGGAATGTATCCGGCCTGCCCGTCGTTGAACCCCGAGCCGACACTTAGGCTTTCCCCATGCCAGTTGTACCCCACGAAAACACCAAACGCAGGCTCCACTCCGGCCTTCAGGCCGTGCGCAACCGCACGTTCTCGATGACTGAGACTCTCTCGGACAACGACCTACACGAGCAATTCGACCCGATCATGGGACCGCTCGTGTGGGACATGGGTCACATTGCGAACTTCGAGGAGTTCTGGCTGCTCCGGGAACTCGGTGGGCGGACAGCACATGACCCGGCACGTGACGCCATGTACAACCCCTTCGACAATCCGAGGTGGGTGCGGGGCGACCTCCCCATTCTCGATCGTGACGAGGCCACCGAGTATCTCAACGAGGTGCGACACGACGCCGACACGGTGCTCGAGGCGACCGACATGGTCGATGGCCCTCAGCTTGCGAGAGGTGGATACGTCTTCGAGATGACCATCCAGCACGAAGCACAACACCAAGAGACGATCTTGCAGGCCCTCAACCTGCGCCCCGATCTTGCACCGTACCCACTGGCCGGGGCAAGACGCCTGCCGGAACCAAGAGGTGTCGACGACACCGAGCGGGTGCGAATCGAGGGTGGTCCATTTGCCATGGGAACGAACGACCGTTCCTCGGCATACGACAACGAGCGCCCGACCCACGACGTGCACGTCGACGGTTTCGACATCGATCGGTTCCCCGCAACGAACCACAGGTACGTCGCGTTCATCGAATCAGGTGGCTACGAACGCCCAGAGCTCTGGAGCGAGGCAGGCTGGTCCTGGAGGACCGGTGTTGACCATGAGGCTCCTCAGGGATGGCATCGCGATGGTCAGGGTGGATGGACCCACCTCATGTTCGGCACCGTGCGCGACCTCGATCCGACAGAACCAGTGATCCACATCAGCTTCTGGGAAGCGGAGGCCTTCGCCAACTTCGAAGGAGGTCGCCTCCCAACCGAGGCCGAGTGGGAGAAGGCTGCGAGTTCTGGCCCTGTTGACGGGACCGTCCGGAAGTACCCGTGGGGCGACACGCGTCCAACGAGCGAGCACGCGAACCTCGGCCAGCATGGCTGGGGACCTGCGCCCGTCGGGTCATACCCCCTCGGTGCGTCGGCGTACGGTGTTGAACAGCTCCTTGGTGATACGTACGAGTGGACGTCTTCACGTTTCCTCCCATACCCGGGCTACTCGACCTTTCCCTATCCCGAGTATTCCGAGGTGTTCTTCCAGGATGAGAACTTCCGAGTTCTCCGAGGAGCGTCATGGGCCACGGCACCATCAGTGGCACGGAACACGTTTCGCAACTGGGACTACCGGCAGCGTCGACAGATCCTGGCCGGAGTCAGACTCGCATGGGACGTCACATGACCGGTGACATGCCACGATTCAAACTGACCAGGCTCGGTCAGTCACACGACTACCGGGAGCGAATGATCAAGGACGTGAGCTCCGGGCTCACCGCTGAGGACAAGAGCCTGCCGTCGATCTACTTCTACGACGATCACGGCTCCGCGTTGTTCGAGGAGATCACCCAGCTCCCCGAGTATTACTTGACCCGGGCGGAGACCGAGATACTCGAGATGTACGCGGACGAGATCATCGCTGCGGTCCAACCGGACGAGCTCGTGGAGATCGGTGCCGGATATGCCCGAAAGACGTGTCTGCTGCTGACGGCGATCCATGAGCGCGAGGCGGGCGATGTATACGTGGCGATCGACGTGTCCGAGGCGGCTCTCCAACATGCCGGCGACACCCTCACCAGGAAATACCCGTGGCTCGACGTTCATGGTTATGTGGGCGACTTCGGTTCAGACCTCGGCGAGGTACCCCGTCAAGGTCGAAGGCTTATCGCCTTCCTGGGATCAACGATCGGAAACCTGCACCTTCAGCAGCGAACCGGTTTCTTGAGAGCGATCGCATCGATGCTCGATGACGATGACGGGTTCCTGCTCGGCATCGATCTCATCAAAGACGAAGCGATCCTCCGGGCCGCATACGATGATTCGGCTGGCGTGTCGGCTGCCTTCAACAAGAACATTCTCGCCGTCATCAACCGCGAGCTCGACGGCTCCTTCGACGTTGACGCGTTCGACCATGAGACACGACTCAATCGGGAGAGCGGCTGTATGGAGCAATACCTGAGAGCGAACCGTGAGGTTCACGCACGGCTCGCAGCAATCGACCTGGATGTGTACCTGGAGGCCGGCGAGACGATCCATACAGAGTGGTCCTGCAAGTTCACTCGCGAACAGATCGAATCGGAGCTCGCTGCCGTTGGGCTCCGAACAACGAATTGGTGGACGGACGACGAGAGGCGTTTCGCACTCGTGCTGGCACGACGGTCGTCAGTTCCTTCGGCGTAGCTCTTCCTGTAGCGCCTCGGTCGAGTACTGGAGCAACTCGGGTCCCCACGGCCTCTCGGCGGTGGGGGTCTCGTCCTCGTCCCCAAGAAGCCGAACGACGTCATCGCGAAGTGTTCGAGCCCAGGCCCGGCCCTTCGCATTCGAGATATGGCTCATCGTCCCGTCGGCGTTCACTCTCAGCAGCCGCGCCTCGATCCGCGGATTGTTACGCGAACCACGTTCTCCGTACACAAGCAGCACCGACCCGATGGGGACGTCCTGGATACCACCGGTAGCGATGAAGTCCCCCTCAAACGCCCACCCGGACGTGAGAGACTCGTCGACGTTCGTCACGATCTTTGCCCAGTTCTTGTGCCGCTCATCCCCGACGAGCGGCACATCGATAGGTACGAGAATG
>CAZWMX010000004.1:41675-45026 GCA_964635205.1 uncultured Acidimicrobiaceae bacterium | reverse complement strand
GACTAGTCCTCGCGAACACCCAACAAGCATCCTCTTCCAGGATCTCCACCCGGTCGATACATGATGAGAGGTAACACATGCACATCGACCGACCAGCACCAACCGCGTGGATTGTGACGGCCTTGATCGGCGGTGTCCTCTTCGTCCTCGGCGGCATCGTCACAACGATATCGACCACACCACGCGTGGTGATGGCTGGAGGAGCAGTCGCCTTCGTTGCACTTGGGATCTACACGGCTTCGGTGCTTCGTCGAAACGATGTGCTTGCCGGGCAACGGGAGCGCATGGTCACCGAGATCGAGCTACTGCACACTGCGGACACGTCCTTGCGCACGCGTATGGCATATACGTTGAGGGATCCCCTCACCTCCATCGTCGGATTCGCCGATCTCATGGTCGACTCGCCTGACCTTGCCTTCGATGAACAGCGCGAGATGTTGCTCGCGATTCGGACCGACGCTCGCGAGGTCGAAATGGCACTGTCTGACCTCGCAGAAGTTGAACGCACCGGCACCGATGACCCCTCGATTGAAGCAGTCGTGTTACTCGACCAGGAAATCGAATCCGTGGCATCAACGATCACAACAGCCGCGATCTTCGAGTCTGATCTGGCGCCCAGCCGTGCATGGGGCGACAGCGCGAAAGTACGCCAAGTACTGCGCACCGTACTCAACGCGGCCACCGATTCGGGATGTGCGTACATCACGTTGCAGACCGCCGAGCACTCGGGACGAGCCAAGGCTTCGATATCAGGTCGAGACGATCTCCTCACAGTCGAAGCGATCGCCGCCCTGACCGGCAACACGGTTACCGAAGATCTCGAAAGCGACGCGTACCGGGCCCTTCGCTCCGCCTATGAGATCGCAGCCTCGATGCATGGGTCGATCGGATACGCGCAGGCGTTCGGGATCTCCCACATCGTCATCGACTTTCCCATCGCCCCAACCGATCTGGGAATCACCTCGCCGCGCCTCAAGCCATCCCAGCCATTCGAGCTCTCGTTCGCGTCGGCAGTCGACCTCAGACCCGAGCGCCCGACGAGCTCGATCAGGTTCGCGTGACGGTGACATAGATCTATCCGTCGATACGATGGGTTGATGTATGACGATCTCAAACATACGGTAGAGGCGGATTCCTCGCGCATCAGGGACGAGCTCGAATCCATGGTGCGGATACCGTCGGTGAGTGCGCCAAGTTATCCGGCGAACGAGGTACGGCGGTCCGCGACGTTCGTTGCGTCGCTTTTGGAAGCATCCGGTCTACAGGATGTCCGGCTGCTCGAGATCCAGGGTGCTCACCCTGCTGTGTATGGGCAGAAACGTGGACCGGAAGGCGCACCGACGGTGCTCCTCTATGCCCATCACGATGTGCAGCCACCCGGTCCACAGGATCAGTGGGCCGCGGCGCCCTTCGAGCCGTTTGAACACGACGGGCGCCTGTTCGGACGCGGCACAGCAGACGACAAGGCCGGCATCGCGCTCCATCTTGCATCCATCAGAGCGTTGGGGGACGACGTCGCCGTGAACATCAAGGTATTCATCGAGGGGGAAGAAGAGATCGGTTCCGCACACCTGGTGGATTTCTTGGATGCATACGCCGAGCTGCTCGCATCGGATGCGATCATCATCGGCGATGCCGGCAACTGGCGCGTTGGGACACCGACACTCACAACATCACTGCGTGGCCTTGTCGACTGCAAGGTGACGGTCCGTACCCTTCGATTCGCCGTTCACTCCGGTTCGTTCGGTGGAACATATCCCGATGCCAACATCGTCCTGGCGCGTGTGCTCAGTTCGCTGCATGACGATGACGGTTCCGTTGCCGTGGAAGGTCTCGTCCACCACGATGCCGATCCGCTCGACCTCACGGCCAAAGAGCTTGCGGAGCAGGTGCTTCCGGTGAGTGGGCTCGAGCTTGTCGGGAGCGGAACACTCACGTCACGTATGTGGACACAGCCGTCCATCTCAGTGCTCGCGATCGATGCGGTGCCCATCAGGGAGGCGATAAACCAGATCGTTCCCGAGGCAAGTGCGAAGGTGTCGATGCGAATCGCTCCTGGTCAGGATCCAAACGAGGCACTCGACGCACTCACCTCCCATCTTGAATCAGCGGTGCCGTGGGGTGCGGAAATCACGATCGAACCCGGCGCACTCGGGTCGGCGATCGATCTCGAGACCACGGGCGACGTGTACGACGCATACCGAGAAGGAATGCGCGTCGGATACAACGCCGAGCCGGTCGAATCCGGGATGGGCGGTTCCATTCCATTCGTTTCCGCCTTCTGCGGGATCTACCCGGACGCAGCCGTACTCCTCATTGGTGTTGCCGATCCAATGAGCCGTTACCACGGACCGAACGAGAGCGTTGACCTCGCCGACATCACATCGGCATCGGTTGCCCAGGCTGTTGCGCTCCGCATTCTCGGAGCGCGATGACTGCCATATGTCCATCAACACACTCGTAGTGTCCTGAGTCGTAGATCATGCGCAAGTCGACCCTGTCCCTGATCGCGATCACCGCGGTGATCGTCGTATTTGCCCTGATTCTGCGTGACGCCGATGTAGATACTTCGACCCGGTCCACCACAACGATCGTCACCGAACTGACAACCACGACTGCTTCCCTTCCCCGGACCACGACCACACCACTTCCGCCAGGGGTCACGGTCTGCGATCTGTACGTCGACATGACAACTACTGGAAACGTGGAGTCTCCGGCTCTCGTCGAGGCCTCCGGGCTTGCTGCCAGTCGCGTCGCACCCGGCGTTCTCTGGTCCCACAATGACTCGCGGGGCACAGCAACGTTGTATGCGTTCTCTCCCACCGGTGATGACCTCGGCGAATACGACGTACCGGGAGCATTCGCCCTCGACTGGGAGGACATGTCCGCAGGACCGGGACCTGCGGGCGAAGGCTCCTACCTCTACGTTGGCGACATCGGCGACAACTTCGGCATCAGGGGCGGGTTGGTCACCGTGTATCGAGTTCCGGACGCGGACCCTGCGAACCTCGACGGTGAGTTCGGCGAGTCGACATCGCTCACCTATCGATATCCGAAGGGGAGCCCAAACGCCGAAGCACTCTTCATCGATCCTGTCGAGCCCGCCCTGTACCTGGTGACCAAGGTTCGTGACAGGGCCTTCGTGTTCAAGGGATCGCTCTCACCGTCTGATGGGCCGTCCGATCTCGCACTGGTGGCCACACTATCGCTCGGTCACGAGATCACCGCTGCAGACATGAGCTTCGACGGAACCACGCTTGTGCTACGTGGTTACCACTCGGTGTGGATGTGGCTTCGAAGCCCCGGTGTGTCTGTGGCCGAGATGCTGTCGGCGGATCCATGTACTGCTCC
>CAZWMX010000004.1:37333-41575 GCA_964635205.1 uncultured Acidimicrobiaceae bacterium | reverse complement strand
CGGACACATTGAGGCTCGCAACAAATCCCTCCATCGGAATCCGGATTGTCCCATCGACGAGTCGTGCCGCCTGCTGCGAGATACCCCGGCGCTCGTTTCCGAAAACCACAGCCACCCTGGATGTCAGATCTACGTCACCGATCGGCGTTGCTTGCGGTGTTGTGTCCGCAGCAAGGATGCTATAGCCGGCTTCACTGAGATGGTCGAAGCACCCAGACGCATCCTCCCACCTGTACCGATCGATCCACTTGTCGGCACCACGCGTCGTCCGCCTCGACCGCTTGAACGCATCAGATGTATCGATGGCGTGGACCACTTGGACACCGAAGGCCTCCGCGGATCGCATGATGGCCGAGACATTGCCGAGGTCGACCATGCCGTCGACGACGACGGCGACGTTGAGCGTACGACTGTCAAGTACGTCTTCTATCTCCCGCTTCCGGCGCTCCGTGACGTGATGACCCAGGATCCCGACGATGGTCTCATACCCAACCGTCGTGTCCCCATAGGTGAACCACGCCGGATCGTCTGTACGCCTCCCAGCAATGAGAGCTCGCATCTCTTCCGGAGTCGCAGCATTGCGATGAGCCATTTCTTCAGAACACAGGCAACAGGTGGACAGGTGGACAGATCACAACAAACTACCGCTCGATACTGGTCCGCTTGAATTCGTTGAGGTTCGTCCACGAGAGCATGTCGAGTACGCGTTGAACATCGGCCGGGTGATGCCGATTCATGATCCGCACGAACACGGCTTCGTCCCCCTTGACAAAGGTTGGCACACCGAAGACACCATGCTCCTCGACGGCTCTCGTGTGTTCGGCCGCCAGGGTCTTGCCTGGTACCCCTGTCCCTACCAGCGCTCGAACAGCCGAGGAATCGAGGCCGACAGACGCAGCCACCGATCTCAGCACCTCCGGATCGTTGATGTCCGCCCCGTCGTCGTGACGGGCTGAGAAGAGCGCAAGGTGGAATGCGGGGAACACATCGCTGTGATTGTCCCTGACGGCGATCGACCACAGCAGCGCGAGTACACCGCTGCCGACGCGATCGATCGGCAGATCCCACTGAGGAACATCCCCCTCCTCGCCATGATTCTCCTTGAGGGAGAAGGGAACGAAGGCCACGTCGTACGAGGCACCTTCCCGGAGCATCTCGACAACCGTCTCATTGGCGTTGCGGGCAAAGGGACATAGGTAGTCATAGGTGATGGAGAAGGTGTGATGCATCTTCGGAAGCGTAGACGGACGACGAACGACAGGTTCGGTCCGATGTTGGTGGGATCCGTGCTCCGCGTTCTCAGCCCTGGTCCGCGAGGAGACCTTCGAGGGCCAGGGTGATCATGTCGCCAAACGTGCGCTCTCGTTCGTCCGAGGTTGTCTCTTCGGCAGACACAAGGTGGTCAGAGACCGTCAACACACACAGGGCACGGACACCTTCGGCTGCCGCGATGCCGTACAGGCCTGCCGCTTCCATCTCGACGGCGAGCACTTGCATTCCCTGCCAGATCTCGAGTGCATTCGCCACCGGGTTGTAGAAGCTGTCAGAAGAGTGAACATTGCCAACGTGAATCTCCAGGCCGGCAGCATCAGCCGCACCTGCCGTGGCCGAGAGAAGCCCGTAGTCCGCTGTCGCAGCGAAGTCCCAGCCGCCGTATCTGGCGCGGTTCACCGCTGAGTCCGTACACGCACCCGATGCAAGGATGATCCCTCGTAGCGGGACCTCTGCGGTCAGGCCCCCGCACGACCCAACACGGACGAGACGATTGACGTGGTAGAACCGGATCAGCTCGGTGATGTAGATCGAGGCCGACGGAATCCCCATCCCGGTACCCATCACCGACACAGGCATCCCCTTGTACGTGCCGGTGAAACCGAGCATACCGCGAACGCCGGTCACTTCTCTGGAGTCTTCGAAGAAGGTCTCGGCGATGAATCTGGCTCGCAACGGATCACCCGGAAGCAATATGGCTTCGGCGATATCGCCATCTGCGGCAGAGATGTGAGGGGTCGACATTGTGTCTCCGGGTCGCTAACCCGGTCACTCTAATTGGGGTTCGTCTGGGACACCATCAGGAGTCAGGCTGAATCGATGGACGGGAGTACACACTCACGAGTCGTGCGACGATCGTTACAAGAAACACCTGCCCGATGATCGCTTCGGAAGTAGCAAGGAATCGACCAAGATCCGACACGGCAGCAAGATCACCGTATCCCACGGTGGTGATCGTTGCGAGCGAGAAGTACATGAAGCTCGACGTCGACTCCGGAACACCGAAGAACGGCTCCGATCCGAATCGCTGTACCTCGAGGAACACGTAGTTGAAGGCAATGGCCAAGAGGAGGTACACCGACAGCGCCCCGAACAGGGTCTCGTGGGTAACGACCGACTGCAACAGGACGCGACGAAGAACAACGAGGGGTGACAGAACCGCGATGAAGACCCAGAAGAGGCTCGGACGACCCAGGTCGAGCGGAGCGGCCATGTCGATGAAGATGTCGAACACGAGATACGCGAGCGCCGCCAGGAGAGTGAAGCCAATGACGATGTCGGCAACACGCTGCCACCGCCTCGTAACTCCTGAAGCCCGCAAGGCAACCAACAACGAGAAACCAACCGTGAACGAGACGAAGAGCCACCCGACCTGAGAGAGCAGGCTCGCGCTCGGATCATCCAGGTCAACCAGCGCAAGCACGGAGGTTGAGATCGCCGTCAGGAAAAGCACAAAACCAAACCGATCCAGATACTTCCCTTCGTCTTTGAAGAGCCGCCACCGACCACTATCGCCCATTGTTCCTCCTGCTGCTCGTCCACGGTAGGTCGCAACACGTGCCGAACCCGGTATCTTCGGCTGGCCCGATGCGACAGCATGCGTCGTCTAGAATGCCGGCATGACGACCTTCACACCCCGTGCATGGCAGCCCCTCCCGGCTCCCCCACTCGCAGACGACCTCGAGAAGAACGATGCCCTCGCATCGGCCGACCTATGGGCCACACCCGGCGTCGGCCCGGAGGATGTCATCGTCGATGCCGGCGGCTCAGCGATCGGCGGCCTGGAGGATGGTCGAATCGTGCGAACAAATGGCACAAACGACGTTGAGGAGATCGCAAACGTCGGGGGTCGCCCGCTTGGGATCGAGTGGCTTGACGACGGGGTGATGGTCGTGTGCAACGCAGACCTCGGTCTCCAACGTGTGACCGTGAGCGGCGAGGTGTCCACGTTGGCTCGTGGTTTCGAGGGAACGGATTTCGTCTTCACGAACAACGCAACCGTCCAAGACGATGGCACGGTCTACTTCTCGGACACCTCGACGCGTTGGACGATCCATGAATACGTAGCCGACCTCCTCGAGGGTCAGCCGACCGGCAGGGTTTTCGCCCTTGCGCCCGATGCCTCGCTGTCACTTGTGACCGACGGACTGCATTTCGCCAACGGCGTCGCTCTCGACACCAAGCAGGAATCGCTCTTCATCGCGGAGACCGGCACCTACCGGGTGCACAGACACTGGCTCAAGGGCGAACGACGGGGTGAGACAGAGCTCTTCCTCGACAACCTGGCTGGATTCCCCGACAACCTCACATTCGGCAACGGCATACTGTGGGTGTCGATGGCCTCACCCCGCCAAGCCATCATCGACATGATGCTTCCCCGACCGTGGATGCGGAGGCTGTCCTACAAGATGCCGGAGGCGCTCAAACCGAAGCCGCTGCGTCACGGGATCATCCTCGGTTACGACACCGATGGCCGGCTCGTTCACAACCTCCAGGACTCGACCGGATCGGTCGCCATCACCACGTCAGCCCGGTACGACGACGGCAGGCTGTTCATCGGCAGCCTGACCGAGCCGCACATTGCCGTGTACGAGCTTTAAAGGCCTTCGGCCTTCAGTTCACAGTTCACAGTTCACAGTTGTAGGTTCACGGCAGAGAATCCCAGAACACACCGATCGCTGGCTGATGGCTGGCAGCTGACTGCTGTATCACCTCTTGAAGAACCAGCCTGAGTAGAAGCCGACGCCGACGACCGCAAGGCCGACCTGGATGGCGAGCTTGATCCAATCGATCCCACCCGTCTCTCCAACTCCGATCGCATCAGCGAGGAGACCACCAAGGAGTGCTGCGACAAAACCCACACCGATCGTTGCTGTGAACGTCATCTTCTGCTTCCCGGGCAGGATGAGCCTCGCAAGTATTCCTATGAATGCGCCAACGAAAAGCGCAACGATGACCGTCCACATGAAC
>CAZWMX010000004.1:32695-37233 GCA_964635205.1 uncultured Acidimicrobiaceae bacterium | reverse complement strand
GTCAGAGCAACCCGGTTTGGCACGCCACACCCGTGCCGGCGAGTCCACAGTATCCGTTCGGGTTCTTGGCCAGGTACTGCTGGTGGTACTCCTCGGCATAGTAGAACGGTCCAGCCTCGGCCAGCTCCGTGGTGATCCGGGAAAGCCCCGCGTCGTCAAGGCCGATCTGATAGGCGTCCCGTGAAGCCTCCACTGTTGCCTTCTGAGCATCCGTGGCCCAATAGACCACGGACCGGTACTGGCTACCCACATCGTTTCCCTGGCGGTCCCCCTGCGTTGGATCGTGCTCCTCCCAGAAACTCCTGAGTACGCGATCGAGCGAAATCACGGCAGGGTCATAGGCCACCATCACAACCTCGGCGTGGCCCGTGCGCCCGGTGCACACATCTTCATAGGACGCGTTCTCAATGAATCCTCCGGCGTAGCCTGCGGCCGTTGCGTGCACGCCGGGAAGCTCCCAAAAGATGCGTTCGGCTCCCCAGAAGCACCCCATCCCGAGATATATCGTCTCGACGTGCTCGGGGAACGGACCGAGAATCGATCGTCCGTTGACGTGGTGGACACCACGCAACTCGGGAGGCGCCGGTCGACCCGGCGGCTCGGCGTCCTCATCGGACATGGGGTTGTGTCTTCTCCGGAACATACGAAAGCAACGTAGCGGTCCGAGATCGTGTTCCCACAACCTTTGTGTGAGCGCGTAGCACCACTACCGTCCCATCCATGACGTCGATCCTCCAACCGATCAAGAGTCGATTGAGCTCGCGGGGCACCGCGGGCTTCCTCGTTGCCGCGACGGTTCTCGGCGTGCTTGTGGGCATTGCGACATCCGCCCTCGCTCTGCTGATCGACATCATCGAGTCCGGCACCTCACGATTCGAGCAGTGGACGGGTTGGGGACTGTGGGCATTCCTCATCCTGATCCCTGCGGGATTGCTCTTTTCGTGGCTGCTCAATCGGCATTTCGGGCCGGGCATCTCAGGAGGCGGTGTCTCAGAGACCATGGTCGGACTCGGTCTCCACGGTGGATATCTGCCGACAAAGCAGATCATCCCCAAGATCGTCGCAACAGCCGTGACACTCGGTGCAGGCGGTTCCGGTGGCCGTGAGGGACCTGTCGTGTACATCGGCGCCTCCATCGGGTCGAAGCTTGCACGCCTCACGGGCTTCGATCATGACCACATCCGAAGCCTGGTCGCGGCCGGAGCCGGTGCTGCCATCGGCGCATCGTTCAACGCCCCCATCGCAGGCATGTTGTTCGCCATGGAGGTCATCCTCAGCTCCTTTGCCATCAGGCATCTCAACGCTGTGGTCATAGCATCCGTGGGTGCAGCCGTGACCGCAGACCTCCTCATCGGCCAGGAACTGATCCTGTCATCGCCTCCGTACGACCTCGGGGACCCAAAGGAACTGATCCTGTACGCCATCCTCGCTCTCCTCGCTGTCGGCGTGGGCATCATCATTCTCAGGTCCGAGGACGTTGCTGCCCGTTGGCGGTGGCCGAACCGCTTGCCAGGCTGGGTCCGCCCCATCGTCTACGGGCTCACCGTTGCCCTCTTGGGCGTGATGTGGCCGGAGTCCCTCGGAACCGGGCTGGATTTCCTCAACGGACTGCTTCGGCTCGTGGACTCGGGTCCACACGTCTGGTGGACACTTGGTCTGATCGCCCTCGCCAAGATCGTGACCACGGTATTGACGCGAGAGGGCGGCGGATCCGCCGGCGAGTTCATGGCGAGCCTCGTCGTCGGCGGTTCTGTTGGCGCCGCGTTCGCGATCGTTGTCGAGACCTTCGGGGGCATCGGATCGATCAATACGGGTGCATTCGTCGTCGTCGGCATGGCCGCTGTGCTTGCAACGACGGCGAGGGCGCCGCTCACCGCCGTCATCCTCGTCTTCGAGTTGACGGGCAACTATGGGTTGGTTCTTCCTTTGATGTTGGCGGCAGCGCTCGCAACGTTCCTTGGAGATCGCTACCACCCCGATTCCTCGTACACCGCCAAGCTGTTGCGCGAGGGCATCCGGTTGCCCAAGAACGAGGACATCGACCTTCTCGACACGGTCGACGTCGGTGACGTGATCCAGGAGCTCGACGGTGTCCTCCACCCGTGGCAGTCGTTGGGAGATGCTGCAGAGTTCTTCGACATGACCACTCATCACGGCGCGCCGGTGGTGAACGACGATGGCCAGCTGGTTGGCATCTTGAGCCTGTCCGACATCGCCGACGCAGGTGGGCCGACGACTGAAAGAACGGTTGCAGAGGTCATGTCGCGCGACCCGATCACGATCACCCCAGACGTGCCGGTGTCGATGGCACTCGCACGTATGGCTTCAATGGGCGTTGGGCGGTTGCCGGTGCTCAGTGACGAAGGTGACCGGCGGGTCATCGGCATGTTCCGCCGCGTGTCGGTCGTCAAGGCCTACGAGAAGGCCCTTTCCATGTCGAAGGGGCGTGAGCTCTATCGGGAGCGGAAGAGGATTCGTTCCCAGCCGGGGGCAGACTTCTTTGAACTCACTATCGAGGAGGGTTCTCCCGTTGCCAACAAGATGATCGCCGAGGTCACGTGGCCAAAGGACATCGTTCTGGTATCGATCCGCCGTGGCACCGCCGTCCTCGTGCCCCACGGTGACACACCTATCCGGATCAATGATGTGCTCACCGTCTTCGGTACGAAGGAGTCCGAGGCAGAGATCGACCGCCTCGCTGAGGTGACACGATGATCATGCACTGTTTCCCGGCTGCAACCCGATACATTCATCCATTGTCATGAACTCGTCACACACAATCGTTCCAGTGATCCTTTCGGGCGGAAGCGGGACCAGGCTCTGGCCCGCATCGCGTCTGATGCAACCCAAGCAACTCCTTCCACTGGTCGACGATCGTTCGATGATGCGAGCAACAATCGACAGGGTGTCTGGTTTCGGATCTACAGAGCGACCGATCATTGTGACCAACGAAGACCATGCAGACGCGATCACGCGTGAGATGATGGTGTCCGGATACCCGGACGCCCTCCTGATCCTCGAGCCGATAGGACGAAACACTGCACCTGCCGTGGCCGTGGCAGCTCACGCAGCGATGATTCATGGAGACCCCCTTCTACTCATCCTTCCGGCAGATCACACCATCGTCGATGAATCAGCCTTTCGGGAAGCGGTCGGATTCGCCGCCGAGGCTGCCGCTTGCGGGTATCTCGTGACATTCGGGATAACACCATCGAGGCCGGAGCCGGGTTATGGCTACATCCGGGTCGGCTCTGAGATCACGTCGACCGTCAACCGTGTCTCCGAGTTCAAAGAAAAACCTGACTCGGAAACCGCGGTGAGATACGTGGAGTCCGGCGAGTACCTGTGGAACTCCGGAATGTTCCTCATCAGAGCATCCACTTACCTCGAGGAGCTCGAGGCCCACGCTCCGGATATCGCCGCCGCCAGTGCCGTCGCGTACACCAAGGCAACAGCAGACGAGAACAAGCTCCACCTCGAAGCCAAGTCGTTCACCGACTGCCGTTCGGACTCGATCGACTATGCGGTAATGGAACAGACGTCAATGGCTGCTGTCGTACCAACCGATCCCGGGTGGAATGATGTCGGATCATGGGCATCTCTCTGGGACATCGCAGACAAAGATGCCGACGGAAACGTCCTCATCGGAGATGTCGAGTCCGTCGCCACATCGAACAGCTATGTGCGGGCATCCGATCGCCTCGTCGCAACGGTCGGCATCGATAACATGATCATCGTTGACACACCAGACGCAGTTCTGATCGCGCGATCGGATGCAGCCCAGAGCGTGAAGACCATCGTCGACAGACTCAAGAAGGAGCACCGGACCGAAGTCGAGACCGACGGGACCGTGCTTCGACCGTGGGGACGATTCCGAACTATCGATTCCGGGCCGGGATATCGAGTGTTGCACTTGTGGCTCGACCCCGGCGCGAAGACATCGATGAAGCAGCATCAACACAGATCGGAGCACTGGCTCGTAGTGGCAGGGGTCGCGCGCATCACCACGGGTGAAACATGCAGGCTCGTGCCAACCAAGGAGTCCGTGTACATTCCACCGGGAGAGATACACCGCCTCGAGAACCCCGGCGATGACACACTCGAAGTGATCGAGGTCGATATCGGTTCCTATGTGGGAGAAGACGACATCAAACGGTACATGGATGCCTACGGACGAACGGAGAGAACAGGATGACAATCGCGATCGTGCTCGCTGTCGTTGCGTTCCTCGTTGTCGCTGCAGTGTTGTCGCGCCAGTCGACGACAACCAAGAAGAGGGCAATCGCCGACCTGGAGAAGGAGAAGGAGAATATCGGTACCTTCGACATCTTCGAACTCGTCGAGTCGGAGGTAGACACCCTCGGCCTGCCGGATATCCAAGGTGCCAGAGACGTTCCACACGGTGTGTTGCTCAAGGTCTGGAGCGACAGTGACGGTGTCGTCAACTCGTGTGTCGATCGCGCACACTTGCGTTACGTGGTGGCTCCAGGAATCGACCCTGCCGACGCAACCGACGAGGACGTCACGTTGGAGTGCAC
>CAZWMX010000004.1:8061-32595 GCA_964635205.1 uncultured Acidimicrobiaceae bacterium | reverse complement strand
ACAAAGGCAAGGACGATCGCCTCATCGCGCCAGAGGTCGTATCGGCCCGACCTGGAGAAATGGCCTGCGCTCATCTCCGTCTTGAGCAGCACCTCGACGTCCGGTCCGGACCGTTCACGGAGAAGCTGCACCCACTTGGCGGGTTCCCAATACGACACCCTCGGATCGTTGAGACCGGCCGTCACAAGTATCGGTGGACGGTCGACACGCTCCACGTTCTCGTAGGGTGCGTAGGCGGCGATCCATCCGTATTCCTCGGCAACCTGTGGGTTCCCCCACTCCTCCCACTCAACGATCGTGAGCGGGAGGTCCGGGTCAAGCATCGTGTTGACAACATCGACGAAAGGAACCTCAGCGACCATCGCAGCGAATGTCGAAGGTGCCAGGTTCAACGCAGCTCCCATCGTGAGACCACCGGCCGAGGCCCCGCGCGCTGCAATGCGATCCTTGGAGCAGATACCTGAAGCCGACAGGTGGTCGGCAACAGCCACAAGATCCGAGAACGTGTTCGCCTTGTGCGCCAGCTTTCCTCCCTCGTACCAAGCCTTGCCCATCTCTCCACCGCCGCGAACGTGTGCGATCGCGAACCCGACACCTCGGTCGAGCAAGCTGAGACGTGCGATCGAGAATCGGACAGGCATCGAGATCTCGTACGCCCCGTACGCGTACAACAGCAGCGCCGCAGAGCCGTCGATGGGCGTGTCGATGTGACGAACGAAGCTGACGGGAATCATCGAACCGTCACGAGCCGGAGCCCAACGGCGTTCCTGGATGTAGTCGGCCGAATCGAAGTCACCAAGCACGCGTGTCCGCTTGAGCAACGTGCGTTCGCCTGAATCGAGATCATGCTCATAGACGCTGCGTGGTGTCACAAACGACTCGTACGCGTACCTCACCTTCGAGACGTTGAACTCATGATTCGCATCGGGCGCGACCTCGTACACCGGCTCATCGAACTCGATCGGGGTCAGTTCCTCGTTGGTGTGTACCAAGATGGCCGGCAGTCCATCCGCTCTCCCCCAGACGAGCACATGATCGGCAAAACACATCGGCGCTACGAGCTTCCGACCGGGCTCATGGGCAACCATCTCGGTGAGGCTGCCTCCCCGCACCGGAACGGTCGCGAGCCTGCCGTCTTCGCCCTCATCGTTGATGACAACCCAGAAGACATCATCACGATGATCGATCGAGTACTCCACACCCTCGACGCGTGGCAGAACCACTCTCGGTTCAGTTGTTGCATCATCGGCCGGAATGACCCATGCCGACTCGGTGACGGCAGAGTCTGCCGTGACAACGATGAAACCACCGGAACGAGTCTCACCGAGTCCAAGGAAGAAACGATCGTCGTCTTCCTGGATCACGAGGACATCATCCGCTTGGTCCATCCCCACCTCGTGTCGCCAGATCTGATGGGGCCGCAACGCTTCGTCTGCGACAACATAGAAAAGATGCGCCCCATCGCTTGACCATGCCAATCCATAGCGACACTCACTCAAGACATCTGGAAGGTCCCGTTGTGTCGTTATCTCACGGATTCGGGTCGTGTAGCTCTCGGCACCCGTGGTGTCGACCGAGTACGCAACAAAGCGGTGATCTGGGCTCACAGAGAAGTTCCCGAGACGGAAGTAATCGTTGCCCTCCGCCTCGGCGTTCTCATCGAGCACGACCTCGGAGGCACCATCGGGACCTCCACGCATCCGGACCCTGATTGCATATGATTGGCCCTCCTCCGTTCGTGTGGCGTACCAGTACTCGCCTTTCTGAGCTGGGACGGCGAGGTCGGTCTCCTGGGTACGGTCCTTGATCTCGATGAAGATCGCCTGCTGCAGATCTGAGGTTGGCTCCAGGATCGCCGACGAGTATTCGTTCTCGGCTTCCAGGTGAGACAGGACCTCTGGATTCGACTTGTCCCTCAGCCAGAACCACGGGTCCTCGACCGTTACTCCGTGAAGCGAGCGGGAATGTGGCTTCTTCGGTGCGACTGGTGCTTTCATCGCGCAACGGTAACCCCTCGCGCTCCTTCCTCGACACACCATTAGCCTCACGAACCATGGAACACACGATCGCCGTATTCGGCGCATCCCGATCGGTCGAAGGTGACGGCCACTACGAGGCAGCAATCCGGTGTGGGCGGCTGCTGGCACAGGCAGGTTTCAGGGTCGCAACCGGCGGCTATTCCGGAGCAATGGAGGCTGTCAGCCGCGGCGCCAAGGAGGCAGGCGGTCACGTTGTCGGTGTCACCGCGCCATCGGTCTTCCCCGATCGAGCGAGGGCGAACAGTCACCTCACAACAGAGACACAGGCCGCTTCGCTTCTCGAGAGAATCGGCATCCTTGCCGAAGAAACTGCAGGGTCGATCGCACTGTGGGGCAGTCTTGGTACTGCTACAGAGCTGATCGTTGCCTGGAACCTGGCGTACGTCGCCCCATTCTCAGAAGCGAGCCCGAAGCCGATCATCGCGGTGGGCGAACCGTGGATCAGCCTCATTCCACATCTGGAGAAAGAGCTGGAGACAACACCCGGTTTGGTCACAGTCGTCCAGAACGTCGATACTGCTGTTGCAGCAATGACGAGGCGCCTCTCGATCGATTAGCGCTTGCGTGCGACTATCAGCCTGCAACGGGCGAGGGCGATTCGTCGTCTTCGTGTGCCGACCACATCGCTATTCCGATGGCAACAAGTCCGAGACCTATCAGAACAAGCACCGCTGCACTCAGCAGGAGAGATCTCGTGAACTCGTTGTAGGTGTTCGTGACGAGGACTTCCACGGATTGTCGATCGACTTTCCTGATCGTCAGCCACCTGCCACCGGGAACCAGTAACGCGGACGCGAACCCCGAGAGCATGAACGCCACACCGACCAGCGCTACCCCCACGCCCCGTCGCTTCACGAACCACAGCAGGAAAGCCGTGAGCGCCACTGCCCCGACAATCGCCATGAACAGGACTGTGCTGATCCACTGTGCGTAGAGGGAGAGATCCGGGAGCGCTCCGGCCTCGGTGACCTCGATGGAAAAAAACCAGCCGTCGGGCACGAGATCAGCCAGTCGTGGTGCAACAGCCTCGAGTGGAGCCATGATCACGTCACGGTAATTCGCGAGGTCTATCACGATCGCATCCTGGTTCCCCGTCACAATCGCCTCATGCACATCAGCGGCCACGAATCTCGCGACCTCGCCGAGCGCCGGAGTGGTCAGGAGATCCGAGAACATCCCGACGAGATTCGACTCGACGACGATCAGGAACGGATACTCGTCCAGGAACCGATCGACGATCAGCCGGCTCATGGCTTCCCTTGAATCCTCCCGGCCGAGTGCCACGACGGCCGAATCAACGAAGTCCTCAGGGTGAACGACCTCCCGATCGAACCACCACGCGAAGTTCCCGACATAGATGAGCACGCCAAGCAGCGCGGCGAGAAGGATCGCAATCGGGCTTCTCAAACTCTCGATCCTCCAGTAAGCGGTAGACCGTAGACGGTAGACGGATTCTCCCTGACACCTGCTACCTCACACCTGATTACTGTCTCCTCCATGACCTTTTTCATCGGCGGGCCGGTCAACGATGACGACGACCGCATCCCCGACGCCCAGACGAAATACGACCCTTCCGACCTCACAACTCATGGAGTGATCGTCGGTATGACCGGGTCCGGCAAGACCGGGCTTGGTGTCATCTATCTCGAGGAAGCGCTTCGGAACAACATCCCGACCCTTGTGATCGACCCCAAGGGCGACATGACGAATCTGCTGCTCACGTTCCCCGATCTCGCTCCGGAGGACTTCGAACCGTGGATCGATGCTGCTGCCGCGGCCAAGGAGGACAGGACGCCTCTACAAGAAGCAGCCGACGAGGCAACCAAGTGGTCGAATGGACTCGCGTCGTGGGGACTGGCCGGTGACGACATCGGCTCGATGCGAGCAAGCATCGACATGGCGATCTACACACCGGGGTCCGATGCAGGAATACCTCTCAACGTGATCGGGAATCTCGACGTACCGGATCTGTCATGGGACACGGAGTCCGAAGCCATGCGGGACGAGATACAAGGTTTCGTGTCCGGCCTGCTTGGTCTCGTCGACGTCGACGCCGACCCGATCTCTTCGCGGGAGCACATACTCCTGTCGAACCTCGTGGAACACAGTTGGCGCAAGGAAGTCGGTGTCGACATCGCAACGCTGATCAGTCAGATCGTCACGCCACCAATTCGAAAACTCGGAGTGTTCGACGTCGATACCTTCTTCCCGGAGAAGGACCGCATGGCATTGGCGATGAAGCTCAACGGACTGCTCGCGTCACCGTCGTTCGCCTCCTGGATGGAAGGGGAACCTCTCGACGTGGAATCACTGTTGTGGAAGGAGGGCAAGCCCCAGGCATCGATCATCTACATCGCGCACCTGGAGGAGACCGAGCGTCAGTTCATCGTCACGATGCTGTTGTCGAAGCTCATCACGTGGATGCGCTCCCAGCCCGGTAGCAGTGACCTGAGAGCTCTCATCTACATGGATGAGGTGTTCGGATTCGTCCCGCCAACCGCTGAGCCACCATCAAAGAAGCCCATACTCACCATCCTCAAACAGGCTCGTGCCTTCGGAGTTGGACTCCTGTTGTCGACTCAGAATCCTGTTGATCTCGACTACAAGGCGATGTCGAATGCAGGCACATGGTGTATCGGGCGTCTCCAAACCGAGCGGGACAAAGCGCGCATCATGGAGGCTCTCTCCTCAGCAAGCGGCGACATCGACACGGCGAGACTCAGCAAGCAGATATCGGGCCTCGGCAAGCGAGTCTTCCTGCTCCACAACACAAGAGAGAAAGCTCCCGAGATCTTCACAACACGGTGGGCCATGTCCTATCTCCGAGGTCCGATGACGCGGGAAGAGATCGGAAGCGTCACGGTGCGACCAACCGCGCCCCAGACGTCTGCGGGTACTCCCACGCCTCAGGGAGCTACCGTCGAGTCGTCTCGGCCGACCGAGCAACAATCGACATTGGAGCCTGAGATCGCCGAAGGCATCGAGTCGGGGGCGCTCCACCCTGCTGCCGCGTGGGTCGATGATGTCGGATATGCAGCCGACGGTGACCACTACGAGGCAGCGATCGCGCTCACCGTAGCCTTGCGGTTCGACGAGGCCCGAGTGGGCATCGACCAGGACGAGACATGGGAGGCGATCCTCCATCCGGTGTCAACCGAGTTCGACGCCGGCAATCTCACCGAGGTGGACCACGATCCGAGGGACTTCGTCGAGGTCGATACCGAGCTTCCATTCGCCACTCCGGATGCTCCGCTATCCCAGAGTTCGTATTTTCGCTCACTCGAATCGGATCTGAAGAAGCACCTGGACCGCGACGAAACCATCACCGTCTACCGAAACAGGTCCCTCAAGACGGTGTCGCGCCCCGGTGAATCGACAGATGAATTCGGCAACAGGCTCGCCACGCTGGCCCAGGAGAGCGCTGACGCCGAAACAGCGAAGCTGAGGGACAAATACGAGGCTCGGTATCGAAAGGCCAAGCGCGCCTATGACGACGCGTTCCGAACAGCCGACAGCGCCCAAAGGGAACTCGACGATGCGCGGGGAAGTGCTCTCCTGGGCTTGGGCCTCGACCTGTTGAGTGGTCGCAAACCGAAGGTCTCAGGCTCGACCCAGCGGTCGGCTGAGAACAGGCTCCGCAAGGCCGGTGACAAGATCGAGGCGAAACGACGCGAGATCGAGGACCTCAACGCCGACCTCGAAGACGAGGTCCGCGCCATCCGTCGGAAATGGGATGAGGCCGCCTCTCAGGTTGATGAGATCGAGATCGGACTCGAGTCAGACGACATCGACGTCCGAGACATCCGCGTCGTGTGGATACGGAAGTAGATCGTCCACCAATGACCGATAAGCAGGACTCACCCGATCCCGGTCGACCGATGCAACCCAACGGCAAATGACGGTGTGCGAGTAATGCGCTGTTTGTTCGATGGATCAGCCGCACCTGATCGAGGGTATCGATCACGCCCTGTCACACCTAGGCGCCCGCAGCCGACCTGAGGTCGTCGATGCAGTCGGTGCGTTCCCAGGTGAAGGTGCCCGGCCCGGACTCGTCTGGTGTACGTCCGAAGTGTCCGTGGTAGGCAGTTGGTTCGAAGATTGGGCGGGCAAGGTCGAGCTGGGTGATGATCCCGCCCGGCGTAAGGTCGAATACCTCCATGACTGCGTTCTCGATGGCTATCTCGTCGACTCGCTCGCTGCCCTGGCAGTCGATTGAAACGGCCGTCGGATCGGTGACACCGATCGCATAGGAGAGCCGGAGTTCGCACTCGTCGGCAAGGCCGGCCGCTACGACGTTCTTCGCGACATAGCGGGCCATGTACGACGCCGATCGGTCAACCTTCGAGCCGTCCTTACCGGAGAAAGCACCCCCGCCGTGACGGGCCCACCCGCCATAGGTGTCAACGATGATCTTGCGTCCCGTAAGCCCGGTATCGCCTTCGGGCCCACCGGTCTCGAACCGGCCCGTGGGGTTGAAGAGCACCGTCACGTCGTCGTTCCACCAGTCACCCAATGCCGGGGCGATCACATGTTCCACCACGAGATCACGCAGATCACCCTGGCGATCGTTCCACATCGAATGGTGCTGGGTCGACAACAGCACGGACTCGACCTGCTTGGGTCCCCTGTCGTTCCACACTGTCGTGATCTGGGACTTCGCGTCGGGCCGGAGACCCTCGATGGTGCCTGCCTCTCGCACCGCCGCCTGCCGGGCGACAAGGCGATGGGAGAGGACGATCGGCAGAGGCATGAGCTCATCGGTTTCGTTCGAGGCGTACCCGAACATGAGGCCCTGGTCACCGGCCCCGAGTGCTCCACCACCGTCGACGCCTCGGGCGATGTCGACCGACTGTTCCTGGATGACCACCCGAACATCGGCACCGTCGGGGTCGAATCCGGTACCGGGACCCGAATAGCCGATACGACGTATCGTGTCACGAGCGTCCTGCTCGATCCGGTCGTCGAGATCGGCGGGAAGGTCGACGGCCCGGATCTCTCCACCGATGATGAGGAGCCCACCGGTGATGAAAGTCTCACAAGCAACTCGGGCATGAGGGTCGAAACCGAGGGCGTAGTCCAGCACCGAGTCACTGATACGGTCGGCCACCTTGTCGGGGTGTCCCATCGAGACGGATTCAGAAGTGAAGCGATGGCGGCGCATTGACGTGGAGCTCCTTGTGCAGATTGGGGGTTGATGCCGTTCCTGCCCATCGTTGTGAAGGGCTGACAGGTGCTCATGGTAGGCTCTCGCCGACGCCCAAAAGACTCGAAGGATCCACAACCGCATGAATAGCCACGTGATCGCCTGCAATGGACGCGTCGCCGGCATCGATCGTCACAACAACACGACAGTCAAGATGACGGAACTCGACCCTGACGGACTCATCACCCGCAGACTGCTCAGCGCCTTGGCGGACGTTCGACGGATCAGCGACGATGAAGGTCACTGAACATCTCGCCGGGTCCACAGAGCCGCTCATCAGCTTCGAGATCATTCCCCCAAAACGCGGCGGTGATCTCGCGAGCTTGCTCGCCTTGATCGAGGATCTCGCCCAGCACCGACCACCCTTCATCGACATCACGAGCCATGCCGCCGAAGTCGTCTATGACGACACTCCCGATGGGATCCGCCGCCGGGTGACGAGGAAACGACCCGGCACGCTCGGCATCTGTGCCCTCATCCAGAACAAGTACGATATCGATGCCGTCCCCCACGTTCTGTGTGAGGGCTTCACCCGGGAGGAGACCGAGGATTTCCTCATCGAGCTGCACTATCTCGGCATCGATAACGTCCTCGCTGTCCGGGGTGACTCGTCTGGGCGCCAGAAACCGCTGGACAACAGCCGAACTCGCAACGACTACGCGAGCGATCTCATCGGCCAGATCACCGCGATGAACCAAGGCCGGTATCTCGAGGACCTCGCGGACCCATACCCGACGGAGTTCTGTATCGGTGCAGCGGGATATCCCGAGAAGCATTTCGAGGCACCGAACCTGAGGGCGGATGTCGAACGGGTGAAGCAGAAAGTGGAGGCCGGTGCCGAGTACATCGTGACTCAGATGTTCTTCGACAACCGCTACTACTTCTCGTTCGTCAATGAGTGCCGGAGCCAGGGTATCGACGTGCCCATCATCCCCGGGTTGCGGGTCCTCACGAATCCTCGCCAGATCACGTCCATCCCTCCTGTGTTCCACTGCGAGATCCCCGAGGCTCTGGCCCATGAGATCGGCTCGACACCCCAGCACGCCCGGGACATCGGAGTCGCGTGGACCGTCGAACAGGCCCGCGAGCTCCTCGAGTCCGGTGTTCCTTCGGTGCACTTCTTCGTAATGACGAGTTCCGGAGCAATCAACACGGTGTTGGCCGAGCTGGGCATCTGAACAGCAGGCCGCAACTGTGTGCAATTCCGCAGGTCGGAAGGCGGTGCAGAGAACCACGCCATGTGGATTGGTGAATCGAATCGGGAGCGAGCAAGCTGTCTACTGATCCTCCACCAGCGCCCACAGCACATCGCGCACGTCGATGATTCCAAAGAGTTCGCCATCTGACACAACGGGGAGGTGACGATAGCCGGTCTCGAGCATCCAAGCGGCTGCATCACGGACACGAGTATCAGGGTCGACGACATCTGGAGCCTCGGTCATACATGTCGAGACCTCGTCACCCGGCTCACATCCGCGGGCGATTGCCATTGCGAGATCACGGTCTGTGCAGATCCCTACCAAGCCCGTACGGTCCACGACAGCGACCGCCCCGACCTGATGGTCCGCCATGACTTGGGCCACGTCCATCAGAGTTGCTGCGGGGCCAACGATCTCCGCCTCCCCGCCAACGAGTGTTGCAACCCGCATGTTCCACCTCCGAATCCCACGGTACCCGAACCGAGTCAGTCGGGAAAGTCAAAACATGAGGCAGTCAACAGTTCACAGTTCACAGTTCACGTGCTTGCTGTGAACTGCTAGATCAGGTCTTGTTCCCTGATCCCGAAGCTCGGATGGCGCAATCGGCACAGCGCGAGCTTCTCGAGCTGACGGATACGCTCACGCGTCAGATTGAACTCCTCGCCGATCTCCTCGAGGGTCCGGGGAATGCCGTCGTAGAACCCGTACCGAAGAGCGAGGATCCGGCCCTCTCGCATCGGCAGTCTCTCAATCGACTTGCGAAGAGAGTTCGCGACGTCGAGCTCCTCGGTGACCCTGACAGGATCCGCGGCATCTTGATCCTCTATGAAGTCACCGAGCTGCGCACCATCCTCGCCAATCGGCTGCTCAAGGCTGACGGTATCAGCCACGGCCAGAGCAAGCTCCACCTTGGAAACCTCGACACCGGCCTCTTCTGCGATCTCTTCAGGTTTCGGATCCCGGCCGAGTTCAGCCTTGAGGGATGCCTGGGCTGCCCGCACTGCGGCGAGTGTGTCGTGGAGATGGACGGGAATCCGTACCGTGCGCGATTTGTCGGCAATGGCGCGAGTGATCGCCTGACGGATCCACCACGTCGCATAGGTCGAGAATTTGAAACCCTTGCGCCAGTCGAACTTCTCGACTGCGCGGATCAATCCAAGGTTCCCCTCCTGGATGAGATCGAGGAAGTCGATGCCGGACGTGTTCGCGTAACGTCTGGCATTCGCCACGACGAGCCTGAGGTTTGCGGTGAGGAACGCGTCCTTGGCCTCGGCGCCACGACGCACCTGTCGCTTCAGGAGGATCTGCTCGCCCTTCGTCTTGAAGTCCGCGACTTCGAGGCGCTCCTCGGCTGCCTGGCCTGCTTCGATCTTCTGGGCGTAGTCAACCTCGTTCTCAGCCGTGAGAAGTTCGAATTCGCCGATCGAAGTGAGGTACTGGCTGACGAGGTCGGTGGTGAGACGACCTCGATCATCCGTGAGCTTGGACCGATCGCGATCCTTGACGGATCGGCTGAGCGTGTCGCGGTCCATCCGCTCCTTGGCCTCTTCGCGTTCGCGAACTGCTCTGTTAACGATTGACTTGCGGGGCTTTGAGCCGGTCGTCATTCCGTGTCCTCCAACAGATCGACGGTCGTCTTCGATGGCGGTCATACGGTCGGTCGTCTCGAAGTGCCGGATCCACCTATCCGGGGCGCGCACATCAATATCACACAGCCACCGACGTTTGTGAACCCCTTTTCTTCACCAACCGAAGGTAGGGAGTTCCCGCAACTACCGGCAGATCGACTTCTTACGGGAAGTGCCGACAGGCTCGTTGCATCCACCGCGGGATGTTCGCCTCATTCGCTGCTTCTTGCTCGATGCGCTCACACACCTCAGCGATGCTGCGCCGGTCGCCACCGAAGTCACGAGGGGCGTCATCGAGCGTTCCGAACGGTAGGCCGTGTGCTTCGTTGGATCCGAACGCACCGAAGTCGAGTTCATCGAACGGTAGGCGAGGAAAGGTGTCGAGGACCGACATGATCTGGCGGATTCCATCAGGTGCCTCGCCCTTGCAGGAGTCAAGAGCGGGTCCGAGCGACTCACGATCCAGACCTTCATCGATGAGTGACCCATCAACCGTCACCCTGAAACCACCGCCGCGCAGCGACTCCACAAGCGGAACATTGGCGCCCTCGGACCGCAGGCACGATGACCACCGTTCGAGCTGTGCTGCAACCGAGTCATCGTCCCGCCCTGTGGCACGTATGCCGACAACGACACCGATGATCACTGCCAGAACAAGGACAATGGCCACAAGGATCGCAGGCACGAACCAATCCCGGTTCTCTGGTGATGTTCCGTCGGTCATTCCGCTCCTTGCTGTATCGAATCTTCGCACCTCCAATAGTATCGGCGCATGCCAGACCCGAATACAGTCCTTGTGGTTGCCCTCGCCTCACTCGTTCTCGTTGTGATACCCGGACCGGCAGTCATCTACATTCTCACGCGCAGCGTCAGCCAGGGGAGAACCGCTGGTCTGGTTTCAGCGGTCGGAGTGAATCTCGGGTCGGCGGTCCACGTGCTCGCGGCGGTGGCCGGTCTGAGCCTCATACTCGCAAGTTCTGCGTACGCATACTCAGTGGTCAAGTGGCTCGGGGTCGGTTACCTTGCATGGATCGGTTACCGCACACTGACCGCACGAGACACAGAGTTCACCGGGCCGGATACACAGCCACAGTCACTGCATCGGGTCTTCACCCAAGGGGTTCTCGTGAACGTCCTGAACCCCAAGGTCGCCATCTTCTTTCTCGCATTCCTGCCCCAGTTCGTGGATGCAACATCGCCGAACCCGGCTTTGCAGACGTTCGTTCTCGGCATGACCCTCATAACCATCGGACTGCTGTCCGACTCCATCTACGCGATGATCGGCGGAAGTCTCGGCGATCTCTTCAGACGTCGGCCCGGAGCGGCGCGCGCGACACGGCTGACTGCGGGGTTCACCTACCTCGCCCTCGCCGGTATTGCAGCGGTGACCGGAAGCAGAGCGAAATAGTCGGACATGCGGAGCAATCGAAGGTATAATTGCACAGTTAGGGAATTAGGAAATATAGAACTGGCGAGGTCGGAGGTGAAATGCGGCTGGAACTCACAAAGAAGACCGACCTCGCGTTCAGGGCACTCGAGTACATCACAATATCGGGCGGCAACAGGGTTACCGGGACCATCCTCGCTGAGGAACTCGATATCACGACGCAGTACCTCCCTCATGTAATGGCGCCCCTCACCCGTGCCGGGTGGGTCGAATCCACATCTGGTCCAAAAGGTGGTTACACCATCACGACGGTACTGACGGACGCCTCACTTCTTGATCTCGTCGAAGCTGTCGAAGGCGGATTCGACGACTCGCGTTGTCTCCACCTCGGACCCCAACACGACACCAACCATCAGTGTGCACTCCACGAACCCTGGAGACGCGCTCGCACCGCCCTCCTCAGCGAACTCGGCAACAGCAAGCTCGCGGACATGATCGCCATCCCCCAATAGGCGCCTCTCGATTCCAAGCACCGTCCCGGCGGCCGAACTCGTATCTCCTACATGGAAGTGGCATTGGGTCTTCGATTTGGTATTATTGCGGAGTTGTAAAGTCAGGAACTCGGTTACTGAAGAATAGTGAATGCGACTTGAACTCACCCAGAAGTCAGAATTGGCACTCCAGGCGTTGAGCGTGATCTCTCGGACCCCAGAGAAATTCGCAAACGGGCCCAAAATCGCGGAAGCCCTTTCGATCTCGCCGCACTACCTCGCAACCGTCATGGGACCGCTGTCGCGAGCAGGGTGGGTGCGCTCAGCCACAGGACCCAACGGTGGTTACAGGCTGTCGCTCGACGTGTCGAACCACAGCGTTCTCGACCTCATCGAAACAGTCGAGGGGACCACAGACAGAGACAGATGTATGCACGGAGACCTCATGCGCCCGATCCAGAAACCATGCGCTCTGCATGAACCATGGACCCGGGCACGTGAGGCCCTATTGGAAGAGCTGGCGGCCACGAACCTCGGAGAGGTTCTCGGCGCACAGCATTAGAAAGGGAGAATGGAAATGAGTCGAGGATCCGGAACGCCCTGGTGGCGTCGTCGATCGATTCTTGTGGCGGTGGCAGCGATCGCCGCTTTCGCATTGGTGCTGCAAGCTTGCACCAGCGGAGGCACGTCGGATTCAGCGTCAACGGAGGATATCAACACGAGAAGAGAGGCAGCGGGACTCGGACCGTTGTCGGACGATCAGCTTCTAGCGGCAGGACTCACGTACTTGCCTTCGGGCGAGTGGGATCCGTACATCATGTTCGCTTCGGGAGGACAATCGGGTCAGATGTTCGTCATCGGCGTTCCCTCGATGCGCATCCTGAAGACGATCGCGGTATTCACGCCTGAGCCTTGGCAGGGTTGGGGATTCGGGAACGAGGGAACCGAGAAGATTCTGGCGCAAGGAGATATCAACGGCATCGAAGTCAACTGGGCTGACACGCACCATCCTGCATTGTCGGAGACCGCAGGTGAGTACGACGGAGAGTTCGTATTCATCAACGACAAGGCCAACGCCAGGATCGCGGTCATCGATCTCAGGGACTTCGAGGTGAAGCAGATCGTCAAGAACCCCATTGCGATCAACGACCACGGTGGCACCAAGGTGACACCGAACACGGACTGGGTGATCGAGGGTGGCCAGTACGCGACACCGAACGGCTGGGAGTATGCACCGCTCGAGTCGTATGACACCGAGTACAAGGGCATGGTCACGTTCTGGAAGTTCGACCGCGAGGCCGGACGCGTCGACGAGAGCAAGTCCTTCGCAATGGAGCTGCCTCCGTATTGGCAGGATCTGTGCGACTCCGGCAAGCTCGAGTCCGAAGGATGGGTGTTCTGCGGATCATTCAACACGGAACTCGCTACAGGGTCCGGCGTGGACGGCGAGGGCGAACCATTCGAGGCGGGAGTCTCGGCTCGCGATCGGGACTACCTACATATCATCAATCTGGACAAGGCCGTCGAAGTCGCTCGGGCAGGCAACACCTTCGATGTGAACGGGTTCCCCGTGATCGGTCTCCAGACAAGCCTCGACGAGGGTTTGCTGTATTTCGCACCCGAGCCGAAGAGCCCACACGGCTCAGACGTGGCCCCAAAGGGTGACTACATCGTCGTGTCAGGCAAGCTCGACCCTCATACGACGATCTACTCGTTTGAGAAGATGATGAAGGCAATCGACGAAGAGAACTGGGATCTGGACCCGTACGGTGTTCCAGTACTCGACTTCGACTCGGTTGTCGAGGCTCAGGTCGAGGTTGGCCTCGGGCCGCTCCACACGGAGTTCGGTCCGGACGGATATGCCTACACGAGCATCTTCCTCGACAGCACGGTCGCGAAATGGAGCCTTGGCGGCGACAACTACCGCGGCGATGACGGCTGGAAGCTCGAAGGCACACTGCCGGTCCAATACAACATCGGTCACCTGGCTGTTGCCGGCGGAGACACGGTGAGCCCTGATGGCGGCTACCTCGTAGCTCTGAACAAGTGGTCGATCGATCGCTTCTTCCCGCCGGGTCCGTTGCTGCCGCAGAACCTGCAGTTGGTCGACATCAGCCAGTCGAACGACACCAATCCGGAGACCGGCGGTATGCAGGTCCTCTACGACATGGCTCTCGGCATGGGTGAACCGCACTATGCGCAGATCATCAAGGCAGACAAGCTCAATCCGTTCGAGGTGTATCCCGAGGTCGGCTGGAACCCTGAGACGATGTCGGTCGATCCGAACGCCCCGGTCACGGGCAACGAACGGGTCGAACGCAATGGCAACAGTGTCGAGATCTGGATGACGGCAGTTCGCAGCCACTTCACACCGGACCGCATCGAACTCAAGGAAGGTGACGAGGTCACGTGGCACATCACCAACGTCGACTGGTCGATTGATGCGACACACGGGTTCGCACTTCCCGCGTACAACATCAACCTGAGCCTCGAGCCCGGTGAAACCGCCACGATGAAGTTCACGGCGAGCCAGAGCGGTACCTTCCCGTTCTACTGCACCGAGTTCTGCTCGGCGCTGCATCTCGAGATGGCCGGATACTTCCTCGTGGAGCCGGCAGGCTAGAAGAAATACGATATGTCAGTCACTGACCGGATTCTGGGGCCCCGTGTTTCACGGGAGGAGATGCAGGAGCACGCAGATCGCTATCGGCTGCCAACGTGGCTGTTCAGTGCGGCAGCGCTGCTGCTGATGGTGTCACTCCTGGTGCCGTACTGGGTCCTTCGGCTCAAGGCGCCCCAGTTTCCGCACGGGCTGACAATCACCGCCTACGCCAATCGTCTCGAAGGAGACGTTGGAGAGTTGGAGGGCCTCAACCACTATGTCGGACTCGGCTCGTTCAACGACGCAGCCACGTTCGAGCGTTCAGTGGCGATCGCCGCGATCATCGTGCTCGCCGGACTGCTGGTTGCGGCCCTCCTCATCCACTCGCGCTGGGTGCTGCTTCTCGTGGCACCAGCCCTGGTGTTCCCTCTCGTGTTCCTCGCAGACCTGCAGTACTGGCTGTGGAACTTCGGACACAATCTCGACCCGGCGGCGCCCTTGGCGGCCGCGGTAGGCGAGTTCACGCCACCGATATTCGGCCCGGCAGAGATCGCCCAGTTCGACACACTTGCCCTCCCCGGCCCCGGTCTCATCCTCGCGTTCCTAGCGAGTGGTTTGGCCGCTGCGGGTCTGTTCTACCACCGCAAGGCGTACAAGCCTCTCATCGAGGCCGGGAAAGAGGCCGGCTGATGCGCAGGGTCTTCGCTCTGTTGATGGTCGGTTTCGTATTTGCATCAGTCCCGATGGCGTCTGCGGCTGAGAACGCGATCATCGACCTTCAGTCGATCATCGATGACGCCGCATCCGGTGATGTGATAGATCTCGAACCCGGCACCTACACCGGCGGTGTGATGATCGACAAGCCACTGACGATCCGTGGACTCGACTGGCCGATCGTCGACGGAGGCGGCGTCGGCACCGTCATCGAGATCGATGCGCCCGACGTCACGATCGAGGGCCTCATCATCAGGGGCAGCGGGGCGTCACTCGATCATGAGGATGCCGGCATCACCGCCCGCGGCCTGAGGGTCACCGTCAGGAACAATCGCCTCGAAGACGTGCTCTTTGGCATCTACCTCCTCGGAGCGAGAGACTCGATCGTCTCGGACAACATCGTCGGCGCCAAGGAGGATATCTACATCGCCAACAGGGGAGACGGCCTTCGTCTGTGGGAGAGCGAGCGTTCGGTCGTCGAGCGCAATGTGGTCCGCAATGGCAGGGATGTCGTGATGTGGTTCACCGACGACGCCACCCTGCGAGACAACGAGATCTACGGAGGCCGCTACGGACTCCACTTCATGTACTCGGACGGGGCAGTCGTTGAGGGAAACCACCTGATCGACAACTCCGTTGGCGCCTACATGATGTACAGCATCGGGGTGACATTCCGCAACAACGTGTTTGCAAACAACACCGGTCCGAGTGGATACGGCATCGGCTTCAAGGACATGGACGACTTCGTGGTCGAAGGGAACCGATTCATTGCAAACCGTGCAGGCCTCTTTCTCGACAACAGCCCCTCGTCCGTCAACTCGCAGGGCTGGGTGCGCAACAACCTTTTCGCGTACAACCAGATAGGCATACTGTTCCTCCCGTCCGTCAGTAACAACAACATCTACGGCAATGCCTTCATCGACAATGTGGAGCAGGTTGGTGTCACATCGACGGGCAACTTCGACGGCAACGTTTGGTCCGTTGATGCACGAGGCAACTACTGGAGCGACTTCGCCGGCTACGACGCCGATAGGAACGGCATCGGCGACGTGAGTTACAAGGTCGACGATCTGTACAACACGCTGACAGACAAGTATCCCGATCTCCAGTTCTTCCAGGAAACGCCTGCGGCCATGGCCATCGCTCTGGCAGCGGAGATGTTCCCCGTCCTGCGGCCTGATCCGCTGGTCCAGGACGACTATCCGCTGGTGGGGCGTCCCGCATTGCCACTGACCCGTGCCCTCGAGACCGGATCCGAGACGCCTGCACTGACGCTGGCATCGATCATCATGGTCGCCGGGGCAGCCGCAGTTGTTCTCATCCCATCGAGGCGCCGTCGCCGTCATTCCAACAAGGAGGCGATCGCGTGATCGTCATAGAGCGTCTCTCAAAACACTATCGGAAGGCAGAAGTCGTCAAGGACTTCTCGCTGGAAGTTGAGTCTGGAGAGTCCGTCGCGCTCTGGGGTCCCAACGGCGCAGGAAAGACAACGGTTGTGCGATGCATCCTTGGCCTCGTCTCATATGAGGGGACCATCAGCATCGGTGGGCTCGATGCCAACAAGCACGGCAAGTCTGTGAGACGGGCCATGGGCTACGTACCCCAGGAGCTGTCGTTCTACGACGAGATGACGGTGGTCGACCTCCTCGACTATTCGGCTGCCCTGAGGGGCATAGCGCCGGAACGAGTCGACCACGTGTGTGAACAGATGGAACTCGTCGATCACGTACACAAGAAAGTGCGAGAGCTGTCGGGAGGTCTCAAGCAACGGCTCGGTATTGCCTCTGCGTTGCTGCCAGACCCTCCGATCCTGTTGTTGGACGAACCGACATCGAACCTCGACGCACGGTCACGGGACGCCGCAATCGAACTCCTCCAAGGGCTCAGGGACGAAGGCCGAACACTCATCGTCACCTCGCACCACGTTGAAGAGATGGCCATGCTCGTCGACCGAGTTGTCGCAATGGAAGACGGCGAGATCACGGCGGTCTGCGACCCATCTGACCTCGCGGAGGAACTCGGACTGCATGCGTGGCTACATCTGATCCTCGCCAATGGGTCATCGAACAACGCCCTGGCTGTTCTCAAGGATCTCGGATTCAACGTAAAGCTGAACTCCAGGGGTGTGCTCGTCGAGGTGTCATCGCAAGGCAAGGGCGAGGCCATCGCCGCTCTCCAACAGGCTGGTATCAAGATTGCCGATTTGGAGGTGTGGCGATGACAACACTACAGATCGAGTCTGTGACTGAACGGCTGCAGCCATCTCTCGTCGGTGTGATCGCAGCGAAAGAGGTCAGGGACGCCATCAGATCGAAATGGTTCTGGATGTGGACCGTTGCATTCGCCAGCCTCGCGGCTTTCATGGCCTCGGTTGCACTCCCCGGCTCCCAGGTGACCGGATACGGCACCTTTGGCCGCACCGCAGCATCCCTCGTTGCGCTGGCGCAAATCATCATTCCTCTCATGGGTCTCACGCTCGGCGCATACTCGATCGCGGGACAAAGAGAGAGCGGCGCACTTCGCTTCCTTCTGAGTCATCCGATCTCTCGAAGCGAGGCGTTCATAGGCACGTACCTCGGGCTCGCTGTCTCTCTTGGTGCCACGGTGTTCGGCGGCTTCGGCCTGGCTGGCATGATCACCGTCGCTCAGGGCGGTGGAGCGAACGCTGCCAGTTTTGTTCGGATCGCTGTGCTGTCGTGGCTTCTGGCCATCTCGATGCTCGGGTTCGGCATGCTCGTATCGACGTTCACGAGGCGTGGAAGCGCCGCGCTCGGCGTCTCCATCTTCCTGTGGCTTGGGTTCGCGTTCCTCGGGGATCTAGGTGTCATGGGGACCTCAGTGGCAACACAAGTGCCGACCTGGGGCCTCCTGGTCTCAGCGATCTTGAATCCTGTGGAGGCATTCCGACTCGCCTCACTGACCGCGTTCTCCGGGTCTCTCGACGTGCTCGGGCCGGCAGGACGGTACGCGATGGATGCATTCGGGAACCAGCTCGGCTGGATCTTGTTCACTGTGGTGGCGATTTGGGCAGTGGTTCCGACGTTGGTGGCCTGGATCCGCTTCTCCCATGGCGGTGATGTGTGATCGAACGGCTCACCTTCGTTGTGGCGGTGCTCACGATGCTGACGCTTTCGGCGTGCAGCTCGTCGGACGCATCCGGACCTCCGGAGATCCAGTACGGCAGGGACATCTGCGTCCAATGCGGGATGATCGCGAGCGAAGCGAAGTTCGCTGCCGCGTACACGCTGGAGGACGGCACAGAGAAACTCTTTGACGACTTGGGTGGACTCATCCTGACCCAAAGGGCGACGAAGGATGCAATCGATCCCACCAGGACCTGGGTACACGACTATGAGACCCTGGAATGGGTGGATGTCACGAATGCCTACTTCGTCGCTACGCTATCGGTCAACACGCCGATGGGGCACGGAATCGTCGCCTTCAACAACGAGGCGAAAGCCGAGGTATTTGCATCGGACGTGGGCGGAGAGGTGATCCGATGGGACGTCGTGTTCGCACTGCCCGAGCAAGACGGACTCGTCGGCGACCACCACATAGACATGAATACGGAAGCTGACAACGACTCAACAGATCATGATCACAAGGGATAAAGGAATCCAACGAATGAATGTGAAGAAACTGATCGTCCTCGTCGCCACGCTCGCTCTCGTACTCGCCGCGTGCGGTGGCGGGGACGGCGGCGATGGCGGCACGGCCGCACCTCCAGCGCCGGGTGCAGGCGACCCGGCCGCGGGCGTCGATGTCTACAAGGCCACGTGCAGTGCATGTCACGGCGGTGATCTCGCAGGTGTCGACGGACTCGGGAAGCCGCTCGCACCAAGTGACTTCGTGGCCTCGCAGTCCGAGAGTGATCTCGCAGCCTTCGTCACTACGGGTCGTTCGGTCGATGACCCCGCGAACACGACGGGAGTCGCCATGCCTCCCAGGGGAGGAAACCCGGCGCTCAGTGACCAGGATCTCCTCAACGTCGCTGCATATCTGAAGGCCCAGAACTAGCCAGGAACTCAACGAACTGAGGGTCCCCGGGGCCGGGGGACCCTCAGTTGTTTACGGAAGTAACGGGAAAATCGGTGTCTACACCGCGCTCACTCCCTATATTGCATTCCATAGAACTAAGGAACTGCCGTGCGGCTCGAGATGACGAAGAAATCAGACCTGGCTCTCAAGGCGATGCGATGCATCGGAGATGCAGAGGGCGAGACCATGGCAGGGAAACTGCTCGCCGACAAACTCGGGATCACGACACACTACCTACCACAGGTCATTTCGCCCCTGGTGAAGGCGGGCTGGATATCCTCCACACCCGGACCGCGAGGTGGCTATCGGCTTCTCGCATCCCTGAAGGACGTCTCCGTTCTCGAGGTGATCGAAGTCATCGAGGGCAGTATCGAGGACCAGGGATGTGTGCAGAGAGGCATCCCCTGCCCCGAGTTCGATCTGTGCGCTCTCCACGAACCGTGGCAGAAGGCCAGAGACGCCATGCTCGTTGAGCTCGCGGCCGCAACCATCGAAGCCAGCGTCAGACCCTGCAGCGAGATGATCTGACAGTTCACAGTTCTTAGTTCACAGTTTTCAGTTCAGCAACATCTCTTGCTGTGAACTGTCGACTGTGAGCTTCTTGCCTGTGACCTGTCGCCTGTCGCCTGTCGCCTGCAAAGACACCTTGTATTCGGCGTTCGTCCGTAACCTTCCCGCCATGACGAATACCTCTTCGAACCTTCCCGTTTGCATCCATTGCGGAACAACTCGTCCCGCGGACGAGACCCTGTGTCCCAAATGTGGGAAACCGTGGATCGATGTGAGCGTGAGCGCTGCAACTCCGCCGGCTGCTGCTGCCCCTGCCGGCGTGGTATCCGCCGCGGCAGCCTCCACGACCCAGGGTTCCACTGCGATCCCTCCCCCGCAATCGCCGCCAGAGCTCGACGACACTGGAGAGTTCGACTTCGACGAATGGACGCTCCCACCGGAACCAAGACGCGGCATGGCGAAATGGCTGATACCCCTCGTCCTGCTGGTTGCTGTAGTCGCGTTGTGGATGCTCGTGTTCGTCAACCGAGGCGGTACCAAGTCAGACGAGCCCATCGCGGCCGGGAACACAACAACAACCGAGGCGACGACCACAACAACGGAGCCGGCTACCACCACCACGAGCACCACCACCACGAGCACAAGCACCACGACAACTGTTGCATACCCTTCGGCCGACGCGTGGGGGGCGGTCGGCGATCCGATACCGAAGACAGAGCTGGGACTCAAAGCTTCAGGAGTCGGTCCGATCACACTTGGATCGCCCATCACCGACGCCGCTGGTGCACTCGTCGCCAGCCTCGGAGCAGTCGAAGCGGCGGGAATCGACTCGGACCTTTGCGCGTCTCAAGAGTGGTACTGGCTCGAATGGGGTGATCTGAAGGCAATCTTCGACGGCTACACGGAGGATGCGAAATTCATCGCCTACCGGTACGAGACAACCGGTGCTGGTACACCAGATCCGATGCTGGAGACATTGTCGGGCATTCGGATCGGCAACACTGTTGAGGTCCTCCAGAGCACATACAGCTTCTACACGGTCTCGTTCGAAATCATCCAGGGTAAGGATCACTTCAGGCTGCTCGATGGTGGGGAGCTGCTGCTCTGGGGCCCGGTGACGAGCACGGAGCCACAAGGTACCGTTGAAGGTATCTATTCGCCGGATCCGTGCCAGGCCACGGATTGATCCGACACACCCTATGCCACAGAGTGCGTACCATGCAGCCGTGACAATCGTGCCTTGTGCCAAGGGGGCTTCGTGAGTGGCGCACAATCCAGCGAAACCAGGCAACCCCTGCACACGCGTGTCTTCACAGCAGCCAACATCCTGTCGGCGACCGCCGCCGTCGTCGTGTTCCTCCTCGGGGTCACAGCCTGGGACACGAACCTCGGGATCATTGCCGCCGGCGTAGCTGCCGGCACCGTGACCACATTCGTTTGGTGGCTCGTCTCCCGCCTGACTGCGGGCCCGAGCCTCGAGTCATCAATCGACCGGCTCGCCCTCCTCAGCTCCATCCCTGTGGACACATCCGGGCCGGCACCAACGCTCAACGACGGTGCCGCAATAGATCGCTACACCGGACTACTCCGGGAGATCGAAGGACGAACCACAGGGCAAACCCTGCTCATCAGCTCTCCCGGCCCCGGTCAGGGTGCGTCGACGGTCGCACTCAATCTTGCGATCGCTGCGACCAAGGCCGGGCGTAGAACCATGCTCGTCGACGCCGACCCGTCGCCGAACGGCCTCGGGCGATTCCTCTCCACCGGAAGTTCCCCTGGTCTCTCTGATGTCGCCGCTGGAACTTCGACACTGTCCGAAGCTGCGAGAATGTGGGATCTCGCCGACGGGACTCGCTTCCCGATGCTTCCGTCCGGGGACTCTCTCTCAGATGCCGAAGGACTCGATGGAGTTCTCGTGGCCGATGCAATCGACATCATTTCGGAGCGCGCCGATCTGATACTCATTGACGTTCCCCCCGTTCTATGGTCGAGCGCGACCCCACAACTCGGCACACACGCAGATGGCACGATCCTGGTTTTTGCTGATTCGGCAGATCCCGCGACGGTCACCGCTGCAATTCACGACCTCGAGGACGCCGGAGCACCTGTGCTCGGCTACGTTCGGAACCGTTCGACGGGGGCCCATCGACTCGCACCAGTGTGGTGGCGCAGAGCCCTTCTCCATGGTGTTGCTGCAACGCTGGTGCTGCTCGCCACGTTTGGTATGTACACCGGAGCACAGCTGTGGTACTCGTGGAACAGAGTCGAAACCGAGACACTCGATACGTCCGGCGTGACCGCGCCCCAGACGGAGAGCGATTCTCCGGGTGAGTACGACATCGAGCTCTCGGCCGGTGAAGAACCACCTGCCGACCTACCCCTGACCACCGCCCCTGAGCAGGCATATGAAACCTTCCTACTCATCGGGGGAGACAATGACTCGGGAGCAGCAGACGTGATCCTGTATCTCGTCCGACCAACGAACAGCGCACAACCGTTCATGGTGTCGATACCTCGCGATTTGTATGTCGAGAACGCATGCACGGGGGGATACAGCAGAGTCAACGCACTGATCCATGGATGCGAGAACAAGGGCATCAACGGACCGAGCCTTCTCTCATACACGGTGGGGCAATTCACAGGTATAGAGGTTGATCACTTTGCGAGATTCGATTTCGACGGTTTCGAGGAGATCATCGATGCGGTCGGTGGAGTCGAAATCTGCGTTGAATATCCGGTATACGACGAAAAGGCAGGGCTCTCCCTCCCTGCCGGGTGTACGAACGCCGCCGGAGACCAAGCACTTGCATGGGTGCGGTCACGGCACACGCTCCAGAAGATCAACGGTTCATGGAAGTCAGTCCCGGGTGCGGGTGATCTGTCGCGCAATCAGAACCAACAAGACGTGATCATCGAGCTCTTCAAGAAACTCCAATCCTTCGACTCCCCCACAGAGCTCACTGCACAGGTCGCGAGCCTTGCTGATGCATTCGTTCTCGATGACACGCTCAGTCTCGCCGGCGCAGTGAGCCTGGCATGGGGCTTGCGCGATACCAACCTCGAGGACATCGAGCGTCTCGAGATCCCTGTTCGGCTGACACGCTCCAAGTCTGGTCAATCGATCCTCGTGGCGACCACGCCGTTCGACGAGGTGCTCATCAACGCCTATGGCGGAAACCTCCCGATTGAGGATGAAGACGCCGAAGAGTCCACAGCCCTGGACGAGTAAGCCGTACAATGGCACAAGCCTTTGCGAGGAACTGAGTGACGACTCCCCAAGATCCATACTCGGACCCACCCGGATGGACAGATCCCTATGCCGATCTGACCAACATCTCCGGCGATGACCCTCTGCCCCCGATGGAACCACCAACAACACCACCAGCCCAACCGCCGAGCTCACCGCTGCTCACAGGGCTGATCATCGGACTTCTCTTGATCGCTCTCTCCGTTGCGGTCTTCCAGCTTCTCAGGCCGGACGATTCGGGAACAGCCGTCGGGACGACCACAACGACCGATGGTTCAGAGACGACCACAACGACCGATGGTTCAGAGGCGACCACAACGACCGATGGTTCGGGGACAACAACTGTTCCCGAAACCGATCCGTACCCACCCGTGGACCCGCCGATCCCCGTCGAGAAGCAGAAGATGATCACCAACGGGATGCGCATCAACGACAACGACATCCTCGACATCGAGTTCGGCGATGAAGCTGCAACTGCGATCGGCCGTTTCGTTGCATCGTTCGGCCCGGCCACCGATGACACAGGTTGGCAGGTGTCGACCAATGGATTCGGTGTCTGCCCCGGCGACCTGGAGAGGATCATCACGTTTGGGACGTACGCTGCAATAGTGACGAAACCGGGTGGACAGGAGATCTACAACGGATACCGCCAGGACCTCGCATTCGGCGATGCCACAGACGCAACGGCCCAGCTCGAGACGCTGAGCGGTCTCAAGGTCGGCGACACCGTTGCGGATCTCAAGGAGATCTACAAGAGCCAGACGGTGTCATTTGCCATCGATCCGAAACTCGGCGATGTGTACCTCATTGAGGGATCCACATCCGGAAATCTGCTGTTGTGGGGTCCCGTTCAGGGCGAGAGCGACACCGACAGGATCGTCGGGATCTACGCCCCCGATGTCTGCAACCGCTAGCAGGCCTTGGCCTCGAGAGACTGGGTACACTGGCCGCCATGAAGCCGAGCTACATCACAGCGTTCATCGTTGGCGCTCTCACGGGCGTCGTCTTGGCACTCTCACTCATGCTGTACGTTGGCGCGACCGGTGGTGTCCCATCGGTCAGTGCCGTCGTGGATGGCACGAGGGTCGTCCCGGTTTTCGCCGCTCCAGCGTCCGCACTCTGGATCATGGTGATTCTGACGAGTGCGTTCGGTGGATTCGTCGCTGCTGCGGCGACGAAAGCCGTTTCGAGGGCCATCGATCCTGATGCAGCGTCGGCGTCCCTCGCGGTGATCGCCCCGCTAGGCATAGTGGTTGCCCCCGCGATCGGTATGGCGGTTTTCCCTCTCGGCGTGGTGGTGCTCGGGAGTATCGACGAAGGCACAGCCACCTTGGGTGTCGTGGAGATGGTTGCTCTTGCCGGGCTGACCGGACTCGTGGCCGGCGGACTCGTCGTATGGCTCTCGTACATCCTCGCCAGACCACCAATCGCCCAGGAAGACACATCGATCCACATGGACATGGTGGATAGGTCAGC
>CAZWMX010000004.1:0-7961 GCA_964635205.1 uncultured Acidimicrobiaceae bacterium | reverse complement strand
TCAGGTTTCAGGGAAGCAGCACGTCCTCCCTTCAGGGGGGACGCGTTCCGTCCGCTGCCTACCCTCCTCTGATGTCTCTCCTTGCCTGGGCGCTCGCTCTCATCGTCACCGTGGGCGCTGCAAGCGTCCAGGGAACCGTCGGGCTTGGGTTCGCAATGGTCTCGGTGCCGTTGTTGTCGCTGATCCATCCAGATCTCGCTCCCGTACCCCAACTGCTCATAGCCCTACCGCTCGCCGCCACGATGGCTTGGCGAGAGCGACACGCCATCGACCTGCACGGGTTCTGGTGGATCATCGGTGGTCGTATTCCCGGAGCATTCCTCGGCGTGGTGTTGCTCGCAGTGCTGTCCCAACGCACACTCGATATGTTCATCGCGCTGATCGTCCTCGTTGCTGTGGTTGTGATCGCGAAGGGCATCCATGTCAGACGCACCCCCACGACCAAATTCGCTGCCGGAGTCGGTTCGGGTGCAACGGGTGTTGTCGCATCGATCGGGGGACCGCCGATCGCACTGCTGTACTCAGCTGAGGACTCCGACACCATCAGATCCACACTCGCCGCAGTATTCAGCTTCGGTTTGACAACCTCAATGCTCTTCAGGTTCGCCAGCGGGAACATCACATGGACCGACGTACGAGTGGCAGCAGTTCTCTTCCCGGCCGTAGTCGTCGGCTACGGTATCTCGTTGTTGTTGAAGGACCGTCTCGGCAGGGCGCAGGTTCGTGCAGCGATCCTGATCGTGAGCGGCGGTGCGGCGGCTGCGCTCCTCATACGGTCCCTGATGATGGCTTGAGGGTGCGTCGAACCGTCCGCTACGGGCTCTGACCCCCACCGGACCCGACGTCGAACGACTCGAGAACAGCTCGAAACGCATCGAACAGCTCTCCGATCGCCCAGATCAGGACGAAGAGCATGAAGATCAGGATTCCAGCCGTGAGAAGCCCTCTGAGCCAGCCAAGCCAGCTCCGATCGCCACTCGTGAGGGCTACCCAAACATCCGAGATCAAACCGCCGCCCCGCGTCGCCCGCTCCTCTGTAGCTTGACCGGTCGGCACGATGGATGCCTCGACTTCTACGACCACGGGCTGTTCGACCGTTGACACGCGTCCGTCCGAAGTATCGGACGGGACCTCACTCTGAAAGACATCTCCGGACATCTTCGCCTCCTCGATGGCAGGAGGATCGATCTCGAGAATCGCTGCAAGCTTCGGAAGCACGGTGGCCGCTGGGGCGACGTCGCCGCGCTCCCAGCGCCTCACCGAAGACGACGAACGACCAACTGCCGATGCGAGTTGACCAAGCGACATCCCTCTCTTGAGGCGCGCCTCGCGGATGAGCACCCCGAGTTCTTCGTGATTGGCCATGGAGGCAGTGTAAGACAGGTGTCAGGTATCAGGCGTCAGGCTTCTGGCCCATGATTCCCCCAAAACGCCTAATGTCCGGGATAGAAATCGGAAAGGAACTCGATGACCACTCAGATCGCCACTCTTGCCGACCTGCTCACGAACAGTGTCGCCAACTACCCGGACAACCCCCTCTTCGGACAACGCGGAAACGACGGCGAGTGGCATTGGATGTCATATGGCGAGTTCGGTGATGCAGTGGGCAAGGCACGCGGTGGGCTTGCGTCGCTCGGTGTCGGCCACGGCGACCGCGTCGCTGCAATATCGGACAACCGCGCCGAATGGGCGGTCGGCGCGTATGCGACGTACTCGCTCGGCGCAGCTTGGGTTCCCATGTACGAAGCACAAACCCAGAAGGACTGGATCTACATCCTGAGAGATAGTGGTGCCAAGGTTCTCTTTGCAGCGACGGACGGCATTCGGGCACAGGTCGACGAGATCGCGAGCGAACTTCCAGAACTCGAGACGATCGTCGTCATCGACGATCCGGCAGGCGGCGATTCGATCGACTATACCGAGCTCCTAGCCCGAGGTGCTGCGAGCCCCGTTCCGGTCGCCGTCGTATCGTCGGACGACCTGGCCGGCCTCATCTACACGTCCGGAACAACCGGAGACCCCAAAGGTGTTCGTCTGTCCCACGGCAACTTCACGTCGAACATCAACGCGATAGCCGAGATCTTCCCCCTCGAGGAGGACGACAGATCGGCATCGTTCCTCCCTTGGGCTCACTCGTTCGGGCAGACGGTCGAGTTGCACACGTTGACCTACTTCGGTGCATCCACCGGATTGACGAGCGCCAAGACGCTGATCCGCGACATGCCTGAGATCAAGCCGACGATCCTTGTCAGCGTCCCGACGGTGTTCAACAAGGTGTACGACGGCCTCAAGAAGAGGATGGAGGCCGAGGGCGGTGTGACCAAGAAGCTCTTCGATGCCGCCATCGCCAATGGGCGAAAGCGGATTCAGCTGGAGAAGCAGGGCAAGCGAAGCCCCTGGATCGACCTCAAGAACAACCTTTTCGACAAGATCATCTTCGCAAAGGTCCGGGCCGCGTTCGGAGGCAGACTTCGGTATGCATTCTCGGGCGGGGCCGCTATCTCGACAGAGGTAGCCGAGTTCATCTCAGCGGTCGGCATCGTCGTGTACGAGGGTTATGGGCTCACCGAAACAAGCCCGATTGTCACCTGCAACATCAAAGGTGCCCGCCGGGTCGGCTCAGTCGGTCGAGCGATACCTGGTGTCACCGTCGAGATCGACACGGACATCACCGGAGACAAGGAGATCGGCGAGATCATCGTCCACGGTCCAAATGTGATGATGGGTTACTACAACCTCCCCGAAGCCGACGCAGAGGTATTCACTCACGATCACGGTTTCCGCACCGGGGACCTCGGGCATGTCGACGACGATGGTTACCTCTTCATCAGAGGTCGCATCAAGGAGCAGTACAAGCTCGAGAACGGCAAGTACGTTGTTCCGTCACCGATCGAGGAACAGCTCCAGTTGTCTGGTTTCATCAGCCAGATCATGGTGTACGGGGAACAACGACCACACAACGTCGCGGTCGTTGTCCCCGACGTTGAGTATCTCGAGAAATGGGCCGCAGACAATGGCCTCGATGTGTCGGATCTTGACGCGCTGCTGCAGGATGGGAAGGTCAAGGATCTGTTCAAGACCGAGATCGACAGGGTGCAGTCAGAGATCAAACACTACGAACGAGTACGCGACTTCGTGCTCAATGGCGAGGAATTCACCCCGGAGAACGGCATGCTGACGCCGTCGCTCAAGATCAAGCGCCGGGCAGTGATGGCCAAGTTCGGCGACGAGATCGACGCCTTGTACCAAGGCGCCGATCCCCTCATCGGCCGAAACGAGTAAGGGACAGGCGCAGAGCGAGTCTGCGCCTGTCGTAATACGTAAATACGTAATACGTAATACGTTTCGCGGAGGCGGACGGGAATCGAACCCGCCAGGGAGCTTTCGCCCCCTCATCGGATTTGAAGTCCGTGACGTCCACCAGGCACGCAGTCGCCTCCGCAGGCGAGGCTACTGGTCAATCACGAGCTACGAACCCGCTGGTGAATCTCCGCCTCGGACATAGTCGAGGAAGGCCCCGTAGTCCCGTTCGTTCTGATCGGCATAGACGGTTGCGAACTCTGTAGTAGCCTTCGCGAACGCGTTGTTGGAACCGAGATATCCCGCAATCAGCGCGGGGTCGCCGCTTCGGGCATGAGCGTTGGCGAGAACGGCGCCGCAGACGCGTGCATAGGTTGCCATGTCATCGGGATCGAACTTTGCAAGGTTCGCCGAAGCTTTCATATCCTTCAATTGGCGCACGTAGTACTGAGTCCCGCTGCTCGATGTTGTCCAACCCAGCATGATGTCGCTCGTCGTCTGGATGAGTCGCTGGCCTTCAACCACCCGTCGCCCAGCGTGGTCAAGATCCGATTCACCGAACTCGTCCTCGAGCACCGACCTTCCGGCCTCCTTGAGCTGAAGAAACAGGACGTCCTCAGCCCCGTTTCCCTCGAGCATCGCTATGAAGCACTTGGTGCCGACGCTACCGACACCGACAACCTTCAACGCGACATCGACTATGTCGAACCTGCTGATCAGAGTTCGAATCGATGGACTAACCGAATCAAGGTACCCGCCAAAAACCTCGGCAACCAGTTCTCGGACACGATCTGGATCAAGGGGGAAACTCATGGAGCGAAGCGGTACAACGAATGGCGGATCGTCGGCGATTCGGTACCGCCCGTCGACGTGCTCCGCGAGCTTTCCCAGAACATGGCGGCTGTCTCTCCTTGATGCCTTACGGAAGGCCTTCTGAGCCTTGTGGAGATCGTGTGTGCGGGCCTCGGCTTCCAATCGCTCGAGCGCGTCGTCAGCGCTCATTTGTGCATACCACACATCGAGAACCGGACTTGACGCAGAACCTCGCATCGCTTCCTGATAGGCATCAACCGCAAACCGTGCAGCCTTCCGCTGCTGTCTTGCGCCGAAACCGTTGTCTCTGCCGGCGATGACGAAAGAGGTTGCAAGTCGTTTCACATCCCACTCCCAAGCGGCCTTCAACGTCTCGTCGAAGTCGTTGGTATCGAACACGATCTCGCGCTCGGGCGAGCCGTACCAACCGAAGTTTGAGACGTGCGCATCGCCGCTGGCCTGGACCAGTATCCCTGTGCGCGGTGTCGACGCTAGATCCATCGCCATGAGCCGAGCCCCTGCCCGGTAGAAAGCAAACGCGCTCTCGGCCATGCGTTCCCGCCGCACCGGCACCAGGCTCTCGATTCTGTCCTTTTCCTGGCTGAGGACAAGTTCCACGGGGTCGAGTGATTTGCTCCTATCGAACTGTGCGTGTGACGAACGTGGAGTATCTCGGCGCAGCGACCTGCCTGAGGAAAGTCGCCCAGTGCTGCTCTTCATTTTGTGCCATCCGTGCTGCGTTCCATGACGATACAGCAACGCGACTCCGCGACGAGATCCATCGAATCTGCCAGGACTATCCTTGCCCGACGGCCCGCTACACGAGGATTGAAATGGCTGACGCAGAGTTGATGGTGTGGATCGATCAGGATCTGTGCACAGGTGACGGGATCTGCTCCGAGATCGCACCTGACGTGTTCCAGGAGCGCAGCGACGGCGTGTGGGTCGTCAAAGAGACCGCCGCGCACTGGGGTGCAGACCTCGTGTTCGACGGCGAGCAAGCACCCGATGGCTCACGTGGCGTTGCAAGGATCCCTGCCGCCCTGCTCGATGAGGTCGTCGAGTCTGCCGAGGAGTGTCCAGGCGAGTGCATCATGATCGAGCCTTTCGACCAGGACACATTCGACAAGCGGACCTAGCCGATTCGCCCTGGCCACCTGTAAACGCTGGACGGAGTACACCGGCCGGGATACCGTGTCACTGTGGTTACAAGATCATTCGAACGAGCCTTCGGACGACTGGTGTCGGCGTTCACGCGCTACCACGACGTTCCACGGTCCCCGCACAACATCGCCAAACTGGGAGCTGCCCGGTGGGAGCTCGAAGGGACCCGAAAGACGATGGCCACCGAACGCCGACGAGTAGTCGCTCAGCGCCCTTCCCCGCCGACCTCGAACCGCCGGGTTGCCTTGTCCGACAGCGAACTCGCCCGCTTGCGTGTTCTCGGCACCGGACTCAGCCAGTGAAGCACTGGTATCAGCCTGTGATGTAGCTCTCGAGTTGGTCGATGAGGAAGGCCTGTTCGGCGATCACAGCGCTGACGACATCACCGATCGAGATGAGTCCTACCAGTTCGCCTTCATCCACCACAGGAAGATGTCGGAAGCGATTCTCCGTCATCAGCTGCATACATTTCGCGACAGTGTCCGATGGCGCAACACACAGAGGATCGGCGGTCATGATCTCGGACACACGTGTCTCTTTCGAGAGTCTTTCCATCAGGATGATCTTGCGGGCGTAGTCACGTTCGGACATGATCCCCGCGAGATCGCCACCCCGCATGACGATGACGGCTCCGATGTTCTTGTCAGCCATGAACTCGAGGGCCTCGAACACCGAAGCATCGGCATCGATACTCCAGACATCGCTCCCCTTGGTGTCGATGAGGTTCTGGACAATCTTTTTCATTGGTCCTCCTCGTATGAATCTACCAGAACCGACAGAGACCAGAAACCAGAAGCCAGACTCCAGATATCGGACTCGAGCACATCTGTCTACTGTCTACCGTCATAAGACCAAGGAGCGCGGTGGAGTTCTCGAATCTGATACTCGATACATCCCGGGACGTCGCAGTCCTGACGCTCAACAGACCGGACAACTTGAACGCCCTGTCGACAGACCTGTTGAACGAGTTGATTCGGGCGGCCGAGGTGATCGGTGAATCGGGGACAAGAACGGTTGTTGTCAGCGGTTCCGGCAGGGCGTTCTGTGCAGGTGTCGACATCGAAATGCTGTCCGACGCCATCGAGGCATCCGACAAGGAGCAGCAGTACGCCACATTCGAACTCGGGGCGCAGATGGCAGACGCCATCGAGTCGATCCCCCAGATCACGGTTGCATCACTTCATGGATTCGTCGTCGGAGGCGGGATCGTTCTCGCTGCTGCGTGTGACCTGCGGATCGCAGCGGAGGACACAGTGTTCTCCATCCCTGAGATCGACCTCGGTATCCCCCTTGCGTGGGGCGGAATCGGGCGCCTCGTCCGCGAGATCGGCCCTGCACTGACGAAGGAGCTCGTGATGACCGGCCGACGCTTCACAGCTCAGGAAGCCAAGGCAGCAGGATTCGTCAACGAGGTGGTGGCGCAAGAACGGGTCCGTGAGACGGCGGAACAGCTTGCATCCACGATCGCTTCCAAGGCAAGCCTCCCGATTCGCATCACGAAGGCCCACGTAGCCGAGGTTCTCTCAGGTGACACGACCCGAGACGATGCAGCCACAGCAGTGGAGACACTCGATGATCCAGACTCGGTGAGCGCCAGGGACGCCTATCTGGCGCAACTCACTGCACGCTCGTGAGAATCCTCTCCGCGCGAGACACACGAGTCGCACTGCCGATGGAGGACGCCATCGACGCCTTGAAGAGGTCCTTTGCATCTGACACCGAGGCACCTCAGCGTCAACTGGTCGGTAGATCGTTCATCATGCCGGGCAGGGTCCAGCAGCACGTTGCGGTCAAGGTCGTTTCAACCGTCCCCGGCAACCCGGCAGGCATCGTTGTCGTTTTCGACGGACAAGGGAATCCCCTCGGATTGGTTGATGGCCCGACTCTCACCGCCATCCGCACCGGAGCCGTTGCCGGGCTGGCAACCGAACTCCTCGCACCGAGGCACGCAGCCACCTTCTCGATGATCGGTGCGGGAGCAATGGCGCGTGACCAGATCACCGCGATCTGCAACGTACGACACATCGAACGGATCGTCGTGTGGAGTCGCGACCCGGCGAAGGCATCGGCGCTGGCCGACGAGGTCGGCGGCAGCACCTCGTCAACGCCGACAGAGGCAGTCGACGGAGCGGACATCGTTACCACCGCAACGCCATCGACCACACCACTCTTCGATGCCGCTGCCCTGCAGACCCACGTCCATGTCAACGCCATCGGTGCCTTCACGCCTGCCATGGCCGAGATCCCGCCCGAGTTCGTCCGGGATGCATTCGTTGTGGTTGAGGACCGCCCAGCGGCAGCACAAGAGGCAGGCGACCTCATCCAGGCAGACAAGGAACCGGATGCAACGCTGACCGAGCTCCTGGTCGAGCTCCCCGCTCGACACTACGAGCGAACGCTCTTCAAGTCGGTCGGCATTGCAACGATGGACGTCGCAGCAGCCGTCAAGGCACTGGAGAATGCGGAGAGGATGAACTTGGGAACCGTTGTTTGAGACGTAGTACGTAATACGAAGTACGAAGTACGACATGCAACGTACGTAATACGTACTACCGCGAGGCGCCAGCCAAGCATACGTACTACCGCGAGGCGCCAGCCAAGCATACGTACTACCGCGAGGCGCCAGCCAAGCATACGTACTACCGCGAAGCTCTTGCTTCGCTACGCAAGCACCGTGTGGTCCC
>CAZWMX010000003.1:31084-52494 GCA_964635205.1 uncultured Acidimicrobiaceae bacterium | reverse complement strand
GACGAATCGTCTTCCTCACATCGGTGATCGGCTTCGTGGCCGGCTACGCAGCCAGCCAGATGGCCCACATGCTCCCCTTCGTCCGACTGTCCTTCGAATTGACAGAGGGTCAGATGAGTCTCATGTTCGCCGGCATTCGCGCCTCGTCACTCCTCGGAGTGCTTTTCGCCATGACAGCAGACAGGACGGGACGGAGAAAACCTCTCCTTGCCGCCTTCGTTCTCATGGCCCTGGGATCATTGATGACCGCATTCATTCCTACCCTCGTGGTCTTCGTGGTCAGTCAGGCGCTCGTTCGGATTTCGATCGTTGCCATCGCCTCGTTGTCCATCGTTCTCATCGCCGAGGAGCTTGCACCGGGGGTCAGGGCCTTCGGCATAGGGATCTACGGATTGGCCGGGTCCCTCGGCGTCGGACTCGGACTTCTTCTCCTTCCCATGGCAGAGGCGAGCGAGGATGCCTGGCGGGTCCTTTTCGCCTTTGCAACGCTTGGATTGCTGCTGTTCCCTCTCCTCGCGCGCTTCCTGCCGGAGAGCCGCGCCTTCTCCGCGGCGCCGACGATTCCCTTCATCAAGGCACTCGGCATGGGGCTGTCGAAGCACTTCTGGCCGCTGGCAGGTGTCGCATTCTTCGTTGCGGCCTTCTCGTCCCCAGCCTTCGACTTCGTCCTCGAGCGTCTCATCAACGATCTGTCCTGGGAGTCCGGTGCAGCGCGCTTCTTGCTCATCGTGTTCTCGGGTTTCGGTGCAGTTGGTCTCCTCGTTGGAGGGAAGCTTGCAGACCGCATCGGCAGAAAGCCAACGACGATCGCAGCCCTGATCATCGGGCTGGTCGGTGGTGTCGGGTTCTATCTGTTGGATTCTGGTTGGTTTCTCGCCACCTCGATCTTCCTCGCCACCTTCGGTGCCACCATGCTCACGCCCTCATTCGGCGCTCAGCGCTCGGAACTGTTCCCAACTCGCGTGAGGGCGACCGCTTCGGCATGGATCACCAATGTCGCCATCGTCGGATCGATCTCCGGTTTCGCGGCTGGAGCGATTCTCATCGATCGTTTCGGGCTTGGGACCACCGTCGCAACTCTCGGCGTCGGTGTTGTGATCTCGGTGTTCCTGGTTACGAGACTGCCCGAAACCCGCGGGATGGATCTCGTCCGGAAGAAAGCGGCCCCCACCGGTGCCACCCGGCAAAGGCCACCAGTCGGGTAACCGTCAGCACGGTGATGGCAACCCAGACTCCCATCAGTGAGTCGCCGATGGTCGACAGCGCAACAACCGTGAGCACTGCCGCGACAACCATCGATGCTGCCATGAACCTGAAGGCGCTCGCCCCGATACCGACACCATCCCAGACGTAGACGAGTGCTGTGATCGGCTGAAGCACGATCACGAAGCCGATGATCGACCGAAGGTCCGCTTCGACTTCCGGCTCCACGCCGAAGAGGCCCCCGAGGTGAGGCGCAAGAAGAGCAAGCCCGGCGCCGAGTAAGACACCGGCGGTCAGACCGAGAACCAGGAGACGGTTCGATATGTCCCTGGCAGCTGCACGATCCCCCGAACCGAGGTCCGTTCCGATGAGAGCCATGGCGGCAATGGCAAAGGAATCAAGCACGAACGCCATGAACAGCCATGTCTGCAGCGCGATCTGGTGGGCAGCGACCTGCTGTGTTCCTATCCGCGTGGCTGCCAGGGTCGTCGCAGTGATCGCAAAGAGCAGAGCGGCGCTTCGCAACATCATCGGCCAACCAGCTCCCAGGATCCTGCGGATGTCGAGTGATCCAACCCCCTTGATCGTCCCACCCGTCCCGAGCCTCGCCCTGTCCTTCCCGAACATGAGTACCAGGAACGCAACGGCAGCGACGTTCTGTGCAGCGACCGTTGCCCACGCTGCCCCAACAACACCCATACCAAGACCGAAGATCAACAGAGGGTCGAGCACGAGGTTTACGATGTTCATCCCGATTGCGACGTACAGCGGCGTCCTGGTGTCCTGATGGCCGCGGTATACGCCGTGCCCGACCATCGCGATGAGCAGTGCCGGGAGGGAGAGGAATCGGACCTTGAGATATGGTGTCGCCAGGTCTGCAACAGCCCCAGACGCGCCGAAGGTATCGACGATCGGTTCAGCGGCGCCAATAGCAACAAGCGTCACGATCACACCGAGAGCAACCGATAGGACGATCGCACCTTTCGCTATTGCCCCTGCGCGCTCTATCGCACCGCGACCCACCTCGCCGGCGATGAGAGGTGTGATTGCCACGTGCACGAAGTTGAAGACCGCGAACACCGCGGCGAATATCGCAGAGGCAACGGCGAGTGCAGCGAGTGGCTCAGTTCCGAGTCGGCCCACCCAGGCTGTGTCCACGATCGATACGATCGGATCGATCGCAAGCGTCCCGAGCGCAGGGATGGCGAGGGCCGCGATCGCCCCGTCCCGTGGATTCCGTTTGAAGGCTTGGAGCAGCGCGCCGCTCAACGGTCCGGCCGAACGGTCTTGGAATCGTATGCGCAACGATCTCGCAACGGACACTCCCAGCACCGGGGCTTCTTGGCATCACAGATATCGCGGCCGAACCGGATGACGGTCATCGAGATCTCCGCCCAACGATCCTGGGGGTACAGCAACATCAAGTCACGCTCGACCTTCTCGGGGTCCGTGTTGGCCGTCAGCCCGAGACGGTTCGCAACCCTCTTGACATGCGTGTCGACCGCGATGGCAGGGATACCCCACACCTCGGCGAGCACCACAGAAGCCGTCTTGCGCCCGACGCCCCTGAGTTGGATCAGTTCGTCCAGATCCGCCGGAACCTGTCCATCGAACTTGTCCACGATGTCTCCGGCAAGAGCAATGACACTCTTGGTCTTCTGTCTGTAGTAACCCGTCGAATAGATGATCTTCTCGACGTCCTCGGGATTCGCCATAGCGAGATCCTCTGGTGTCGGGTAGAGCTCGAAGAGCACCGGCGAAACCTTGTTGACGTTCTCATCAGTGGTTTGGGCAGACAGGACGGTCGAAACGAGAAGCTGCCACGGATCGCGGTATTCGAGCGCTGTGCCGATGTTCGGATAACGCTTGGTGAGACGGTTGAGCACCACGCGCGCGTTGCGACGCTCGTGTACTGATGGCAGAGACTGGCTCACGGCCTGTAACCAAACTTCCTATGACCAAACGATCACACCGAGGAGACCCAACGCAACATAGAGGACACCAGCAACAACCTGCCAGAACGCACGCGGGTTGGCTTCGGGACGAAGACCCTTCTGGAGTCGTTCTTGAGGGGTTGGTCTGTACACCGAAGCAACTTCTGGCTGCACTTCGTCTGCGCGGCGAGTTCCAAAGAGTGATCCCATGGCACCCATTCCCAGGTTCGTGTAACCACCACCCGCTGAGCCACCAGCGAGAAGCAACACCACCCCGTACAGGATCACGGTGTAGCCGACCGTAGATGCAAGCGGGATGTCGCTGATCATCCAGAGAACCAGCCCGACCGCTGCGGCACCAACGAATCCGATCGCGAACGTGAGAACGTAGTCCGGCATGCGCTCCGATAGCGGATGGGCATCCCCAGACCCGTGAGGTGTCAGCGATTCCATAAGGACGGAGCGTACCGCTCAGTGCTGGGGTGTGAAACGGTGCAACAGCCGGAGGCAGCCCACGATCCCTGCTCCCACGATGGTGACGGCGACCGTCAGGATACCGAGCAGCTCCATCACCGTGAAAGCGGATGTCGTACACGTGCCGAGTCCCGTTGGGCACAGTCCCAATCCGGTACCACCAACAACGAGGTCAAAAAGCGCCACCGCTGGAACGGCGACCACAACGACGAGTACTGCGACAAGCGCACCAAGCAGAATCCTCACGAATGCCATAGCAACAAGGGTACATCCCGATCGGTTAATGCTGAGGTTCTCCAGCTGATGCTGACGTTCTCCAGTGCCCTGGGTCGCAGATTCTGGACATAATCTGCGACTCAGGACGCCGGGCCGTGTACGGTGCCAGCCAAAGCTCCAGAGAGGTTGTTCGTGAGCAGTGGCGTCGTCGCACCACCCGCGTATCACATTGAATCGTACACAGAGGATGAGCGGACGATCCTTGCGCGGTACTTCACCAACATCGATGGTCCCGTGTTCGCTATCAAAGGACTCCCTGAGGTCGTCAAGGGTGCGCTGTTTGCTCGATATAGCCGATCCCCGAAGTCCGTCAGGCGGTTGTTCCTCGATGAGTTCGTACGTGATGCCGACCTGGGTATCACGACGATCGAGACGGCAACCTCCGATGGGAAGACGGTGGGCAGGGACAGAGCCGAAAATCTCTACGACAGGGTGTTCACCCAGTTCGGAGACGATTCCGTTGCCCAGCTCGGTGCGGCCCATCTGGCGGTGGAACAGGCGTCGAACATCCTCACGAAGGTTCTCGAGTGGGGCCGGCTCGCTTCCTACCTCGAGCAATCGACAAGGTACATTTTCTACGACCAGAAGCTAGGAGATCGATTCCGCTACCAGATACCCCAGGAACTCTCATCCCATGGCTTGACCGATCGTTACACGACCGACATGGATTGGCTCTTCGGAACGTACAGTGACGTGGTCGCAACGCTCGTCACGTACTACGAACAGCTCTACCCGAAACAACCGGATGACTCGAACTTCGTCTGGCGGGCAACGATCAGGGCAAAGGCCTGCGACGATGCGAGAGGGCTGCTTCCCGCAGCGACACAATCCAACGTCGGCATATTTGCGTCGGGTCAGGCCTACGAGTCGCTGCTGCTCCGTATGCAGGCGAATCCGCTCGAGGAGATCACGTGGTTTGCAGACACGATGCTTGTCGAGCTACGCAAGGTCATCCCGTCGTTCATGAAACGCGTCGATGTTCCCGATCGGGGTGGTGCATGGGTCGACTACTTCGCTGATGTCGCTGAAGCGATGGAAACGAGGGGCTCTGCACTCAACGCTTCGCCCGAGGACGCTCCCACCGTGACACTTGTCGACTTCGATCCTGAAGGTGAACGAAAGGTCGCTGCTTGCAGTCTCTATGCACACACAAACCTCCCCGATGCTCAGATCAGGGACATCATTGCATCCATGAGCGAAACAGAGATCGATGAGATCTTCAGCGACTTCGTCGGAGACCGTACGAATCGCAGACATAAACCCGGCAGGGGCATGGAGCAGACGTTCTACCGCTTCGACGTGCTGTGTGACTACGGCATTTTCAGGGACCTCCAGCGCCACCGAATGATGACCCTCGAATGGCAACAGCTCTCCCCCGACCACGGCTACATCACACCCGAAGCGATCGTCGAAATAGGTGCCGAATCGATGTGGACTGAGGCCATGAGCCGTACGGCGGATCTGTACGGCGTGATCACAGACACGGCGGGGACGCACGTTGCACAGTACGCGGTGCCGTTCGCAAATCGCGTGCGCTTCTACATGAACATGAATGCCAGGGAGGCGTTCCACATGCTCGAGCTACGAACTCAGCAAGGTGGCCATCCGGACTATCGAGCCGTGTGCCAGGAGATGCACCGCCAGATCGGTGAGGTGGCAGGCCACAAGCGAATCGCCGATGCGATGACCTACGTCGATCACCAGGACTACGACCTGGCTCGAATCGAAACGGAACGTCGGGCGGCTGCGAAGAGGGCGGCGTTGGGGATCAGCGACCCGTCAGACTGAAAGTGGGATCCTCAGCACAAGTTCACCGTCGTCGACAGACCATGAGGCTGAGGCGATCAGCGAATAGTCGAGATAGTCCTTCTCGGCGGCCTCGATGAACTGTTTGCGCGCAGCGCCCTCGAGCGGGGGCACTCCACGCTCACGGACGGCCTCTGCTCTATCCGTGAACCGTCGGAGGAATTCGTCCATGTCGAGTTTGGCCAATGCACATCTCCCTAGGTGTCTATCCGCCAGGCTAGACAGTCGATGGTTCACAGTCTTCGGTTCACAGTTTTCAGCATCGACGAGAGCTCATGCTCACTGTGAACTGAAGACTGACTGCCTCGGGCTGGCTACGCTCGCCTGCAGATGCCATCCACTCGCCTCATCTTCGTCTCGGGCAAAGGGGGAACCGGAAAGTCCGCCGTGACTGCTGCAACCGCCATCGACTACGCGAGACGTGGCCATCGTGTTCTTGCCATCGACATGGCAGGGAGACCCGGGCTCGCCTCTCACCTCAGGACACCATTACTCACCTACTCACCTGCGGAGGTGAGACCCGGCCTGTACGCCATGACAATGAACCGATCCGACGCGCTCGATGAGTATCTCAAACTGCAGCTCCGCATACCCCAGGGTGCACCGACGAAACAGGTATCTGCGGCCCTTTCGGTGCTCGCCGACACGGCTCCCGGTGTGCGTGAGATCATCAGCATCGGGAAACCGATCTACGAGACCTGGAGGAGCACATGGGACGTCGTGATCGTCGATGCGACATCCCTTGGCCAGTTCCAGTCGTATCTCCGTGCACCGCGGACGATCGCAGAGCTCGTGCCAACGGGAAATATTCGACGTCAGACCGCACAGCTCGAAGACACGCTCCTCGATGAAGAGGTGACCTCGATCCGTTTCGTCTGCACGCCGGCGGAGCTCCCGGTGAACGAGACGAACGAGGCGATCGCGTCGATGGGAGATGCGTCCTTCAGTTCGGTTCCGTCCGTCATCCTCAACCGCATGATCCCGACGTCGGGATTGTTCAGGTCTGATCTGGTGCAACTTGGTGACGGAGCGGTTCGAGATGCAGCGACCCTCCAGATCGATCTCGAGGAGGACCAGGCATTGTGGTCCGACGAGATCGAGCACGCAGCGACTCTCCCGTATCTCTTCGGCGTCCTGACACCCGGTGAGGTTGCCGTGCAACTTGCAGATGTGATCGGATCCATGTGATGACCCGCACAATCGTCGTCACGGGCGCAGGCGGGGTTGGCAAGACGACTCTCTCCGCGGCACTCGGCGTCGCCATCTCCAAACAGAACGAGTCGACCCTCGTGCTCACGATCGATCCGGCAAAACGACTCGCAGACGCCCTCGGTGTCGAACAGCTCGGCGACGAGCCGACTCCGGTCGAAGGATCAGAGGGCATGTGGGCTGCCATGCTCGATGTCTCAGCATCATGGGAAGCAATCATCCGCCGATATGCGGCCCCTGAAGTCGGCCAGCGACTTCTCACCAATCCATATTTCAGGGCGATCGCCGATCGATTCCCGGCTGCTCAGTCGTATGCGGCAGGGGAACGGATGGCCGAATACATCGAGACGAAGAGATTCGATGTGATCGTCGTGGACACACCACCGGCCGGAGGAGGAATCGACTTCTTCCGGGCACCCGCGATGACCAACGAGTTGATCTCCGGCAAACTTCTCAAGTGGCTCACGGGATCCCGTCTTCCCGCTCGCAATCTCCTCTACCGTTTCACAGCGAGACCGATGCTCAGGATCGCGGACACCGTGCTTGGCGGCCCGATGCTCAGTGACGTTGCCGACTTTCTTCTCGATCTCGGGACCATGTATGACACGTTGTCGAATCGCTCGCGAACGATCGAGAAGTACCTCAAGTCGTCGACGACGATCGTGGTCACGACTGCGGACCCGACACCCATCCATGAAACACGTCGGTTCTTCAGCGAACTCGGAGGTATCAACATCGAGCCGAGCGCCATCATGTTCAATCGCAAGCTGCCGGAGGGCTGGATCGAGGCAGCGAATCAGCCCATTCGCCGAGTGGAGAATGCCGGAGTGCACGCACGGGCGAAATTCAATCTGGGTTCGTGGGCTGCCGAGGCAAGACGACAATCTGATGCAGCAGACGAGATCTCGGCTCGGTACCACGTGCCCGTCTACCCGGTCCCTTGGACAACACCATCCCCACAGACCCTGGATGCCCTCGAGTCATTGGTATCCAATTGCGGGATCGTTGAGGATCTGGATCTCTAGGCCGAGAGGGAGTCCACAGTTCACGGTCAACACGTGCTCGGCTTCGACACGGTTCAGGACAGCAATCAGTTCCGAAACTCTGAACCGTGAACCGTGAACTGTCCTAGGAGCCTGTTGAATAATGCCGTTGCTCGGATCGGCGATCAGGCGCGCCAGTCGCAAAGGACGAGGTTTCGCCACTCCTGGTGGCGGAATGGCGGAGCCGAGGCCACAGCGAGTGGTGATGCATGGTCGTCGAGATGGGTGACATGTATTGTTCAACGGGCTCCTAGAACACTGCCGACGGTCCGAACAGTTCGCGCAGTTCCGCAAACAGCGCCGATCGTGGTTCGACGTTGTGCTCGGCACCGATGCGCAACACCTTCTCGCCACCGTCGGACATCATGTGGATGAACACCGGTGCCGATCCGGGGTGGTTGCCGAGCACAGACTTGAGATGCTCGACCACCGATGATGACAGTCGCGACGCCGGCACGCGAACACGAACACTCAGGTCCTGACTCAACTCTGGCTCAGACACGGACTGTGCGATGAACTTCACGTCATCACCGCGGTGGTCCACACGACCCCGCATCACAACGATCGCATCCTCTCGGATCATTGGACCATACTCGGCGACCGTCTTGGGGAACGCAACAGCCTCGACACTCCCCTGAAGATCTTCGACCGAGAAGTAGACCATCGGGTCACCCTTGCGGGTGTACCTTCGGTTGATCGACCCGATGACACCCGCGATCGTCGCCTGGGACCGATCCTCCTTGTCCCACAGACCGGGGATTGCTGTGTCGGTCATCTGGCCGAGAATCTTCTCAATTCCGAGAAGCGGATGGTCCGAGATGTACAGGCCGAGCATCTCCTTCTCGAACGCGAGCCGGACCTTCTTGTCCCACTCGTGATCTGCAATCTCACGCGAGATGTCGCTGACCTCGGACTCTCCCCCACCGAAGAGACTGTATTGGCCTGCTTCCTCTGCACGTCTGCGATCGAGCGTCGCATCAACGATCTGGTGCACGACCTCGAGCAACCCGCGCCTCGAGTGGCCCATGGAATCGAATGTGCCCCCCTTGATCATCGATTCGATCGTTCGTTTGTTCAGCACCTGGATGTCGACCCGATCGATGAAGTCGAAGAAGTCCCGGTAGTCGCCGTTTGCGGTGCGTTCGGCGACGATGAGATCCACAACCGCCTCACCAACATTACGAACGGCAGACAGGCCGAAGACGATCTGACCGTCCGCAGCCATGAAGTCGCGCTCCGACACGTTGACACCGGGCACGAGCACAGGGATGTCCATCATCCGGCATTCGTGGAGATACGCTGCGGTCTTGTCCTTGTTGCTCTTCACCGCGGTGAGGAGCGCAGCCATGTACTCGACCGGGTAATGCGCCTTGAGCCAGGCAGTTTGATACGCAACGAGTGCATATGCCGCTGAGTGGCTCTTGTTGAAGCCGTACCCCGCGAAGTGTTCGATGAAACCGAAGAGCTCCTTGCCCAGGGACTCCGGGTGACCGTTCGCGACACAACCCGCTACGAATCTCTCCTCCTGTTCACGCATCACCGAAGGGATCTTCTTACCCATGGCCTTGCGAAGGTTGTCGGCGTCGGCCATCGAGAAACCAGCGATCAGCTGCGCAGTCTGCATCACCTGCTCCTGGAACACCATGATCCCGTAGGTATCCTCCAGAACCGGTTCCAGATCCGGGTGGGGGTACTCGACCGCCGATTTGCCGTTCTTCCGATCGGCGTACTCGAGGTGCATACCTGCACCGAGCGGGCCCGGTCGATACAGGGCGTTGAGGGCGATCAGATGTTCGAAGCGATCCGGTCCGAGATTTCGCATGAGGGCACGCATCGGACCACCCTCGAACTGGAAAACGCCGATCGAATCGCCTCGACGAAGCATCTCGTACACGGTGTCATCGTCGAGTGGCACGTTGTCGATGTCGGGCCTTCTCCCCGTGTTCCTCTCGACAAGCTCGAGAGTGCGTTCGATCGTCGCGAGGTTTCGCAGACCGAGGAAATCCATCTTGAGGAGACCCAGGGCCTCGACACCGTGCATCTCGTACTGCGTCACGACTTCGGCGTCATCACCCTTGCGCTGGATCGGCACGATGTTCGTGAGAGGTTCTGGCGAGATCACAACAGCGGCGGCGTGAATCGAGTCCTGCCTTCGGAGCCCCTCGAGGCCTCTGGCCGTCTCGATGATCTCGGTTGCCCCGTCGAGGGAGACGAGCAGGTCACGCAGACCGGATGCGGCGGAGTAATGATCTCGGACGTCGCTTGGGGCATCCGGACCCGGCTCGGTCAGGCACTGACCGATGCTGGCATCCTTGCCGAGGATCGCCGGCGGCATCGCCTTCGCCAGCTGGTCTCCGGTCGAATACGGGTAGTCGAGAACTCTCGCGGCGTCTCTGATCGCCTGTTTCCCCTTGATGGTGGAGAAGGTGATGATCTGTGCAACATGATCTGAGCCGTATTTCTCGGCTGTGTACGTGATCATCTCGCCGCGGTACCGCTCGTCGAAGTCCATGTCGATGTCGGGCATTTCCTTACGCCCGGGGTTCAGGAATCGTTCGAATATCAGACCGAATTCGATCGGGTCGAGATCTGTGATGGAGAGGCAGTACGCCACGATCGACCCAGCCGCACTGCCTCGACCGGGTCCCGTGCGGATGTTCCTCTTCGCTGCATATGCGATGAGGTCCCACACGATGAGGAAGTACGCAGAGAACCCCATCTCTGAAATGACCTTGAGCTCATGGTCGATGCGCTCGTGCACGTCGGGTGAGATCGACCCGTACCTGCCGGCAGCTCCCTCGAGAACGAGATGGCGCAGGTACGTGTCCTCGGTGTGGCCTGCAGGTACATCGAACTGTGGCAGCAGGATCCTGCCGAACTCGATGTCGAGGTTCACTCGCTCGGCGATGAGCAAGGTGTTGTCTGCGGCACCCGGATACCGCTCCGCCTCGAACAAGGACCGCATCGCGGATGCGGATTTGAGATAGAACTCCTGGGAGTGGAACTTGAATCGGTTCTCCTCGGACTTCACCGACCCCGTCTGGATGCACAACAGGGCATCGTGAGCATCAGCCTCGTGTGCGTGGGTGTAGTGGGAGTCGTTCGTAGCGAGCAGCGGTGCATCGATGCTCCTGCCGATGTCTATGAGATCACTCATGATGCTCTGTTGGGCAGGGATGCCATGGTCCATCAACTCGATGAAGAAGTTCTCCTTGCCGAGTATGTCCTGATACATCGCCGCCGCGGCGACCGCCGCATCGAAATCGCGCTCGGTGCCGCGCTGATCATCATCCGCCGCTTCTTCGACACCGAGCAGCTGTGGAACGTGGCCACCGAGACACCCCGTTGTGCCGATCAGGCCATCGCTGTATTCGGTGAGCAGCTCGGCGTCGATCCTCGGTTTGTAGTAGTAGCCCTCCGTGTAGGCCCGTGAGGCGAGCTTCATGAGGTTGTGATACCCGACCTGGTCTTCAGCGAGGATCGTCATGTGGTATCTACGGTCATCGCGTCTCGCAGGGCGCTCGAACCGCGAACCGGGTGTCAGGTATGCCTCGATACCGACGATGGGTTTCACACCCTCAACCCGTGCGGCCTTCATGAAATCGACCACGCCGTACAGGACTCCGTGATCGGTGATCGCCACCGCAGGTTGGTTGTCGGCGGCAACAGCCTTGACGAGGTCATCCACCCTCGCTGCGCCATCGAGCATCGAGAACTCGGAGTGCACATGAAGATGAGCGAAACTGTCTGACACCGTATCCCGATTCTCGAATCACACGCATGTAAGCACGCTGGGAACGCGAAGCGTTCCTTGGAAGTTGCTGCGCAACTTCTGGGAACACAACGACGACCCCTGAAGGCTGCGGCAACTTCGGCACTGCCAACGATCCCTAATCTAGCGACGAGACGTCTGCCATCCACACACCCCGCAAGGCCGCCGGTTCGGGCGGGATGTGGATCTCACATAGCACCACCGAGGAGGAACCGTGGGTGTCATAGGACTACTGACGGCGGGTGGGGATTGCCCCGGTTTGAACGCCGTGATCCGAGGTGTTGTCGGCCGCGCAGGTGAACGTGGCGAGGAGGTTCTTGGGATTCTCAACGGTTGGGAAGGTCTCATGAAGGACCACACGACCCCTCTCGATCGCGACAAGGTACGCGGAATCCTCGGACGCGGCGGCACCATACTCGGAACATCGCGGATGGACCCATACGTTCATGGTGAAGGGCTAGCGAGCTGTCACGGAACACTCTCTCGTAATGGCATCGACAGGATGATCGTTGTTGGTGGTGACGGAACCCTCCGTTCCGCCATGCAGCTCGTTGACGAAGGGCTCCAGGTCATCGGAGTGCCCAAGACGATCGACAACGACATCTGCGGCACGGACATCACGTTCGGATTCCAGACGGCGGTGCAGATCGCCACCGATGCGGTAGACCGCCTCGCGACAACCGCAGAAGCCCACAACAGGGTCATCGTCGTTGAAGTGATGGGGCGAACCAAGGGATGGATAGCCACACACGCCGGACTGGCGGGTGGGGCTGACTACATCCTCGTACCCGAGCACGACTACAACATCGATCGTGTCGTTGACGTGCTCAGACAGAGACACCGATCAGGTCATCGATACTCCATCGTCGTTGTCGCAGAGGGAATCGATCCGCCACCCGGTTACGAGTCGGCAGAGACGAAGAAGGACGCATTCGGATTCGATCGACTTGGCGGCGTCGGTTACTCGGTTGCCGCTGCCATCGAGGATCGCACCAGATTCGAGACAAGAGTCTCGATTCTCGGCCACATCCAACGCGGCGGAACACCCGTTGCTGCCGACAGGGTGCTCGCATCACGGATGGGCGTCGCTGCGGCAGACTTCGCCCTCGACAACCTGACAAACGTGATGGTCGGCGTCCGGGGAACGGAGATGGTTCCCGTCCCACTGAGCGAGGCGACATCGGGCGTCAGAGGAGTTCCCGAAGAGCTCTACGCGACAGCACGAACCTTCTTTGGGTGATCAGATATCAAGAACCCATCGGCGGGCGCTTCTTCGCCTTCTTCGTCTCGGCAGGCTTCGTATCCTTGAGTTGCTCGAAGGAGTCTCTGAGATACTCGCCGAGGCGGGACGTGTCGGGAATGAGGTCGCGATCCATGTTGATGCCGATGTCGATCATCCCACTCACCGAGAACATTGCGATACCTGCGCCGTGGCTCTGCCAGAGAGGAACAAGCGGGTACGTCGCCAGCATCTCAGACCCGGCCATGTAGAGCGGGAACTGCGGCCCAGGAACGTTGGTGACCGTCATGTTGAACGGCCGAGCCCGCCCGGCGAGCCTGGCGGCGAGTGATACGAGAGTGGCGGGAGCGCCGGTTGAAACCTCAACGAGAGTCGATGCACCGAGGGCCTGATCCGTCTCCTTGAGGCTCTTTGTCTTCCTTGTGACGATCTGCACTCGCCTGGCGGGGTCGGGCTCAGCGATCGGGAGCTCCATGAGCCACATGGCAACCTTGTTCCCAAGTGTCCCGGACTCATCCTGGGTACGCACCGACACAGGAGCCATGATGCGGAACTCGGTTTCTCCCAGTTCTTCTTCGCTGACCCCGCCCACTTCGACGAGATACGACCTCACAGCACCGGCGACGATGGCAAGCATCACATCGTTGACCGTTGCGCCGTGTATGTTCTTGATCTTCTTGACATCAGCCAGGGGTATCTGCAGCCAATCGAATGCCCTCGATCCGCTGATCGGCCCGTTGAGACTCGTCTTGTCGGTTTGGGACAGCCACCCCGAAGAGAGAGACGCACCGGCGGCCTTCACACGCTCGGACCAACTCGCGGTCCAGTTCCCGATCTCGGAGGGTGCCCTCAAGATGCCGGCAAGCACGCCGGAGATCGTACGCGATATCTCCCGAACCGCGAGGTCCGTTCCGTTCGGGGCGGGTCTGGCCGACCACGGTTTCGGCTCGGTGATCTCGAAATCCGGCGTGAAGTCGAGGAGCACAGCCATGAGATCGATCCCGGACACGCCGTCGATCATGCAGTGGTGGATCTTTGCGATGAGAGCAAACCCTCCATCGGCGAGACCCTCAACGATGTACAGCTCCCACAGCGGTTTGGAACGGTCGAGCTGTTGTGACATGAGCCTTCCCGCCAGATCCTTGAGCTGGCCCGTGGACCCCGGATGTGGGAGGGCAATGTGCCTCACGTGGTAGTCGAGCTGGAAGTGCTCATCGTCGACCCACACGGGAGAGCCCTCGAGGGGCACAGTTGCGAGCCTCTGGCGGTAGCGAGGTATCAACTCGAGCCGGGACAAGATCAGCTTCCGAACGGTGCCGATGTCGACGCCCTCATGGGAGATCGAGGGACCGGGTGCAAATATCGCGACCGCACCCACATGCATGTGCGTTGTCCTCGTCTCGAGCGCGAGGAACGAGGCGTCGAGGTTCGAAAGCCTCTCGTAGTGCACCGTCACAGTGACTCCCCATCGATATCGGCGACCGATCCAAGGTCGGGTTCTCCGAGCAATACAAGACTATCCGACAGGTCGGTTGGTAAGACCGACAAGAACGACATGTTCTGCTCGGTCATCGGATGTTCGAATCCGAGCTGCCTCGCGTGCAGCCACGGCCTTCCCGGATCACCAGTGACACCCAGCTTTCCGTATAGACGGTCTCCGACGATCGGATGTCCGATCGACCTCATGTGCACGCGGATCTGATGTGTGCGGCCCGTCTCGAGAGTCACGGACAACAGGGTCGCTTCGCGGGCATCCCACCGAGCGAGTCTTCGATAGTGCGTCCGGGCCGGTCTCCCGGACCTGCTGAGATGCATACGAGTCGGGTTCTGCGGATCACGCCCGATCGGTGCGTCGATCGTTCCGATCGTGTTCGTGAATCTGCCATGGACGAGGCTGAGATACCGGCGGGAGACCTCTCGAGCCTTCATCATCTCGATCAGTCTCTCGTAGGCCACTCCGGTACGTGCGACCACCAGCAGACCCGACGTGTCCCTGTCGAGTCGATGGACGATCCCCCAGCGGTCCTGCTGTCCAACCCCAACGATGTCCGGATACCGGTCCATCAGACCATTCACGAGTGTTCCGCTTCCCCGTCCAGACCCGGGGTGAACAACGATTCCCGGGGGTTTGTCGACAACGAGAATCGATTCGTCCTCGTGAACGACCGAGAACGGGATGTCCGATTCAGGGACGAGTTCCGTCACGAGCTCGGGCATCTTGGCACGGATGACCACACCGGAACGCAACTTCTGTGCCGCTTTCAAAGGAGTCTCGGCGACCGTCGCGTCACTGTTGCCGATGATCTCGCGAACCATCGAGCGCGGTATCTCGAGTGTCACGGCCAGGATCTTGTCGGCCCGCTCACCATCGAGCTCTTTCGGAACAATGACATCGACGGTTGTCATTGACGTTTCCAGAACGCCGCGATGAACAACAACACGACGCCGACGTTGACCGCAATGTCCGCGACGTTGAAGGTCGCAAAGAACGAGAAGTCGATGAAGTCGACGACGGCGCCATCGAGCAAGCCATCTCCCCTCAATACCCGGTCGATCAGGTTTCCGACGGCACCACCGAGTACGAGACCGAGCGCCGCCGCCTCGATGCGACGGCTCGCATCCTTGAGAACGTAGAAGATCAGTCCGACGACGCCGATGACGATGAGGGCGACGATCTCGCCGCTCCCACTGAACAAGGAGAACGACGCACCCGTGTTGAATGTGAGCTTGAGCTGAAAGAAGCCGTCGACAACAACGAGCGGGCCATCGGCAAGGGCCGTCGTAGCCCACCACTTCGTGAGTTGGTCGAGGCCAACAACAGCCGATGCTACGACAACCGCGAACGCCCGCCTGCTCAAACGCGGTTGGCTGCTTCCACCGTCGTCGTCGCGTAGGGCAGAGCCTCCAGCCTGGCTACCGGGATCGATTCCCCCGTCACTTCGCATATCCCGTACAGCCCTTTCTCCATTCGATCCTGCGCATGGCGAACCCTCGCAAGCAGATCGCGTGCATTCTGCACCGTCGCCTGATCGATTCCGATCTCGACGTTGATCGCACCACCGTCAACGTTATCCGGATCGGCGTTGCGGTCGGCTGAACCCTCGGCGATAACACTTTCTTCACGTTCACGCTCATGCTCGTCGATGATACGCTCGAGACGTTCACGCTCGGATTGAAGCCTACGGCTCAGCTTCTCGAGTGTCGATGCTGCTAGTTCCCTGGTCATTCATCCTCCTCAGCGGGGAGAATGTAGCACCACCGGAAACCTTGTGATCGGTTGACGAAGTGTGAACCGCTCGACGCGGTTCACACTTCGGTTCACAGTCCACGGTTTACGGCTCGAGGTTCAGGGTTCAGGGCCTTCGGTTGCTATCTTTCAGCGCCATGGATCGGAATCCGATTCGAGAAACCGTTGACGGCGTCGAGGTCGATCTTCTCGTCGTCCCAAATGCCAGCCGAGCCGCGGTCGTCGGCGTTCACGGTGATCGCGTGAAGATCCGCGTCACGAGTCCAGCCGAGAAGAACAAGGCGAACGCAGCGGTTATCGACTTGATGCGACACGCCACGGGCGCCAGACGTGCGGAGGTGAGCAGAGGACGGACAGGGCGCCACAAGACAGTTCTCCTGACCGGCGTAACAGCCGAGTCAGTCAGAAGAGAGCTAGAAACCGTGAACCGTGAACCGTGAACCGTGAACCAAGGAGCGAGCGTCAACGCGTTCGACTGCTCCAAGGTCGGCTACCATCCTGACACGCTGTGACAGGGACGCGCCGCCCGTGCGCGATGGACACGAGCGACCGGCGTTGGTGTGAGGCCGGATCCATCTGCGGGCGTACATCACCCCCGAGCCACGGGAAGAAACCGCAAGGGAGTAGACCCCGTCGTCCGCCAACGATACTGGTGCAACGAGCGGCTGGCGTTGCCAGCAAGCCGGGTGGTACCGCGGTTCCCCCGTCCCGGCACCGAATGGTGACGAGATCGAGGACATACTGTGACAGACGAACCCACCTTCCCAAAGGTCAACGCAGCAGTCGACCTTCCCGCGCTCGACGGCCGCATTCTGGAATTCTGGGATTCGATCGATGCCTTCAGAACATCCGTCGCGATGCGTGAACCGGACACCGAGTACACGTTCTATGACGGGCCTCCGTTCGCCACAGGATCTCCCCACTACGGGCATCTTCTCCAGGGTGTGGTCAAGGACATCGTGCCCCGGTACTGGACGATGCGAGGACACCGGGTCGAACGCCGCTTCGGCTGGGACACCCACGGTCTCCCCGTCGAGATGGAAGTAGAGAAGGAACTCGGCGTGTCAGGGCCGCGCGAGATTCAGGAACTGGGAGTCGATGTCTTCAACGAGGCCTGTCGCACCATGGTGAACGACATCACCGGTGACTGGGAGGAGATCACCAGACATCTCGGGCGTTGGGTCGATTTCGACGACGACTACAAGACGATGGATACCGACTTCATGGAGAGCGTCTGGTGGGTCTTCGGTCAATTGTGGGACAAAGGCCTCATCTACCGCGACTTCAAGGTGCTCCCCTACTCGTACGGAGCCACTACACCCCTTTCGAACTTCGAGGCGAATCTGGACTATCGCGACGTGGACGATCCAGCCATCACCGTGGCACTCCGGGTGACAGACGACTCGACGGCTGCCACAGCCGGCGATCACTTCGTCATCTGGACGACAACACCCTGGACGCTCCCAGGGAACCTCGCAATCGCCGTCGGTAACAAGATCGAGTATTCCCGGGTTCGACTTCCCGACTCTCGGAACTCGTACTGGGTTGCGACCGAGCTCGTCGACACGGTTTTTGGCGACGAACATCAGGTAACGGGCACAGCTCGAGGTTCCGAGCTCGTGGGCGCGAGATACGAACCACCGTTCGACGACTTCGCCGACAAAGCGGGCGAGGGCGCTTTCGTCGTGATCCCTTCCGACCACGTGACCGTCACCGAAGGCACCGGGCTGGTCCACATGGCTCCCGCCTATGGCGATGAGGACTTTCGCGCATTCCAGACCGAGGGTATCTCCGTCCTGGTTGACCCCGTTGATGCGGAAGCACGTTTCACGTCAGAGTTTCCGGTGGTTGAGGGGATGAACGTCAAGGAAGCAGACACCGTGCTGATCGACCTGCTCAAGAGGTCGGGCAAGCTCCTGAACAGAGCCACCATCAGACACTCGTACCCCTTCTGCTGGCGAACAGGCACTCCTCTCATCTACAAGGCGATACCAACGTGGTTCGTGGCAGTCGAGAAGTTCCGAGACCGCATGGTCGAGGTCAACAACGACATCAGATGGGTTCCTGAGGCGATCGGAAGGAACCGATTCGGAAACTGGCTCGAAGACGCAAGAGACTGGGCGATAAGCAGAAACCGGTACTGGGGTTCCTGCATCCCCGTATGGGAGTGCGACGAATGCGGCGAGCATGTTGCCGTATCGTCAATCGATGAGCTCTTCGAGCTCTCCGGTGTCAGACTCGACGACCTGCACAGACACTTCGTCGATCCGGTCACGTGGGAGTGCTCCTCGTGTAGAGGGACGATGCGCCGGGTCCCCGAAGTATTGGATTGTTGGTTCGAAAGCGGCGCCATGCCCTTCGCACAGATCCACTACCCATTCGACAACAAGGAACGCTTCGAGCAGAGATTCCCTGCCGATTTCATCGCGGAGGGTCTCGACCAGACACGGGGCTGGTTCTACACACTCCTCATTCTCTCAACAGCCATACGCGATGAGGCACCGTTCCAGAATTGCATCGTGACAGGCATGGTGCTCGCTGAAGACGGCCACAAGATGTCGAAATCGCTCAAGAACTACCCTGATCCGATTCACGTCCTGGACGACTTCGGCGCAGATGCGCTGCGGGCCTATCTCATCAACTCGCCGATCGTTCGCGGTGAGCCGCTCAGATTCTCAGAGGATGGCGTGCGAGAGGTGGTCCGAACCGTCCTGCTCCCGTTGTGGAACTCGTATTCCTTCTTCACCACGTATGCGGAGGCCGATGGGATCACCGCACAAGATCTGCGATCGGCACCCGACCTGGTCGATCGACCTGAGATCGACCGCTGGATCATCTCCGTCCTCCAAAGTCTCGTTGGCGACGTGAACCGTGAGATGGAGGCATACAGACTGTTCGCAGTGGTTCCTCCGATCATCGGTTTCGTTGGAGACCTGACGAACTGGTACATCCGGAGATCGCGACGCCGGTTCTGGGCGCACCGCGGCGCCGCGGACGACGCTGACAAGATGGCCGCATTCGCGACTCTGTATGACGTGCTGGCCATATTCATCCGGGTGGCAGCACCGATCCTGCCATTCGTGACGGAGGAGATCTACCAAGGTCTCGTTCGTCGGGTTGATCCCGGCGCGCCTCCAAGCGTCCACCATACGGACTATCCAGAAGCCGACGTCGATGCGATCGACGAAGAGCTCGAGCGAGCGATGGCAACCGTGAGGACGGTGGTGGCCCTCGGACGTGGTCTGAGGAAGCGCCATGATCTGCGCGTGCGTCAGCCGCTCTCCTCTGTGACAGTGGTGACGAGGTCACCCGAGGAACAGGCTGCCGTCACCAACCACAGTGAGCTCATCTCGGAGGAACTGAACGTTGCCGAAGTCGAGGTTCACGCCAACGAAGATGGGCTCGTCGACCTCGAAGCGAAGGCGAAATTCAGGAAACTCGGACCACGATACGGCAAGGACATGAAAACTGTTGCAGCCATCATCAGCAATCTCGATCATGATGCGATCGTCGGCCTCCTCGACGGGCGCTCCGTCTCGGTGGATGGTTTCACGTTCGACCAAGACGACATCGTGGTGTCCCGCACGCCACTTCCGGGGACGGTCGTGGCCTCGGAGGGATCGATCTCCGTCGCACTTGACTCGACCATCACGGAGCATCTCGAAATCGAGGGACTTGCACGCGAGCTCGTGAACCGCATCCAGGGGATACGAAGACGCCTCGATCTCGATGTGACGGACCGCATCGACATCGTGTGGTCGAGCGATCATCTCGAAGTCGCATCAGCGTTCGATCGGCACGCCGGCATGATCTCGGGCGAGGTCCTTGCCGATTCGATCACACAGAGCGTTGATGCCCAAGGCGAGGAGTACGACCTCGGCAAAGCAACCGTGAGGCTGTCAGCGAAGCTCGCTTAGGGAGAAGTGCTGAGTGATGCCGTTGGTCGTCGAGATGGCTGACACGTATTGCTCAGCGCTCTCCTAAAGCAATCCCGACAGGATCGACAGCCCCACGATCAGTATCAGGGGCGACAGATCAAGAGCCGCTCCGCCGATGCGCACGGGTGGAACCACAGCCCTGATGGGCCGCAGGACCGGTTCGATGACCTTCGAAAGTGCGTCATACACCTTCCTGACGGGGTGGTCCCAGCTGAGCCTTCCGAATGTGATGAGGTACGACAGGACGATCCAGAGAAGCATCCCGAGCACGAACCAGTTGATGATCAGCCGAAGGAACGCCACGTCAACTCTCGGAGTCGAAGAGTCCGAGCTTTTCGAGTCGCTCGCGTTCTTGGGTACCGAGTGTGACTCCGGACGGTGTTATGAGAATCACTCCCTTGGACGTCTTGGCCATCTTTCCGTCGAGGGCGTAGGTGAGACCTGACGCAAAATCCACGATTCTGCGCACCATCTCTGGTTCCGTGTTTCGCAGATCGAGCACGACACCACGACCACCCCGAATGGAGTCGGCAAGCGTCTGTGCGTCGGAGAAGTTCCGTGCAACGATTATGTGGGATTCCGGTTCCATTCGACGACGGGCGATGTCCGCTGTCGAACCGGCGTTCGGATGGATGTACACACCTGCCTCGGCATAGACCCTGTCGTCCGACATTCGCTGCCTCGTTGCAGCGGGCGGCTCGATTCTTCGCCCGGCGACACCAGACCCCGGCTTGGCAATCGTCGAGGTCCGTGCATTGTCGGTGGTCGCCTGTCCCGGTGGAAAAGGTGTTCCCGCGGAGCCCGGCTCAACCTGCCTGACCTCGCCAACGGGCGAGTCGATGGTACCGGCCCCCTGCTCCTCCTCGTCTACGAGACCGAGATAGAAGAGAGTCTTGTTCCACAGTGATGACATATCCGAATCCCGTTTGTTTCAGCGGCCTGTTGGCTCAAAGATAGCCCTTCCGACGCGCACCATGGTTGACCCTTCCTCAATCGCGACCTCGAAGTCGTGGGACATACCCATCGAGCAGTGCTCCATGTTGGCATACGAACCACGATAGTGGTCGAAGATCGCCCTGAGCTGGGCGAAGTACGGTCTTGTCTGTTCCGGGTCCGGAGCAACAGGAGGTATGGCCATGACACCCGCAACGTCGACACCCAACTCGAGGAGCTGCTCGATGACAGTGTCGGAATCACTCGGGTCAAATCCGGATTTCTGGGGTTCGTTGCCGAGGTTGAACTGCATCAGTACCGGAGTCGCTCCGGCG
>CAZWMX010000003.1:14712-30984 GCA_964635205.1 uncultured Acidimicrobiaceae bacterium | reverse complement strand
TACCGGAGTCGCTCCGGCGTTTACCCATCTCTGCGCCAGAGAGAGACGATCCATCGAATGAAGCAGCGCTGCGTGTTCCTGTACGAATGCAACCTTTCGGCTCTGCAACGGACCTATGAAATGCCATTCGACTTCATCGAACAGGCCGCTTGCGACACGATCTTGAAGTCCCTGCTGTCGGTTCTCGCCCAGGACCAGCTGTCCGGATCGAACAACCGAAGCAACATCCTGGTTGGACCTGCCCTTCGACACAACAACAAGCGTGATCGTGTCCACCGATACGCCTGTGCGGGTCGCCGCGGCGTCGATGGCGGATCTGACGCTTACGAGCCCTATCGGATCCATGTCACCGTTACCTGTCGCTGAGGTGTTGCGCTCTCCCTGTGTGAGTGAAAACGCCCGCCATGCATTGTGCATGCATCAAAGACCGTGACATCTACTCCCGGTAGCTGCGCGCGAACTCCCGCCGCCAGGTCGACGCTGAGGCTGCCCGACACCGTTGAGTCTGCGAATCCTCCGAGGGCATCGACCACCTCGGATCCAACCGCGTAGCAGCACGGGCCGATGTGGGGTCCAATCACCGCCGTACCCGCCTGATCCCCCGCGTCTCGCATCATTGCGAACGCTTCAGCCACAACACCGGCCGCGACGCCACGCCACCCGGCATGGACCACAGCAACGGTCTGGCTGCCTGTCAGCACCACCGGTACACAGTCGGCAGTTGTAACGGCGATGGGCAGGAGCGGCACCGAAGTCATCAGGCCATCCGCTTCACCCAGGTGGCCGGGACCAGTCGCCACGACGACATTCGATCCATGGACTTGGTCGACGAAGGCCCAGGCTTGCGGGATGTCGAGAACCTCGGAGAATCGACTTCTGGCTTCGATGTCGGACCGCGGGTCACCATCGCGAGACTCGCCGAAGGCAACCCAGGGGAAACCCCGAGGGCGAATCATCCTCTTACGAAACCGGGAATGTCCATCTCGTCGGTACCGGCTTGCTCCACATCTTCGACGCCGGAGTCACCGAGAATCCCGGGACGGTGTGTGCGAGAAGGTTGTGTCGAGAAGCTGCCTCTTCGGTCACGATCGAATCCTGCAGCGATGACGGTCACCCGCATCTCGTCACCGAGGGTTTCATCGATGACGGCACCGAAGATGATGTTCGCATCTGCGTCTGAGTGATCGGCGATGAGAGACGCCGCGGTGTTTACCTCGTGCAGAGTCATGTCCCTCGGTCCGGCGATCGAGAGCAGCACTCCGCGGGCGCCTTCCATCGAGGTCTCCAGAAGCGGACTGGATATCGCTTTCTCCGCGGCTTGCTGCGCGCGGCTGTCGCCCGTCGAGTTACCGATTCCCATCACCGCAGAGCCGGCGTCCGACATCACTGCCTTGACGTCGGCGAAATCAACATTGATGAGCCCAGGAGTTGTGATCAACTCTGTGATCCCTTTGACACCGGAGGTCAAGACATCGTCTGCCATCCGAAAAGCGTCGGCCACCGGCGTTGATGGCTCGGCGATCTCGAGCAGACGCTCGTTCGGGATGATGATGAGCGTGTCGACAGCTCCTTTGAGGGCCTGAATCCCCTGCTCGGCCTGGACGGACCGACGCCGACCCTCGAATCCGAACGGGCGTGTCACGACACCAACCGTGAGGGCACCTGCGGCACGTGCAATCTCAGCGACGATAGGGGCCGCACCCGTGCCGGTACCGCCACCTTCACCTGCCGTGATGAACACCATGTCCGCGCCGGTGAGTGCACCCTCGAGTTCGTCGCGGTGATCCTCTGCCGCTTCTCTGCCGACCTCCGGATTCGCGCCTGCACCGAGCCCTCGAGTTGACTCGCGCCCTATGTCGAGCTTGAGGTCTGCGTCGGACATCAACAGTGCTTGTGCATCCGTGTTGACTGCGATGAACTCGACGCCACCGACACCGTTCTCGATCATGCGGTTGACGGCGTTTACGCCACCACCACCGACGCCGATCACTTTGATCACGGCGAGATACGTGGTTGGTGGTTTGTTCGATTCTGTGGTCATGGGATATCCCTCCCCAAGAAGGTATCAATCAACCTTAGCCTGCACTTCAAGGTTGATGCCAGCCTTATTCCTCGACCTCTATCACAGGTTGAGGGTTCGTGACCGCGGGGCGCAGCGGGGCAATGAGATCGATCGACGCACCCGGCTCGATCCCGGTGTCCAACAACGCCTCGAGAACCGTCGCCTTCTCGGCCATGTCGACCGGCCGACCGAGGCGGACGGGGTGGCCGGCGACCTCTGCTTGCAGACCCTCTCCATCCATCTGGATCCTTGCTCCCGAACGATACCGATCAGCGAGGTATCTGACGAAGACGAGCGCGCCGAGGGTCCGGGGATCCGATATCACATCACCCGGATCGAGAGAGCCCTGATCTATGGCAACGAACATGATCTCGGTCCCAGGAGCTGGGACCGCCTTGATCACGCCGCCGTCGCTGGCAACCAGGACCCACTGATCCCCAGCGAGTACCGGCGCCACAGGAGTCCTCTCGGTGACGTCGATCACGATCGATCCGGGCCAGACGATCTCAACCGTGACAGACTCAACCCAGGGATCCTCGAGAATCAACAGGGTGATGGCATCACCATCGATGTCGATCGTCGGCGTGCCGACATCCATTCCGAGCGCTTGTATCGCGGCGCGCGGATCCGAGTTCTCTGCTCCGGTCACATCGACCTGGCGAATGGACAGGATCGGCGAGCGGACCAGCCACAGCGATCCGAGGACAACCGCCACAACCGCGATCACCACGAGGATCCACTTCAATCGCTTTCGTGCGCGGTCTTCTGAGACCGTCTTCCGGCGCTCCGCTACTCGTGGTTCCATGACGGTCATGCTCCGCCTCCGGGCTGTACGAACGATCCGAGGAATCGTATCTCGGGTTCGAGCTCGATCCCTGTCATGTCGCGGACCTTTGCTTGGATCTCATGAACGAAGGAGAAGATATCGCCTGCCGTCGCTCCAGGCGTGGCAATCATGAAATTGGCATGCACGGGGGAGACCCGAACGGGCCCGACGGCGGTGCCCTTCAACCCGCACCGATCGATGATCGCTCCTGCAGCATCGTGGGTCGGGTTCTTGAAGACACTTCCCGCATTGAGTGTTCCACCCGGCTGATGCTCCTTCCGCCATCTCGTGATCTCCCTCATGGCGGCCTCGAGCTCGTTCGGCTTACCCGGCGTCGTCCTGAACGTGCCCTGCACAACAGCATCGGTGTCGGTGAGGTCGGAGTGACGGTATGTCAATCCGAGGGAGGCCACATCTCGCTTCGTGAGTGACCCAGAGGTGAGATCAACCACGACGGCCCCTTCAAGGACGGCTGCAGTGTCGGATCCATGTCCGCCGGCGTTCATCGCAACGGCACCTCCAACGGTACCGGGAATACCCACATAGAACTCAAGGCCGGCCATTCCGGCGCTCGCGGCCACTCTCGCAAGCTTCGGAAGCGCGAGGGCCCCACCAGCCACGACGGTCCCGTCAGATCTCGCGTCAACGGCGCAGAACGCACCACCGAGGCGGAGAACCAAACCATCGATGCCTTCATCGGAGATGACGACGTTGCTTCCTCTCCCGAGCACAACGACCGGTATCCCCTCGGGAATGAGTTCCAGAATCGATCGCAGCTCCTCGAGATCCTGTGGTTCGGCGAACCATCTCGCCGAGCCGCCGACCTTGTACGTCGTCATCGGCGCGAGTGGAACATCGCTTTGCACGGACCTGTGTTCCATCACGAACCGCTTTGGATCGCCTGGGCGACAGGACGAGCAATCGAAGTGATGTCTCCCGCCCCAAGGAGGAGCACGGTATCCCCGGGGCCGGCGAGGTCGGCAACGATCGGACCGATGTCTGCAAGGTTGGGTGCGTAGATGGTTCGGCCGCCGGCTGCCTCGGACGCAGCGGCAACGATTCTTCCCGACACACCGATGATCGGCACTTCGCCGGCCGCATACACATCGGTGACGATGGTGTGATCGGCAAGAGCCAGGGGGGCCCCGAACTCAGGGCCGAGATCCGCAGTTCGGGTATAGCGGTGCGGTTGAAAGACGACAATGACGGCTCCCTTGGTTCCGTGAGCCGCCGCCGCGATCGTGGCTGCGACCTCGGTGGGATGGTGTGCATAGTCATCGACGATCGTCACACCTCGAACGTTGCCGCGAATCTCATAGCGCCTCCGCACGCCCGCGAAACCCGCCAGCGCAGTGACAGCCCCCGTCAGGTCATACCCGAGCTCCGAAATGAGCGCGAGCACTCCGGCAGCATTCGACGCGAGGTGTGCTCCAGGCTTCGGGAGCGCGACTTCTACCTCGACATCGGGGCCGGCGACACGGAACGTCTGTCCATCGGTGGTGTGTTCGTGGTCCAGAATCCGCCACTTGGCGTGACGAGAGAACCCATAGGAGATGAGGGGCACACGCTGGTCGAGTCTGCGAACACCCGGGTCGTCGAAGCAACCGACCGTGAGCCCATCAACACGAGCTGCTACCTGGGCGAACGCATCCTCGAGTGCTGCGACCGTGCCGTAGTAGTCGAGATGGTCCGGCTCGATGTTCGTGACAAGCAAACCATCGAGATCGAGGTGCCGAAATGTCCCGAAGGCCTCGTCTGCTTCGAGCACGAACAGGTCGTCCACTCCGAGGTGTGCTCCGGTGTTCAGACGGATCATCTCTCCACCGACGAGAAAACTCGGGTCGAGACCTATACCCCTGAGCGCCGCAACAGCGAGGGCAGTCGAGGTGGTCTTGCCATGGGTACCGGCGAACCCGATCGTGCGCATGCTCCCTGTGAGTGCAGCAAGCAGACGGGGACGTTCCCATACCGGGATTCCACCAGAGCGAGCGGCTCCGATCTCAGGATCGTGGTCGGGTACCGCCGACGATGCGACGACAAGCTCGACACCTTCCACAGCGTCGGGCCTATGTCCAACCCACGTCTCGACGCCGACGTCTGCCAACGTGTCGAGCATGCGACCGGGCTTCACATCGGACCCCGTCACCGTGTGACCCATCTGGCTGAGAAGTTTCGCCAATCCGGACATGCCGGCTCCGCCGGCGCCCACAAGGTGTACCCGGTCGGGGACGTGGGTCGGGTCAGTCACCGGCGACCTCGATCACGCGCTGTGCGATTGCCAGTGCAGCACCGTGATGCTGGGATGCCGTGGCGATGTCGGACATCTCCTTGCGCTTCACCTCGTCGGTGAGCAAGCTCTCCGCGGTGCCGATGATCTCGTCCCTGCGATCCTGGTCGATGACGACGCCGCCTCCAGCACGCACAAGGTCATCTGCATTTGATGCCTGGTACCCCTTTCCGGCGGGCAGAGGGACCAGAATCGAAGGAGTAGCGGTTGCATGGAGTTCTGAGACAGTCATCGCTCCCGACCTCGAGATCACGACGTCACATGCCGCGTAGAAACGTTCCATCTGTGATTCGAACGGGACAACGAACCACCCTTCGACGGAGGATGCTTCACGTGCGATCCTGGCATGGTGTGGCTCACCCGTCACATGCAGTATCTCGTATGCCCGATCATCGTTGGACGCTATCTCCGTGGTCAAGTCGTTCAAGGCGGCAGCTCCGAGACTCCCGCCGAACACGCCGAGGACGGTTGCGCCCGGACCGATTCCGTAGTGCTCCCTCGCTGCGGGCCTGAGGGCATCCCTGTCGAATAGCTCGAACGGGGCTCGAAGCGGGTTGCCGACGACGACGGCGTTCCTGAGTTTCTTCGCCGCTGGTTCGAACGCGACGTACACCGTATCGGCTATCGGTGCGAGCAGCCTGTTGGCAACCCCCGGCGCGGCGTTCGCCTCGTGAATGATCAGCGGGATCTTCGATCTACGGGCAGCCAAGCCTGCAGGACCCGAAACGTAGCCGCCGAAAACAACCATTACGGCGATGCCCTCGGATTCGATTCGATCGGCGATCACTCTCGTCGCATTCCTGATCTTCAGCGGGAGCGTGAGATTGTCTGCAGAAAGGGAACGCCTGATGCCGTGGACATCCAGCTGTACGAACGGATACCCGGCTGCAGGAATCGTTTCCGCCTCCATGCGGTCACCTCCGAAGAAGATGACATCACCTTTCCCGAGCCCGAGCCCGACGAGCGATTCTGCAACGGCGAGCGCCGGATAGACGTGCCCACCGGAACCAGCGGCAGCCAATCCGATCCTCACGATGTGCTCTGCTTCGCTTCGCGACGATCAGACGATCGCGAGATGTTGAGGAGTACACCTACGGCAGCAAGGTTCGCAAGCATCGCGTTGCCGCCAGATGAGATGAACGGCAGCGGTACGCCCGTGATCGGGAGCACCGCTATGACGCCCCCGATATTGACGAGCGCCTGGATCGAGAGCCACGCGACTATCCCAATGGCCAGAAGCCTTCCATACATGTCGGGTGCTCGGTAGGCGATCGAGACACCAACCACAGCGATCAGGGCAAACAGGGTGATCACGATGAACGCGCCGGCGAATCCCGTCTCCTCACCGATGATCGCAAAGATGAAGTCCGTATGAGCGTTCGGAAGCCAGGACCACCGAGCACGACTCTTTCCGAGGCCGACACCGAACAAACCGCCGGTGCCGAGAGCAACCATGGACTGCACAGCCTGAAGGCCGGAACCTTGGGCGTTCTCGAAGGGTTTCAGGAACCCCAGGAGGCGGGCCTTTCGATATTCTGCCGACATCGCAAGAGCCGTCATTGATATGGCACCCAACGCGGCCATCGAGAAAACGAAGCGCAGTGGCACGGTCGACGCTGCGAGCATCACGAATGCTGGGAGAACGATGAGAAGGATGTTTCCGAAATCGGGCTGTGCGAGCAGGAGGAGACTGACCGTCCCGAGAATCGCACCAACAGGAATCAGCACATGCCTGATGTCTCTGAGAAGCGCATCTTTCTTCGTGAGCAGAGAGGCCAGCAGCGACAACGTCGCGAACTTCGCGAACTCGGCTGCCTGGAAGGTGACCGGCCCGATCTCGATCCACCTCGTCGCACCACCCCGCGTGTCCCCGACGACCAACGTGACCACAAGACCGACGACGGCGGCAAGGTAGATCGGCAACGCGAACTTCCTCCACACGTGATACGGAACGAACGACGTGATGACGAGCGCTCCGAGGCCGAAGCCGACCCACATGACTTGTTTGGTGAACAGCTCGAACTGATCGGCATTCGCCCTGATCGACACGACCGAGGATGCGCTCAGCATCGCCCCAAGACCGATCGTGAGCAGCATCGCAACGATGACGAGCAAGAACACGGAACGTCTGCTCCCAGCGGACCTGATCTTGCCTTGCGTGTCGGGATGGCGGTCCGAACGTGAACCGTCGGCCGTTTTGCTCGATGAGTCGGCGATTTGTGTCATGCAGCCGTCCCCCCGGTCTGCTTGACCAGACGCTGGAATGCCTCGCCCCGCTCAGCGTAGGAGGAGAACTCGTCGAAGCTGGCGCAGCCGGGTGAGAGCAGAACGGTGTCACCGGACCCAGCCAGGGTCCTTGCGACCTTGACAGCCTCCTCGAGTGACTCGACGACCGTGGCCGGGATTCGGGTTGCCTCCGAAATCGCAGGACCGGCCTCTCCGAAGGCGATCAGGTTCGTGACACCTTCGAGGGAGCCGATCGGTGAAAGATCGAGCCCCTTGTTCTGACCGCCGGCGAGCAGAACGACAGGGGCGAGTGCCGACACGGCAGCCGTCGTCGCATGTGGGTTGGTGGCCTTCGAGTCGTCGATCCACACAACGCCGTCCTCCGTGTCGACCACCTGTCTCCGATGGGCTCCGGGGTGGAACCGACTGATGCCAGCCTGCAAACCTTCACGTGACGCTCCTGCGGCGCCGGCAACCGTCGCCGCCGCGACGAGATCGAACAGGAATGAGGGATCCTCGGTCGGCGCAACGAATTCGTCTCTCCCGATCACGATGCGATCCCCCTCAACACCGTTGCCGTTCAAGGGAACCATCGTTCCCGAACAGGGTGCGAGCGCACATTGCGCCGTCGACACGACGGAGACGACGATGGGATCGTCTGCGTTGTAGGCCAGCACCGAGTCCTGATCCATTCCGAGGAAAATGCGGGCCTTTGCGTCGACGTACTCCTCGAACGTCCCATGCCAATCAAGGTGGTCGGGGGCGATGTTCAACAGAGCGGCTGCCATCGGAACTGCTCCTCCGAGGAACCGGAGTTGATAGGAGGAGAGCTCGAGAACCAGAACCTCAGCATCACTGTGTGTCATCCCGGACACGGGCGTACCGAGGTTCCCTCCGCCTTGCGCACGGACGCCGGATGCAGCAAGCATGTCGGCAACGACCTCGGTCACAGTTGTCTTACCGTTCGTTCCCGTAACCGCAACGAACGGTGTTTCGATGTGTTCGAGACCGAATCCCGCCTCGGTGATGACCTCGACGCCGGCTGCAATGGCGTCACGTATCGGTGGCCTCGTCTCGGCGAACCAGGGAGAGGTTATGACACGATCGACGCCTTCGAGAAAACTCGAGTGCCACTCCGAAGGCAGCACCGTGACCCTTCCTCGGAGATCGGCGGGAGGTTCGGGCGACTCGACGTCGTACACCACGACCTCCGCGCCGTCGGCGAGGCTGATCCTCGCAGCGTCGGCGAGGCCTCTCAGACTTGAACCGAGGATCAGGTTCCTCATAAGATCGACCCAGGTCCTGATACCCAGTCCGCGTAGAACAGTCCTACGCCCACGGCAACCATCATCCCCGAGATGATCCAGAATCTGATGATCACGGTGGTTTCCGGCCACCCCTTGAGCTCGAAATGGTGATGGATGGGAGCCATGAGGAAGATCCTCTTTCCGAATCCTCGGAAGGATATGACCTGGAGGATCACAGAGACGGTTTCCATCACATAGAGGCCACCGATCACAACAAGAAGCAACTGGGTATTGGTGAGAATCGCAACCGCCGCCATCGCGCCGCCGATCGCATGTGAACCGGTGTCTCCCATGATGATCTTCGCCGGAGCAGCGTTCCACCAGAGAAACGCGAGCGCCGCTCCGAGAACGGCTGCAGCGAACACCGCGATGTCGAGGGCCCCGTTGACTTCGTAGAATCCGGCTGTATCTCGCGATTGCCAGAACGCTATGAGCACGTAGGCGCCGAACACCAGGGCGCTGGATCCTGCGACCAGACCGTCGAGGCCGTCCGTGATGTTCACAGCGTTGGATGTTGCCGTGAGCATGAACAGCACGAGCCCGAAGAACAGCACGGGACCGAGATCGATTCCGAGAGGCCTTGCGAAGGACAATTCGGTGCTCACTCCCACCTCTGTGGCGCCCCAGGCGAAGGCGGCGGCTATCAGGAGCTGCCCTCCGAACTTCCAGCGCTTCGACAGACCCTCGTTCCGTTTTCGAGCGAATTTCGCGTAGTCGTCGGCGAATCCGATCATCGCCATTCCGACGAGGGCGAACACGCCGAGGAGCGCCTTGACGCTGAACTCCTGCGTCGTGAATCCGAAGCCATCGCCGAGTGTGAAGAACTTGAAGTGTGCAAGGACATATCCGATGACCGCTCCCGTGACGATCACGACTCCCCCCATCGTGGGGACACCTTGCTTGTGCATGTGACCCTCAACCTCGGACTGGATGAACTGCCCGATGCTTCGCCGTCTCAGGAAGCGGATTGCCAGCGGCGTCGCGAGGATCACGATTATGAACGCAAGAGCGGTTGAGAGAAGGAGGGAGATCACGATGCAGCGTCCTCGATCAGATGGAGAGCGAGGCGTTCAAGGCTGGCCGAACGTGAGGCCTTCACCAGCACGACGTCTCCCGGTTCGATGATGTGAGCAAGCGTATCTGCCGCATCCTCGATATCGGTGGCTTTGTAGACCCGACCCGAGAAGCCGACAGCGTATCCGTGGTCGGGGCCTACAACCACAAGCTCGCAGAACCCGAGTTCTCCCGCGAGTCTCCCCATTGCAACGTGTTCGATCTCACACACCTGTCCGAGCTCGGCCATCGCGCCGAACACGGCGATACAACGCCCGTCCATGTCCGCAACGGTCCGGAGCGCGCTTTCGACGGATTGCGGGTTGGCGTTGTACGCATCGTTCACAACGGTGTAGGTACCTCGATGTACCTCCATCCGCCACGCGGATCCCTTCTCCGTTTCCAGTCTCGTGATGAACTCCGCGACGTCGACACCAAGGGCGATCGCAACACCAACCGCAGCAGCCGCATTGGTTGCCTGGTGGATACCGGCCAGCGAAAGGGAGACTCGGAATTCGCCCAGGGGCGTATGCAGGGTGAAGGTCGGCAGACCTCGGTCGTCGGTCGAGACGCCGGAGACTTGCACGTCCGACCCCTCCCCGCCGAAGGTAATCGTTGTGTGGCTGCCATCGCGATGCAATGCCTGTTCGTCGTGCGGTAACACTGCGATCCCATCGGGCGTGAGTGCGTCGACGAGCTCGTACTTCGCGTCTTGAAGGCCCTTCATCGATCCGAAGGTCTCGAGGTGTACAACACCGAGGTTCGTGATCACAGAGACATCCGGCTGGACAACCGGGCTCAGCCAATCGATGTGACCGATCCCGCGCGAGCCGACTTCGAGGACCAGCGCGGTTGCATCCCTCGGGGTGGAGAGCACGGTGAGCGGCACCCCTATCTCGTTGTTGTACGAGCGAGGGGAGGCCCAGGAACCGACGAGTCCGCAAGACACGAGGTCCTTCGTGGAGGTCTTTCCTGTTGACCCGGTGATCGCAACGACCGGGATGTCGAGTTCATTTCGTCGCTTCACACCGAGCGCGGCCAGCGCACTGCCGGTTGAGTCGACCTCGATGCGCGGCGTGGAATCGATGCCGGCGCCGCGGTTGACGACGACTCCGCAAGCACCTGAACCGAGAACATCCTCCACGTAGGCATGACCGTCGAACGTCTCACCCACGAGAGCAACGAAGAGCTTGCCGTCGACTCCGGTACGGCTATCGGTCGCGACGCCCTGAACAGCTCGAGCCGGGTCTCCAACAAGTGTGCCCCCGACGGCGTCTGCCGCCTCTTGGAGGGTCCAGCCGAGGGATACACCGTTCATGACAGCACCCATCCTGCGTCGACGAGCGCGTCGCGGACCTCGTCCCTGTCATCGAATGGAAGAACCTCTGTTGCGATTTCCTGCCCCTGCTCGTGCCCCTTGCCCAACACGAGAACCATGTCTCCCGTTCGCGCAACAGCGATCGCGCGTCTGATCGCTGATCTTCGATCGATGACCGTCTCGACCACCGCGTTCGGCTGAGCCTCCGCTCCGCGTCGGACCTCGGCAGCAATGACAGACGGATCCTCCGACCGCGGATTGTCGGTTGTGATGATCGTCAGGTCCGAGAGCCTTGCGGCGGCGGCACCCATGATCGACCGCTTGTCCCTGTCGCGATCTCCGCCGGCACCCACGAGTGCTATCACGCGGCCCGAAACCGTGGACTGTGCCGAGCCCAGGACGACCGCGATCGCGTCGGGTGTGTGCGCGTAGTCCACTACCACGGTGAAGGGCCCATCGTGAGGAATGAGCTCCATTCGCCCCGGAATGGCATCGAGCTTCCCGAGCCCTCTGCTGATGGTAGGAAGATCGACACCGAGTCTGAGAGCCATGCCGATCGCGACCAGCGCATTCGCCACGTTGAACCGTCCGACGAGTGGAAGCGCAACAGGCACGGAGCCCTCAGGAGTCATGACTGTGAAGGAGGTTCCCACGGTGCTCTCTACCAGGTCGGTTGCTGAGACCTCGGCGTCCGCGCCCAGGGACACCGTCGTTGTTGACACGTTGGTGGACTCCTCGAGACGCTCACCCCACGGGTCGCCCTTGTTTATCACCGCAGCGTCGGTCACGCTCTGTGTGAAGAGTCGCTGCTTCACCTCGAAGTATGCCTCCATGTCTCCGTGGAAGTCCAAGTGGTCCTGGGAGAGGTTCGTGAACCCCACAACCGAGAAGTGGATCGCGTCGCAACGACGCAGCTGGATGGCATGGGAGGACACCTCCATGAGCACGAACCTGACTCCATCATCCCGCATCCTCGCGAGGATGCGCTGGAGGTCGGTCGCCTCAGGTGTTGTCCTGGCGATCGGTAAGGGGGCACCGTTGATCCGTGCGCCGAGGGTGCCGATGACCCCTACGGATAACCCTGCCGAAGTCATGATCGCTTCGATCATGTGCGTAACCGTGGTCTTGCCGTTGGTGCCCGTCACTCCGGCGATGACCAATGACGCGTCGGGGACGTCGAACACTGCTCGAGCTGCCCAGGGCATCGCATCCCGAGAATTCTCCACGATGATCTGCGGTATCGAGCCGGGTTGCTGCTTCTCGACAAGAACGGCTGATGTCCCGTTCTCGATGGCGGCGCCGACGAAGTTGTGGCCGTCGAATTGCTCGCCCGGAATCGCAACAAAGAGGCTGCCCGGGCCGGCTTGGCGTGAGTCGTGGGTGATATCTGACACCGATACATCATCCCCGGCCACTGAGATGAGGCCGGGAACCTGCTCGGCAACCTGGCGGAGCGAGAATCCCATACCGGACATCTCAGTCCCGATCTGGGCTTACGCCAAGCTGATGGAGCGCGTTCTGCGCAACTTCGGCGAACACAGGTGCCGCAGAGGCTCCACCGAACGACATGTCGGTGCCGTCGGGGAGGCGACCGTTCGGCGAGTCGAGAACAACAGCGACCACGACCCTCGGATCATCGAGTGGAGCCATTCCTATGAAGGACGCTGTCGTTTTGTCCGAGTAGACACCGGATTCAACGTCGAATTTTTGACTCGTTCCGGTCTTGCCGCCTGCCGTGTAGTCGGACATACGCGCACGCCGACCGGTGCCTCTGTCCGTTCCGACGACACGGCCGAGCATTCTCCGCATCTCAGAGGCAGTTTCCGGAGAGAGCACACGGCGTGAACGCGGGTGCGTCTCGATCCTCGTACCGTCGGGGCGAATGATCTCCTCCACCAGATACGGCTCGATCCACACACCGTCATTCGCGATCGTTGCGTACACAGCAGCCATCTGGAGAGCAGTCGTCCCGACTGCGTATCCGATCGCAATCGATGATCCACTCGTCTGAGTCCACACGTCCGTCGAGTCGAGTGTGCCTTGCCTTTCACCAGCAACGTCGAGACCGGCCGCTCGACCCAGGCCGAAGGCCGTCAGATACTGGTAGTGCAGCTCGTTGCCGAGGCGACTCTGGATCTCGATCGTCCCGACGTTCGACGACCTCGAGAGTACGTCTTCCACCGGCAACCAGTCGGGAAAGTTGGCGTGATCCTGGTATTCGAATTCGCCGATGGTCACCGAGCTCGGGGTGTCGATCGGGGTCTTGCTGGTGACCACACCCTCCTCGATCGCAGCGGCGATCGTGATGGTCTTGAGCGTTGAGCCCGGCTCGTACACGTCTGCCACGGCCCGGTTGCGCAGGACTGACGGCGTGATCTCGGATCGGTCGTTGAGATCAAGACCCGGCCAACTCGCCATCGCAACCACCTCACCGGTCTCCGGTAGCAGAACAACGATGGAACCGCCAACAGCATTCGTTGTCTGGATCGCCCTACGAAGCGCTTGTTCCGTAGCAAACTGGATCTCACGGTCGATGGTTATGACGATGTCGCTCCCCGGAACGGCCGGCTCGACAAGTACCTCACCCTGGGGAATGACACGTCCGCCCGGGTCAACTTCAACGATGATCTTGCCGGCGCGACCCTTGAGCTCGGAGTCGAACGTCCTTTCGAGACCTTCGAGACCTTCGTTGTTATCGAGGCGGAGCAGGCCGATGACCTGGGCCGCGACTGCGCCGGCCGGATACACACGGAGAGGTTGCTTTCGATAGAACACACCGACCAGTTCGACCTCGTCGACCGCAGCCTCGATCTCGGCCTTGGTCCTGGCATCGACGCGCATCACTATCTCCGCGTACCGGCGTTCAGCGGCCCTGCCCTCAACGAGTTCCGTGGCAAGCTCTTCATACGACTTGTCCGAGAATGGGGCAAGGACGGCCGCGGCAGCTGCCGGATCGTCGAGCAACATGGGGTCGACGACGACGTTGTAGCCGTCGATCGTCATCGCCAGCTCGATGCCATCCCTGTCATAGATGGTCCCGCGCTGAGGGTCGATGGATCTCTCCTTGATCCTCTGGTCGAAGCCGTACTCCGCATACGCCACTGCCTGGTTTCCCTGAAGATCGAACAGAGCGTAACCAATACCCCCCCACGCGAGGATGAATACGAGGCCGACGATCAGAAGGCGAAGATCTCCCCTTTTCCAGATTCGGGCGTTCATCCCGTACCTGTCACGGACGATCACCGGTCAATGCTCTGATGGGTACATCGGATTCGATGACCTGTGCATCCGTGGCGAGTCTGTCGACCACGATCACGACCCGGTCCTGTGGGTAGACAAGTCCGATTCGCTCAGCCTCCCCGGCGATCCTCAAGGGATCCTGAAGTCCAGCGAGATCGTACCGAAGGTCGAGCTGTCGCGACTGCTCGATGTTGATCTCAGTTTCGAGCCGATCGATTTCGAACGCTGTCTGGTCGAGCGAGATGCGCAGGTAGATCATCGCGAAGAACACGGCAACAACCGCGAGCACGAAGAAGACAAGCGGAAGGATCCTCGGTCCCGCACCGCGGATCAGACCACTGCTGGTACTCCGGGACCGGCGGTTTCTGTGGGGGATGGCTTGGGCGGTCATAGGATCCGTTCTCCACAGCGCAGCACGGCACTCCGTGATCGTGGGTTGTTCTCGATTTCAGCAGCGGTTGGTCGCACGGCCTTCGGTGTCAGGATCCTGAAGTCCGGATTTGCGCCACAGACACACACCGGCAGATCAGGAGGACACACACACGCCCGTGCGCGATCGACGAACGCCCGCTTGACGATGCGGTCCTCGAGCGAGTGATAGGCCATCATGACGATCCGGCCTCCGGTGGCAAGCCTCTCGAAAGCTGAGTCCATGAAGGCCGTGAGTCCTGCAAGTTCGTCGTTGACGGCGATCCTGAGTGCCTGGAACACCTTCCGTGCCGGATGACCGCCGCGGCGAGCCGCGGCAGGAACCGCACCGGCGACACAGGTAGCGAGGTCCGTTGTGTCGTGGAACGGGCGTTGGGCGACGATCGCCGCCGCGATTGCCCGAGCGTGACGTTCCTCACCGTATCGCTTGAAGATCGACATGAGCTCTTGCTCGTCCGCGGTGTTGACGAGATCGGCTGCACTTCGGTCCGCGTCCGGACCCATGCGCATGTCGAGCGAACCCGCGCGGTGATACGAGAAGCCCCGGCCATCGGTGTCGAGCTGATGAGACGAAACACCGAGATCGCAGAGAATGCCCTCGACTCGATCGGGAAACTCCGCTCGGCCGAGGACCTCGTCGATGTTGGCGTAGTTGGCCTCAACGACCGCAAGCCGCGGATCGTCCGGTGCCTGGTCGACAGCATCCGGGTCACGGTCGATACCGACAATACGAACAGCGCGATATCGGTCGAGGAGCGCACGGCTATGCCCTCCCCCGCCGTAGGTGCAATCGACGATCCATCCCTGGGATGCTGGTTCCAGCCAGGACAACACCTCTGGGACCATCACCGGTATGTGATACGTCTGGTCGTGTGGTGTGGGCTGATCCATGGTCAGCCCCCCGGAGCGCTGGCGCCAAAGAGGAAGCGGGCGGAGTAAGGGGCCTTCCCGATGGCATCCGGGGGACTGACCGCGAGCCAGCCCACAACGAACCTTCAATCTGTTTCCTTGTCATATTCCTTCCTCCGAAAGCACCTCCTCGATGGCGGCGTAGTAGTCGTCTGCCTCAGCGGCGACGGTCTCCCACGTCCCGGTGTCCCAGATCTCGACACGATCCGCCACACCAACAACAGTTACGTCCTTTGACAATCCCGCGTAGATCCTCAGGGACTCCGGGATCTGGCATCGACCTGTCTTGTCGAGTGACTGGTTCGATGCGGATGCAAAGAATGAGCGGGAGTAGTTCCGTGCCCGACGATCGGTTCTTGGGAGCTTGAGCACACGCTGAGCCTCGTCCTCCCATCGATCCATCGGGAACACAAAGAGACACCGCTCTTGTCCCTTGGTCACGACACATCCATCCTCGAGTCCCGCGCGAAACTTGGAGGGCATCACTACCCGCCCCTTCTCGTCGATCGAATGGCTGTATTCACCAAGGAACATGTTTCGGTATCTCCATCATCACGGGATGTCTCCCACGAAGTCCCACTATGGCCCACTCTATGACACTTGTCAACACAAAGG
>CAZWMX010000003.1:12348-14612 GCA_964635205.1 uncultured Acidimicrobiaceae bacterium | reverse complement strand
ATGCACGTATTGGTTGCCACAGACGGAAGCAGCGACATCGACGAGATGGCGAGATTTGCGTACGCGCTTGCCGGCCCGGACGGAACAACGACGGTATCCACGATCGTCCTGATTCCGCGACAACTTGTCTCTCAACTCCGCGAACAGTGGGGAGAGCCGGGACAGGTATCGGTCGATTCGGACGCCGAGTACGTCGGGGCGCCGAATTCAGTTGGTGGAATGGCGAAAAGTTACCCTGGTGATGACGCGGTGATCGATCAGTACCTCGGCAACAAACGCGTGGACATCTGCACGCCGGTCCGCGAGGCGATTCGAGGATTGGGCGGAACGGCAGAGTCCCAGGTCAGAGAGGGAACCGACGTCGCTGCGGGGATCATGGACATGGCTGCAGAAATAGATGCCGACGTCATCGTGATCGGATCCCACGGACACGGTGCGTTCCAGGGACTCCTCGGTTCAACAGGCGCCAAGCTCGTGCGAAGGGCGAAACGTCCGGTGCTTGTCCTCAGGTGACCCGATACCGATGACGACGCTCTCGCGATGATTGAACAGTTATCGCGGTGGTGCGACAATCAGAGGGTTGCGCCGAGAAAGGCATCATGAGAATTGCAGGTTACGTACGACAGACGCCGGGAAGGACAGATCCCGATACCGCGTTCGCCCAGAGCGAACGCATTCGGCGGTGGGTTGCGGACACTTCGAATGAACTGATCGCCGTTTGTCAGGATCATCATGCTGCGTCGGCTCCGTCGGACCGGCCGGGTTTCAAGGCGCTTCTTGACATCGCTCGATCACAGGACGCTGACGCTGTTGTCGTGGCGAGCCTATCCGCCCTCTCGCCTGACAAGATGACCCAGGAGATCATGATTCAGGATCTTGCCAGTGCGGGCGCGACGCTCATCGCCACCGATGAAGCCGACATCGCGGCCCTCCAAGGCGCCGATGACGACCACGCACGCATGCTCGTACGTGACATTCTCGCCAGGTTTGCCGAGTACATAGAAGCATTCGGACTGTCAGGAGAGGTTGAACCATCGGTTCAAGCATCGGCGATCACACCCATCGCCCCCAACCCCAAAGAAACAACCGACGTCGTCGTAGAGCTCATCGTGCCGCGAGCTCAACCCGCCGACTAACAAAGAACGGTAGACGACAGACGACAATCGTTTGTCGCTCAGAGCGCCAGCGCTGCCCAGGTTGCTCGACCGAGAGCGAAGGGTCTTCCGGCGGCGACAATGGCCGATCCGGCCACGAGTTCTCCATTGACGTCGAGGACGATCATCACGATATCGACCCCCTCGACCCTCCGGTCCTCGATGTTCACGACGATCGGATCAGGGGCTGAAGAGTCGACCAGCCTTGCGGCTGCGTGTACAACCGCTGTCTCAACTCCGCCCTCGGTGGACGAGGCGATCTGGGAGATCTCCGCTCCGTCTGAAGCGGTCACCGTCACGATGATCCCCGACCTACCCTCAGCGACGGTCACCTTCTCGAGTCTGGCGATTCGGTCGGCAGACGTCTGCGAAGGAGTTGTCTCGACAGGTTGAGGTTCAGCCCGAGAATCCCGAGGTTCCACGAACGGAGGCAGATCTCGGCTCTCCGACGACACCGGAGACACAGGGGCCTCCAACCGCTCTTCGCCGTCCGTGGCATCTACCGGATCAGGCTCGGTGACCTCCGGTTCCTTGTCGGTGAGATCGATTATCGCTCGGCCCTCGTCCTCGGCTTCCTCGTGTGGATGTGCAGGCTCTTCGGGTTCTGCGCTGATCGACGCGACTGCTTCTGGCTCCTGCCGAGCTTCGGAGCCGGAGGTTGGTTCACCCGGGAGCTGGGTATCTGTGCCGAGTCCGTGTGAACTCAGAACGCGACGAATCGCGCCACCGACGGCCTCCTGGTCCGCACCTTCAGCGATCCTGATGCGGAGCCCGGCGGGGGTGTCGTTGGACCCGTCAACCTCGGCGCCTTCGACGCCGGGTATGTCAAGCAGGTCATCCCGCAGAGAAGTCTTGACCACCGTATCTCCTTGCCCGTTGAAACTTCACGCTGCTCGTCTCCATCGAAGATACGAAACAACGTCGTCCGGAGCAAGGGTCATATCCGACCGCCCATAGGCAGTAGTCACCCGCCACTCCATATGCGCCCTGTCCGGAATCGGTAGAAACGGTGCCCTTGCCCACCACCGATCGGGTGCAAATGCGATCAACGCACCGATCGCCGTGTACCAGAGGTAGGGCCGGAGAAGCACGGCAAGAAGGACCCGAAAG
>CAZWMX010000003.1:0-12248 GCA_964635205.1 uncultured Acidimicrobiaceae bacterium | reverse complement strand
GGGTATGGTTTTTGAATCAAGCTGGGCATCGAAGGAGAACACGTGCCGGTGACACCCGACAAACTTGCGTGGTTCGGCGACCGCTACCAAGCGATTGCAGGGAACATCGAACGCGTCATCCAAGGAAAGCGCCCGACGATCGAGCTCGTTGTCGCGAGCCTCGTCGCCGAGGGTCATGTCCTCATCGAAGATGTACCCGGCGTTGGAAAAACGCTGCTCGCAAAGTCCCTTGCACGCTCGATCGATTGTTCGTTCCAGAGAATCCAGTTCACACCGGACCTGCTTCCATCCGACGTGACAGGTGTTTCTGTTTGGAATCGCGAACAGGGCACCTTTACCTTCCGCGCTGGTCCCGTGTTTGCCAATGTACTGCTTGGCGATGAGATCAATAGGGCAAGCCCGAAGACCCAGGCCGCGCTCCTCGAAGCGATGGAGGAACGCCAGATCACCGTCGACGGAGAGACCCGAATACTCGACGCACCGTTCATCGTCATCGCGACCCAGAACCCCATCGAGCACGAAGGCACCTATCCCCTGCCGGAAGCACAGCTCGACAGATTCATGATGCGCGTCGCGATGGGATACCCGGATCGGGTCAAGGAGCTCGAGATGCTCCAGACCCATGGGGAGCATTCAAGTTTCGTGGACCTCAAGCCGGTTGTTCACGCCGAGGATGTCATCCGGATGGCTTCCATCGCCAGGGAGGTACACGTAGCTGATGTTCTCCGCAGTTATCTCATCGATCTGGCGGAGGCCACGAGAACCCATCCGGACATGCTGCTCGGTGCAAGCCCGCGAGCAACACTCTTCCTCCAACGGGCGGCGCGAGCCATCGCCGCTGCCGACGGAAGGGATTACGCGAGCCCAGACGACGTCAAGACCATCCTCACCCCGGTCCTCAACCACAGACTGATCCTCCGCCCTGAGGCTCAGATGCGCGGAACAACCGTGGACGAGGTCCTCACACAGATCGCCGGATCGGTCCCGGTCCCGGGGACACGGGACACGCGCTGATGCCAACGTTTCGGGGCTGGGCCGCCACCGGTGCGGCTTTTGCTCTCGTCGTTCTTTGGGCGGCATTTGGCGAGGATCTGCTGCTGGCCCTGGCGATCTTCCTCATCACATCTGTTGTTGGTGGCACGGCATACGTTCGACTGTCGGGTCCGAAACTCGCGCTCAGACGAACGATCAACCCCGAGCAACTCCACGACGGCGAGCGGGCGCTCGTGGATCTGTCGCTCACATCGAGGCGCAAGGTCTTCCGCGTCAGAGTCGAAGACAGGGTGCACGGTCTCGGATCAGCAACATTCGTTGCCGACCGTGTCGCCGCTGGTGACGCAATGGCCGGTCGATATGAGGTACTTTGCAGACCGAGGGGTGTGTACAAGGTCGGCCCGTCACGTGTCTCGGTCACCGACCCGATCGGATTCGCGGAGGCGACGTCGGCTGCCGGCATCGTGGATCGTCTGGTCGTATATCCGAAGGTCGAAGATCTCGTCGGAGTACCAACCGGTCGTGGCCAGGATCAGACGATCAACACCTCTCGGGCGAGTCTCTGGCACACAGGAGGAGAGGACTTCTTCACGCTTCGGGAGTACCACCAGGGTGACGACCTCAGGAAGGTCCATTGGCCGTCATCTGCCAGACACGATGAGTTGATGATCAAGCAACTGGAGATGCCTTGGCAGTCGAGAGCGTTCATAGTGCTCGATCCCCGCATCGAACCCCATCGATCAGCCGAGAGCTTCGAGCAGGCTGTCAAAGGAGCAGCATCGGTGCTGCGGCACATGTTCAGGAGCGGATACACGCCGACCATGTGGGCGGGAACCGGAAACGGAACGGTTGTCTCCAACGCAGAGGCCTACCGCAGTGCCATGGAGGAGCTGGCCATCATCGCACCTCGCAGGGCGCTTGACCTTCGCCACCTCGTCAGCAGACTCAGACGCAGTGGCATGGCGGGTGGTGTCCTGGTCATGGTGACGGGTGAGGCCGACGAGGCGGACGTCGCAGCCTTCCAGCTTCTGAGTCGGGATTTCTACAGAACGGTGGTGCTATCTGTAGGACGAGGGGATAATGAGGACATCCTCGGTTTTGCTAGGGCTGGAGCCCTTGTTGTCACAACATCGCCGGACGGCGCATGGGCAGAAGCGTGGCGGAACGCAATGGAGTACGGATGGTCTACCGCTTCAGCTGGATAGCAGGCATAACCGCTATCGGGCTCGCCTTCTGGGAGCTCTCATCGCTGATGCGCGACTCCGTTACGGGTACTCCGTGGCAGGTTGCGATCCTCGTTGCTGCTCTCCTGGGTGCCGGCATCACCTGGACCGCTATTGCGTATCGCGCCCCGGCGTGGATCGTGATCGTCACCAACGTCGGCGCGTTCGTTGTGCTCATAGGGCTCATCATCGCACCCGAGACACTCCTCGTCGTGATCCCGACCGGCGAGACATGGGCTGTCCTCGTCGACGAGCTCGGACGGGCCTTCGAGATCATCCAATACGGCGTCGAACCCGTTCGCCCTGTGCCCGGTCTCGTTGTGCTCATCTCGCTTCTGTTCTGGACTCTCGGGTTCCTCCTCACAGCAGGCCTGTTGAACGACCGTCCGTTCGTTGCGATCCTCACCCCGCTCATCGTGGCAGTCCAGTTCTCGATCATCGATCGAAAACCGAAAAGCCTCGCCCACCTCACACTGTTCGTGCTTGTCGTCGCGTTCTCCCTGATCGCGATCCGTGCAGACGAGCGGGATCGCGGAACCGGAAGACTCCAAAGGGTCAACTCTTCTCGCCCCCCTTCGCGCAGACCCACACCAGCCATCGGCGTTCTCATCACGGGAACCATTGTCGCGGGACTGATCGCCGTCGGGCTCGTTGGTAATGCAGTCCCCTCGGACGGGTTCGTCACGTGGCGAACTCCTTCCGGTTACTCGGACGGTTACTCGGGCTCTGTGTCATACAACCCGTTCGTCGACATACGGGCCGGTCTCAACCGCCTGACCGACAATCCTCTCTTCCAAGCAGACATCACCGGTGTTGATCCTTCGACCGTGCGGTTCCGCACGGTGACACTCGACGTCTACAGGAACGGAAGATGGTCAACAGACAGGGTGTACACGTACCCGATCGACGAGGAGCCGTGGATCGAACCTGTCTACGAGTATCGCGGCGAAACCATCCCCGTGGTCGCGAACATCACGATCCAGAATCTCGCTCAGCCATGGATGCCGGCTCCTACGACACCGACGGCTTCTGTCGCCGCAACCGAGGGCGACACGAGATCGATGCGAGTGAGGCGTCTCGACGGGTCGTTGTTCCTCCCAGGGGATGTCACATACGAGGGGATGCAGTACACCGTAGAGGCGAACATCCCCACCTACACGGCGGAAACCCTCAGCCAGCTCGCCCGAACCGAATCCGGAGAGCTGAGCCCGCTGTTCAAAGCCGCTGAGGTCGCAGGGGAGACCATCCCAAGTCTGGGAGAGGCCGGCGAAGCGTTGGAGCTCGAGAATGTCGAGTTCTGGACCGCACTACCGGATGACCTCGGCCCCAGCGTCAACGTCCTGGCAAGAAGGCAAACGAAGGGACTCACCACGAACTTCGAAAAGGCCCTTGCTCTCGAGTACTACTTCAGACTCCCCGGCAACTTCACCTACAACACTGAGGTCCCCGACCAGTACACGACCGGCAATGTCTCGGACTGGCTCACCGACACGGGGAATCCGTACGTTCGCAACGGCTACTGCGAGCAGTTCGCAACCGCCATGGCGCTCATGGGTAGATCGCTCGGCATCCCTTCGAGAGTTGTCCTCGGGTTCACCCCCGGCGAAAAGCTCAACGACACACTTGTTCAGGTCATGGACAAGAACGCACACGCATGGGTTGAGATGTGGATACCGACGTACGGGTGGATGTCATTCGATCCGACTCCTCGAGCGGGATACGCAGCACCCACAGCGAACGACAGCCTCACCGACATTCTCGAGTTCTCGCCCTACGAATACGTAGAGGCGATCCCTCCCCCCGAGATCGTCGACGACTCAGGCGGTGGAATCGGACCGGAGGGCGGACCGCTCACGCCACGGGAGGAACGTGAATCGGGTCGAGGTTCCGCCGGAGGGGACTCGACCGACGACGCATTCGGATTCGATCTCCCACAATGGGCGACGTGGATATTCGGGTTCGCCGGGGTCGGCCTTCTGATCGCTGCATCGGTTCCGCTGGTGAAATGGGTGCGCCGCCGCCGCCGTCTCCGTCGCCTTGCCAACGGTGACATCTCCGCAGCGTGGGAAGACATCACCGACAGACTTGCCGACCTCGGTGAGCCATTCGACGCTGCGGCCACGCCACTCGAGGCTGCCGAGTCCGTCGACGAGGCATTCGTTCCGCTCGCCCGGACCTATGGGCAGGCGTTGTACGGCGAGTACGAATCGACTACAGCGGTTGTCGAGCGTGCGACCGATGCTCACACGAGAGCCGTGCAACACATGGCGACCCGCTACTCGCCCGTCGAACGCGTGATTGCAGCGTTCCGCCCGACGAGGATGCTGGAGAAGTGGTCTGAGGCGGTCGACCGTAGGAACGGGAACCGGTAGCGCCCGGTCAGCCCGAGGCTTCGCTCGTCTCGGCGATCACGTCGTCTTCAACGAGCTTGAGCATCTCGCGGAAACTAGCCCGATCGAGTTCGAACTTCGTCACATCATCCTCGACGTCCTGCGCGATCTCATCGATCTTCACAAAGAACGCGAGCTGACCCTGACGAAGTGCGTCGAGTAACTCCGTCTCGTCATGTGCAACAGCGAAGATCGATTGGCCGTCCGTGACGAGCTTCACGTCAGCGAGGTGGCCATCCATGTCACCTGTGCGCCGCAGGTAGTCCCATGCGCGACGCACGCGTTGAATGGATAAACCATTGTCGAGGAGACTCTTCACAACCCGGAGACCGACGAGATCGCGAAAGCTATAGATGCGCCGTCTTCCTGGTCGACCATCTGTTGTCTGGATCGAGGGTTGTATCAGCCCGACCTTGTCCCAGTACCGAAGTTGATGAGGTGTACAAGACGTCAGTCGACATGCCTGTGCGGCGGTGAAACCCTCCAAAACCCATTCTCCCTTTACTCATCATGCGGACGATACGAGGTTGTCCGCTCCAGTCCTTACCCGATCCGAGCCCTACCAGCTGACCCGAAGCGGCTGGTCATCCTAGCCGTCCCTACGCCACCTTTGTTGGAAACGCAGCAACCAATCATCGACGACCCCGGATGTCGACTGACTGAATCGCGATGCTCTGGCTGTGAGCGCCATCCAACCGGCTGACGCAACCATGATCAGGAACCCGATGCCGGCGATCGCCCAGGATCGGGGGAACGAAACGAACATCACAATCGCTCCAAGCACGAACACGACCGCGGCAAGACGCATCTTCCAGCGATCCGGTCCTCCCCGAACGGCCCGTGCGACCATCTCGGCAAGCTTCGGATCCTCTTCATAGAGCTGACGCTCGATCTCGTCGAGAATCTTCTGCTCGTGCTCGTTGAGTGCCATGTTGTCCCCGTAGTTGACGGGTGGGTCCTTATCACCAGTATACCTAAAGCTTGATATGCCGCAGAGCGGATATCAAGCAGTTGACGGTTGACGGTCTACAGTTCACAGTCCTCTGTAGCCCACAACCGTGGACCGTGAACCGTGAACTGTGAACTCTTCCTCATCCGCCACGGCGAGGTCGCGAATCCCAACCATGTCGTGTACGGCAATCTTCCCGGTTTCCATCTCTCACCCGCAGGAGTGCTGCAGGCGAATCACGCAGCGCAACACATGGCAGACGCCCCGATCGAGGCGGTGATGACATCACCACTCGATCGCGCGGTGGAGACGGCAACGGCGATCGCTCGCCGGCACTCGATCAAGCCAACAGTCGATGACAGGTTGACGGAATCTGGGCAGTTCCCCCATTGGACCGGGCACCGTTGGGAGTCGATATCGACTCTGTTCCCTGGTGAACTCGAAGCATATCTCGAGGATGCAGACGCCGTGGGGGGTATCGAGACGATCGAACAGGTCTCCGGGAGAATCATTGCAGCCATCAGCGACTCGCTCTCACGTGGCCTCCGACACATCGCGATCGTGAGCCATCAGGATCCCCTCCAAGCGATCAGGCTCGCTCTCACGGGCCGTGACCTGAGTGATCTGAGGATCGACCCTCTCGACCACGCTGAGGTCATCACACTTTCGCGTGACAGAGACGGGAGCTGGACCGAGACGTCGCGATGGTCACCGACATAGTGCCTGCCAAGGCACTCGCCGACCGCCGAACCGACCAAAGTTCAGTAGACTCCCGCCAGCCCTGTTCATGAGGAGCATCATGGCCAAGCGAACCATCTTCAAGAGTGCGTTGTTCGTCGGAGGAGTTTTTCTCGCTCTCGTCGTACTCGGTTCAGTGATTTCGTCTGGCCCATCCCAAGCGACGATCGAAGCAGATCGCACACCAACCACGACAACCACGACAGAACCACCACCTGAGGGTGTTGTCGTGGTTCGTATCGACAACGGAGTGCTGAGGCCGTCGAACCTCGAATTGGATCTTGACGAGTTCCAGATCGTCAAGTGGATCAACGAAGACGACAGGGAGTTCGTCATCGAAGCTTCAGATGGTTCATTCGTCTCGCCACCGCTCAGTCAGGGGGATGTATTCGAGTTCAACTTTTCTACGCTTCCCACAGCGCTTCACCGCTACAAGGCAATCCTCGACACAGACAGCCTCTTCGGTGGTGTTCGCATCCCGGGCCTTGTGGACACCCGCCCAGCGCAGTAGCACTGGTATGAGCCGTCTCCCGACAGCCATAGGAACATCAGCGTTTGTTACGACCGTCTTCGGTTCGATCGCGTTCATGATCAACAGTGGTCCGATCACATCCTCCGCATCGTTCATGATCTTCGTAGGTCTCACCGGAATCGCACTCGGCGGCCTTGCCGGACTGCTGCTCGTACGTGCCCGGTGGGCGAAATGGGTACTCGGCACTGTTGTTGTTGCTGGGGTACTACTCGCCTCGATCGGCGGTACGACTCTCTTCTGGATCTCCCTCGTTCTCGGTGCGGCCACCATCGTTGGTCTTGGGGGCCCATGGCTCACGCTCTGGGTGCGCCAACAACCGGTGGCCGACCCGCTCGGTTCGGTACCCGTGGCGCTCATCGCCAGTGGGGTGATCACACCGATCGTTGTCGGATTCGCGGCATGGGACGGTGTCGACTTGATTCACTGGATTCTTGTCATCAGTGTGATCTTGTCGGCTTGGGCGTACGGCAGGGGCCTTCCATTCGGGATCTGGGGCTTCCGCGTTGTCATCCCCATCGTTGGGCTCGCATCTGTGTTGGGGACCTCCAGACCGGGGAGCTTCGTGATCGCCGGCGGGATCCTCGTCGTGGTCGGAATGGCGTGGAGCCCTCCGGCGCGAAGGGTCACCGCGGTCATCACTCCGCCTCTCCCTGTACCGGTGGAGCGAAAAAACACGAACAATGCGGATTAGCGACATACTGGCCGTTGCCGTCACGGCCTTCTTCGGCGCCGTGACAGGCTGGTTGATCTCCGGCACGACAGGTGCCGCAGTCGTGGCGGCAGTAGCGGCCACGCTCGCGTTCGGGGGTGTCCGCGCCCGTATTCGACCGGGAATCGTCTCGATAGTGCTTGTCGGGACGATGGCAGGCGGACTCATCGGGTCGGGCATCGTGGAGGCCGTCTGCAGGCCTTCGAGCTGTCGAGCGTTCGAGATCGTCGGCGGCCTGGTCACTGCGGGGTTGTCGCTCGTCGGGATCGGCCTTGTTGCTGCACTCGTCACGAGATCATTCGACGAGTACAACGAACAGATGAAGGCGGGCCTCCCGCCGGCAGGCGCCGGCTGCGAGTCGGAAGAGCAACAACAGACGGCAGACGACTGATCGTACCTCTATCGCGGTGGAGGCCCGAAGACCAACGACACGTTGTGGCCGCCGAAGCCGAACGAGTTCGTCATTGCCGTGGTGATGGGCACCTGTCTCGCTTCGTTCGGAACATAGTCCAGATCGCACTCCGGGTCAGGAGTCTCGTAGTTGATGGTTGGAGCGATCGCACCATCCCGGATGGCGAGCAGGCATGCGAGGGACTCGATCGCCCCCGCTGCCCCGAGCAGGTGGCCTGTCATCGATTTCGTGGACGAGATCGGAATGTCGTATGCAGCATCACCAAAGACAGTCTTGATCGCAGCAGTCTCCGTCTTGTCATTCGCCGGCGTGGACGTGCCATGTGCATTGATGTAGCCGAGCTCAGCCGGGGCAAGACCGGCATCGGCCAGCGCAGCCTCCATTGCGCGAGCCGCTCCTGCACCTCCCGGTCTCGGCAGCGTGATGTGGTAGCCGTCCGCAGACATGCCGTATCCGAGGATCTCACCGTAGATCTGCGCGCCGCGAACGCGGGCATGTTCGAACTCCTCGAGAATCAGTACGGCGGCGCCCTCACCCATGACAAATCCGTCCCGATTGAGATCGAACGGGCGCGATGCGCCCTCCGGATCGTCGTTGTTCGTGCTCATCGCCCTGGCTTGGGCGAACCCTGCCATGGCGAATCGCGTGATGGCGGCCTCTCCCCCACCCGCGACCATGACGTCGGCGGCACCGCGAGCGATCACAGCTGCGGCATCACCGATCGCGTTCGCCGATGCTGCGCATGCAGTCACCGTCGTCGAATTGGGACCGTAGAGATTGAAGTCGATCGAGGCGACACCACCTGCCATGTTCGAGATGATCATCGCTATCCCGTACGGGGAGATGCGGCTCGGACCGCGCTCGGACAGCACGCCGATCTGCTCCTCCATCGTCTCGACTCCGCCGATACCCGTGCCAACGAGGACACCGGCGCGAAGCGCCTCGGGATCATCCTCCTCGTATCCGATTCCTGCGTCCTCCAAGGCCTGCTGGGTCGCAACCCAGAAGAACTGGGCGCTCCGGTCGAGGCGACGGGCATCGCGCCTGGACATGAAGTCCGTGATATCGAAGTCCTTGACCTCCGACCCGATCTTCGTAGCGATGTCCGAGACGTCGATCCGCTCGATCTGGGAGATTCCGCTCTTTCCGGCGAGGAGGTTTCCCCACAATTCATCAACACTCGATCCGAGTGCGGTTCGCGTCCCGAGACCGGTTACGACTACCCGGCGTCCGTCCACAAGGCGTCCTAACCGGCGAGTTTGGCGACGACGAGATCGACCGCTTGACCAACAGTGCCTATGGACTCTGCTTCCTCGTCAGGGATCTGCACACCGAAGTTGTCCTCGAGTGCCATGAGAAGCTCGACAACACCAAGGGAGTCGACCTCCAGGTCTTCCTCGAACCTCGCCTCTGAGGTGATCTTGTCGGCATCGAGGCCGAGCTCTTCCACAAGAAGCTCATTCAGCTTCGATTCGATCTCTGCACGTTCCATGCCTTACCTCTCCTCGTTGGTCAAAGGGCGAGACCACCGTCAACGACGATGGTTTGCCCGGTTATGTACGATGCACCGTTCCCGGCAAGATAGCCGACCACGGATGCGACTTCCTCCGGCAGACCGAGCCTGCCGAGGGCGATCTGGGAAGAAACTGCATCGGTGACATCGTCGCCGAGCGCTTCGGTCATGTCTGTCTGGATGAACCCCGGGGCGATGGCGTTCACCGTGATGCCCCTGGAGCCGACCTCCTTCGCCACCGACTTCGTGAAGCCGATGATGCCCGCCTTCGAAGCAGCGTAGTTGGCCTGACCCGGATTACCCGAGATCCCTGACACAGAACTGATGTTGATGATCCTCCCCGCCTTGGCTCGTAGCATTCCACGGAGAGCTGCCTTCGTGCATAGGAACACGGAGCGAAGGTTAGTGCTGATCACGTGGTCCCATTGGTCGGCGTTCATGCGAAGAAGCAGCCCATCGTCCGCGATCCCTGCGTTGTTCACCAGAACTGAGACCGGACCGAGCTCGGCCGTGATGGTTTCGAACATCCCCGCCACTGCGTCGGGATCCGAGACATCGCCTTGCACGGCGATCGCATGCCCACCGCCCGACTTGATCTGCGCTACCACGGCTTCGGCCTTCTCCGAGCTCGAGGCATAGTTGACGGCAACGGCGAATCCATCGTCTGCCAGCGTGAGCGCGATCGCACGCCCGATACCGCGAGAGGCTCCGGTGACAAGTGCAACGTGGGTCATTTGTTGAATGCTTTCTGCCGGTTGACGATCAACTCGAGACCCGTGCAATCCGGCTCGGGTAGTTCCTCATCGATCGTTGCGATGGGCCGGGTTCTTTCTCCCCACTGGAATGCGACGGACCCCCACGTGACGCCGGCTCCGTAGGCAGTGAAAACAAGTTTGGAACCGGGTCCGACACGCCCTTCGTCAACAGCTTCGGACAACGCGATCGGAATCGTCGCGGCCGACGTGTTGCCGTACTTGTGAATGTTCACGTACATCTTCGACTCGTCTGCCTTGATTCGACGCCGCACAGCATCGATGATTCGAAGATTCGCCTGGTGAGGAATGACAAGGTCGATGTCTTCGAGCTCCCATCCCGCATCTTTGGCCGCAGAAACGGTTCCATCGCTCATCTTGACCACAGCACCCTTGAAGATCTCCGCACCATCCAGAACGATGGCTATCTCTGATTCCGAGTCCATGAATTCGGTGCCAAGCCCTGTAGAGGTGAGGTACTCGGCGCGGTCACCGTCCGCGCCGAGCGCCATCGACTTGATGCCTGAGTCATCGTCCGATGTTTCTACTACGACTGCGCCCGCACCATCACCGAACAGCACTGCGCTATCGCGCTTCGCAAGATTGAGGTAGGACGTGATTCGCTCAGATCCGATCAGGAGGATACGATTCGCTGTGCCGGTCGCGATGAGCCCATGCGCCATGGAGAGGCCGTAGATGAATCCGGTGCAGCCCGCGTTGATGTCAGTAGCAGCTGCACGAACGGCTCCGATCTTCGACTGGACGTACGCTGCCGAGGATGGAATCTGCCGGTCCGGCGTGCAGGTGGCGACGATCACGAAGTCGACGTCGGTCGGTTGCACACCGGCGGCTGCGAGCGCACGCTTACCGGCAAGTGTTGCCATGTCGGAATTGTTCACGTGGGAAACGTGGCGCTCCCTGATACCGGAGCGCGAGGTGATCCACTCATCGTTTGTATCGATGACCGTTGCGAGATCATCGTTTGTCACCACGGGTTGAGGGATGCATTTGCCCCATCCCGTGATCGTCGCGTTCTTCATGTGTTTCCTTCCCTGAGGCGCATCATTGTACGGAAACCTCGGCCGCCACTGTGCGAGCTTCTTCAAGAGACGAAACAACCTTGACGTTCGATCCCTTCACGGTTCGTTTCGCGAGCCCGGCGGTCACGTCACCGGGTCCGATGTGCACGAACGTTTCCACACCATGACCGGCGATCTGTCCGAGCGATTCGGCGAACCGGACGGGAGCGGTGAGCTGCTGGATGAGTGTGGCTCGTGGATCGGTGGTCGGGCGAGCGGTGGCATTCGCGTAGACATCGAAGGCCTGCTCGGAGAACGACACGGACTCCAATGCTCCTGTCAGCTGTTCAGCGGCTGATGCCATGTACGGGGAATGAAAGGCTCCTGCGACCTTGAGCCTGATCGCGCGACGGACACCGAGTTCCCTGGCGTTCGCTACGAGCCACTCGAGATCGTCGTGGCCACCGGCCAGGACCACCTGCCCTGGCGCGTTGATATTCGCAATGGACAGCCTGCCACCGTCGTCTGCTCGTCTTGTCACAACAGACTCTGCGAGAGCAACGTCTGCACCGAGCAGCGCAGCCATACCCGAGGGTTCCAGCTCCGCTGCCGCAGCCATCGCCTCCCCACGTTTGGCGACAAGACGCAGCCCATCGAGATACTCGAGCGCTCCCGAAGCAGCGAGTGCCGTGTACTCGCCGAGGCTGTGACCACAGGATGCGGCGGGAGGCCGTGTTGTGTGGGATGTGAACTCGCTCCACAAGGCGTACGAAACTGCGTAGAGCGCCGGCTGGGCATGCTGGGTCTCGGTGAGAAGCTCCTCGGGTCCGTCACGCACAAGCGACTCGAGGTCCCAGCCGAGCACGTTGTTGGCTGGGACGCCGCACAGGTCGGGATAGGCACCCCGTGCGTCCGGGCACATCCCGACGGATTGGCTTCCCTGACCAGGAAAAAGTACGGCGTAGTCCATTGGGTCCTCGGCTTACGGTTCACGGTTCACGGTTCACGGTTCACGGTT
>CAZWMX010000002.1:44511-52635 GCA_964635205.1 uncultured Acidimicrobiaceae bacterium | reverse complement strand
CATCCGTCTCGACGAGCAGGCATGCGTGCACGAGCTTGGTGATGGTGACGTCCATGTCACGACAGTAGCCGACCCAGCCGCGGGACCAAGCTGTAGTTGATAGATTGACCACGACGATTGATAGGCGGTGCGCAACCATGACGGAGCGATCACACAGAATCGTTCGAGGAATCGCTGCAGTCCTCGTGTACGGGACGTACCGGACGGTGGAGTTGCGTCGGCCCGAGGCCGATCTCTCCGACCGGCCCGTGATCATCGTCGCCAACCACTTCGCCGGATTCGCCGATCCGGTCCTCATGATGTACGGGCTCCAACGAAGGCCTCGATTCCTCGCCAAAGCAACATTGTGGAGCAACCCGATCGTCGGCAAGCTGCTCGACCTTCTCGGCGTTCTCCCGATCAGTCGCGCCGTCGACGGCTCGACCGAGAGCAACGTCGACACCTTCGCTGCATGTCACGAAGCCCTGCGCAACCGCGAGGTCATTGCCCTGTTCCCCGAAGGCACAACCCACGACGAGTCATCGATCGCCGACATCCGCACCGGAACGGCCCGAATAGCCCTCGGAGCACGGGCGTCGGGAGCAAGTGGCATCGTCATCGTGCCTGTCGGAATCCACTACGAGGACAAAGCGGGCTGGCGAAGTCGCATCTACGCACAGGTGGGAGACCCCATCGATCTCGATGCAGACCTCGCCCTCTATGTCGAGTCCGGAACTCCCGAGGATGACTCGAACCGCGAAGCCGTCAAGCGGCTCACCGACGACATCGAGGCACGGCTGCGCAGTGTGTCCCCCGACTACTCCACCGAGGCCGAATGGGATGCGCTCGGCGCAGCCGCAGAAGTGGCCCTACGAGCTCAACTCTACGACCCGAGCACACCGGTCTCGTTTGGTGACAGGGAGGAACTGGCGGATCGCCTGCGCTCAGCGCCTCCGAAAAAGCGCGATGCAGTCCAGGACGCGGTCGCCGACTACCGCGTAGCCCTCAACCACCACAGGGTTCGCGACACGTCGGTGGCTGCGTACTCTCGCGTCGGGGGAGCACTCCCCGACTACACGGCCCGCAGCCTTCTCGGAGCACTCGCCCTCGCCCCCACCGCGATTGCAGGCCTTGTTGCAAACGCAGTGCCCATCGCGATCATGACGGCGCTGCGCAAGAACCTGAACGTCGAGCCTGTGACGATGGCGACCGTGCGATCACTCGCGGCCCCGGTCCTCTATGGCGGAACCTGGGCGACGTGGTCCTCTGTTCTCCGCCGGCGCAACGTCCGCTACGGAAGGGCGATCGCATGGCTGTCCGGAATCATCGGCGGATGGGCCCTCGTGCTGGCTTTCGAAAGGATGACGATCGTCCGGGATGGCCTCAGTGGCTGGCACAGAATGGGCGAACTCGGTCCGAACGACGAAGTGACATCAGCAAGGCGAGCGTTGCTCGACGCCGTCGACGCAGCGACCGGCTAACCAACGACTCGGTACGCGCGATCGGAGCGGTTGAGACGTTCGGCGCCGTCGGCGGTGACCACAACGATGTCTTCTATCCGCATCCCCCACTCCCCCGGGTTGTAGATCCCCGGCTCGATGGAGAACACCATTCCTTCCTCGATGATCTCGTCATTGCCCTCTACGAGGTACGGGTGTTCGTGGGTGTCCATGCCGATGCCGTGGCCGGTGCGGTGGATGAAGAGCTCTCCGTAGCCGGCTCCCGAGATGAAGTCCCTCGCCACTGCGTCTATCGACTCGGCAGTGACACCGGGGCTCACGTGGTCGACGGCAGCGACCTGGGCGCGATGGAGCACGTCGTAGGCATCATCGAACCCGTAGGGAGCCTCTCCAACGATGAACATTCGGGTCGTGTCCGATGCGTATCCGTTCTGATGTCCACCGAAGTCGACCACGACGGCATCTCCGTACTCGATGACCCGGTCACCCGGTTCATGATGGGGCGAGGCCCCGTTCGGACCTGAAGCAACGATCCAGAAGTCCATCGTGTCGTGGCCGTCGGCTCTGGTCCGCTCCGTCACCTCTTCGGCGACGTCTCGCTCCGATCGACCGGAGAATGGCACATGCTCGAGCTGCCCGACGACGCCATCAACCGTTGCGGCTGCGGCGCGGAGCCTGGCGATCTCATCGGCAGACTTGCGGATTCGGAGCAGCGACATCAAGGCGCCGGCCTTGCCGAATGTTCGAGACGGACGGATGGCCTGGAGGTCGACCAAAAAGCGAGACCAGGTCTCGTCGCCGATCAGCACATTGCCGGCACCCCCGAGATATCCATCAACGATGGTGATCGGGTCCTCGGTCTCTCCCCAGCCCTGGACAGCGAAGGGCATCCCCTCGGTCTCGACCCTCGGAGCCTCGAGCCCGGGGATAACGATCGTTCCCTCGCCTTCGACCGGGAGCACGAACATGGTGAGGCGTTCGAGTGCCATTGCCTTGTAACCGGTCAGGTAGGGGAGATCGGAACCAACGGAGAGACAGAGCGCATCAACACCCCGGTCCCGCATCCGCTGTTGGGCGCTGCGAATCCGGGCAGCGAACTCGGTCAAAGCGCTGCCTCGAGCGCTTCACGAGCGTGATATGACGATCGCACGAGTGGGCCGGACTCGACATGGCTGATGCCAAACGCCTCACCTGCGGCCTTGTAGTCGTCGAAGACGTCGGGGTGCACGTACCGGCCGATCCTGCGATGCCTCGCGGTCGGCCTGAGGTACTGGCCTATCGTCACAACGTCGACACCAACCGCGTTCAGATCCGCAAGCGCACCGATGATCTCGTCATCCGTCTCACCCATGCCGACGATCAGGCCCGACTTCACGGTTCCGGACGGATTCGCCCACTTGGCCCTCGCAAGCAGGGTGAGAGACCGCGCGTAGTTCGCAGCGGTGCGGATCTCGCGCTGGAGCCGGAGAACGGTCTCTGTGTTGTGATTGAGGACCGCCGGCTTGGCGCCGAGAACGATGTCGAGCGGACCGGTCTCCCCCTTGAAATCCGGGATGAGCACCTCGACGTCACAATCCGGAAGGCGTTCGTGGATCTCGTTGATCGTGCGTGCGAAAATGGTGGCGCCCCCATCGGCGAGGTCGTCGCGATTGACCGAAGTGAGCACCGCATGGTTGAGACCCATCTGCGAAATCGCCTCAGCTGCGCGGATGGGCTCTTGCTCGTCCACCTCACCGGGCTTGCCCGTGTTGACATCACAGAACGAGCAGGCCCTGGTGCACGTGTCACCCAGGAGCATCAAGGTCGAGGTTCCCGATGTCCAGCACTCGTAGATGTTCGGGCACCCGGCTTCCTCACACACGGTGTTGAGACCGAGATCACGGTTGAGTTTCTTGAGTTCCATGAACTTCGGGTCGCTCATGTCGACTCTGACCTTCATCCATGACGGTTTCTCCGGCTCTCCGGCGAGCAGTCCGCGGATCATCACCGGGACCTCGTCGGCGGGTCTCGGGCTGAACACACCTGCATCGACCATGCGGTCGACCTCGAATGATTGCCTGCCCGTACCCCGCGTGAAGGCACCGAGCTGGATCTCGAGGTCGTCGGTCACAGACAGAATCGGTACGTGTGACAGCAGGGTCTCAACAACTTCCTCGATCGATACGGGGCGGCCGAGCAGTTCTGTGAGCGATGTGACGGGCCTGTCGGCAATGCCGCAGGGCACGATGTTGGAGAAGTACTCCATCTGCGGGTCGACATTGATCGCAAAGCCATGCATCGACACACCACGCGATACCCGCACGCCGATGGCTGCAACCTTGCCCTTGTGCGTCCATACTCCGGTCAGACCGGATTCCGTCCACGCCTTTACACCGAGGTCTGCAAGCGTTGCGATCAGAACCTGCTCGATGCGACGAACGTGGCCGACGACGTCGAAACCATCGGTGACCCTTGGAACAGCAACGATCGGGTATCCGACGAGTTGGCCCGGGCCGTGATAGGTGATGTCCCCACCACGATCGACGTCGATCAGCTGAGCTCCGATGTCGGCAAGGAGATCCTTGCTGATCGTCAGATTGGAGCCGTCACCGTTTCGTCCGACCGTGTAGGTGTGCGGGTGCTCGAGCAGCAGCAGGTAATCGTCGGTCGTGCGGCCGGTTGTCCGTCCCTCCCAGATGGCTCGTTGGAGGTCCCATGCCTCTTCATACGAGACGCGTCCGAGCCAGCGGTTCCGAAGAACGCCTCCGTCCGTTATGGACGCCCTCACCTGAGTTCTTGTTCCCAATCCCACGTCTCGAGGTTCTCCTTGATGCGGTTCAGGAACAGGGCAGCGGTTGATCCGTCGAACACCCTGTGGTCCCAGCTGAGGCCGAGGTATCCGATGTGATGGATCGCGATGCCGTCGGATCCGTCGGGCATCTCGACAACAACAGGCCGCTTCTTGATGGTTTCCGTTGACAGGATCGCCGCGTTCGGTGGTGGGATGATCGGTGCGGACATGAATGATCCGAAGGGCCCGGGGTTCGTGATCGAGAACGTGAACCCGTGGAGATCGTCGGGTCCAAGCTTGTTGTCGTGTGCCGCAACGGCTGTTGCCCTGACGGATCGCGCGATCGCGCGCAACGTCATCGAGTCGGTTCCTGGGATGTTCGCAACGATCAGGCCCTTCTGGTCCAGGTCGATCGCGAGGCCGAGGTTCACCTGACGGTGGAACGTGTGCGTACCTCCCTCGAGATCGAGTTGTGAGTTGACAACGGGGAACGCCGCCAGTGCCTCGATCGTCGCCCGAGCGATGAACGGCAGATACGTGAGCGGGAAACCTTCGGAGTCCTTGAACGTGTCCCTGTTCGCAGCCCGCACCTTTTCCACTCGCTCGTAGTCGACCTCGACGGAAGTCCACACATGTGCGGCCACTCGACGAGCCTCGATCATGTTCTCGGCGATCAACCGTCGCAGATGCCCGATCTCACGAACGTCACCTGCGGAGGCCGCAGGAGCGGCCCCTTTCCGCTTTCCGCTTTCCGCTTTCCGCTCCTCTTCGGCGGACGGCTGTGGGCGGATGGCGGAAGGCGCAGATTCCACAAAACTCTCGATATCGCTCCGGGTGATCCTTCCCCCGTCGCCGGTACCCGGGACCATTGCAAGATCGATGTTGTGCTCGGCGGCGAGCTTCCGAACCACCGGCGAGATAACCCCTCTGCGTTCGCGGTCTCCCGTCGCCGTCTTTGCCGCTGGTCGGCTCGCAGGCTCGCCGGCCTCCCCTGCATCGTCGCTGCGCTCCTCTGCCGTCCCCGCTGAAGGGAGGACGGGTTCATCCTCATCCGACAGCACACAGATCGCCGTCCCCACGTCAACCGTCGTCCCCGCTGCTACGAGGATCTCGGTCAGGACACCCTGGGCAGGTGAAGGGATCTCCGTATCGACCTTGTCCGTCGAGATCTCGACGAGGATGTCGTCCTCGGCAACGTGCTCACCGATCTCCTTCACCCAGGCAAGGATCGTGCCTTCCGTGACTGTCTCACCGAGTTGCGGCATCGAAATAGTGACGGACATTCAGTAACTCCTTAGTGCAGTCCACGCCCGGCCGAAGCCATGAGTGTCTCGCCTATTGCTTCGGAAACCGTTGGATGTGCGTGGATGAACGCGGCCGCCTCAGACGGCAGCGATTCCCATCCAACCGCGTACATGAGTTCGTGGATCATCTCGCCGGCACCCGGCCCAACGACGGTCGCACCAAGTATCGGACCATCGGTCTCAGCCACGATCTTTACAATGCCACCGATCTCGCCCTGGATGATCGCTCGCCCCACACCACGCATCCCGTGCTCTGTTGTCGTGACATCGAAGCCGGCGTGCGAGGCGTCGGCTGCTGTCTTGCCGACCCACGCGATCTCTGGATGTGTATAGACGACCATCGGGATGGCGTTGTAGTCCACCGGCGCGGTCTCTCCGGTCGCGATGTGCGTCACGGCGGTGATCGCCTCGGCGAACGCGACGTGAGCGAGCTGAGGAGTGCCGCTCACGATGTCCCCAACGGCATAGACGCTCTCTGCGACGGTCTCCATCGTTTCGGTATCAACAGCGACGAACCCTTGTTCAACAGCGAGACCAACGGAGTCGAGCCCAACATCACCGGTCACAGGTCTGCGGCCCACCGCGACGAGGACCACATCGACCTCAACGGATTCATCGTTGTAGGGAACGGTGACTCCACCGTCAGATACCATCGCGGGGCCGACACCCACGCCGAGATGGGTCGTGATCTTGCGTTTCCGGAACTCTCTGGCGAGCACCTTTGCCGCCTCGGGCTCCATGCCCGGAACGAGCTGGTCCTCCATCTCGAACAGGTGCACTTCGGTGCCGACCTCAGCGAGAAACGACGCGAACTCGCAGCCGATGACACCGGCGCCGATAACCGCAACCCGCCCGGGCTGCTCGGTCCAGTCGAGTGCATGGTCGGACGTGACGATCGTGGTCCCGTTGATGTCGTAGCCGGGGATCGATGCAGCCTGCGAACCCGTGGCGAGGATGATGTTCTTGGCGGTGATCTTCGTCACTTCACCGGTGGCCGAGGTGGCCGTGACCTCACCCGGACCGGAGATCCGTCCGTGACCATCGATGACGTCCACGTCGCGGTGTTTCAACAGACCTTCGAGACCCCTCACGAGCCCTTCGACGACCTTCTGCTTTCGCTCGAGAGCTTTCGGCCAGGCGAACTCCGGCTCAGAGGTGATCACGCCGAATTCGCCGGCACCGGCAACGGTCGAGTACACCTCTGCCGACTGGATCCAAGCCTTTGCGGGGATGCATCCCTTGAGAAGACAGGTGCCCCCGACTCGTTCTCGCTCGATGAGCGCCACCGAAAGCCCGAAGTTGTGGGCATACAGGGCTGCGGCGTATCCACCAGGGCCCCCACCGATGATGGCGATGTCATACATGAAGAAAACAGCTCCAAAGAGTCGACGGCAGTATCCAAAGAATAGTGGTGCACCCCGCACCAAGGCACCGTGGGCCGATACGCTTGCGCCGTGCAGACCCGTTACCTCATCCTCGCATCACTTGCGGTAGGCCTCGTGATACTGGCCGCCACCGCAGTGTGGTTCTCGACGCTGTAACGAACCCGACTCTCACGAAGACAGACAGCGAACGTCTCCAGAACTACCGGTTCCACTCATCGCGGTTCGGAACTGACGCGTCGGGCATCGCACCGAACGTGTCTCGGATGCTCACGCGTCTTGGTGCCGCCGCAATACGCTCGAGGGCCTCGTTCGGCTCCCCGGGTTCATCGAGATGCTCCACAAGCTCGTCAAAGAAGTCGGCTGGAAAGACCGTGGCTGAATGCGAGTCGATCGCCCTGTCGGCGCGTTGCTCTGCAGCCTTGAGAGTGAATTCCTCTACGGTCAGGTTCTCAAGAGCGGCTGCCTGACGGATCCTGCGCATGAGGTCCTCGTCGACCGAAATCCCAATGTGTGCCTGTTGTTCAGTCATATCCCGTCAACTCTACGACAGGAATCGCCAGGAAAGAAGGCCACATTTGCCTATGAGCATCAACAGAGAGGGGCAAGGCCCCCTTCTTCGTCTCTCCCCATCCAAAGGGACGCGGCACCGACGAGACAACCGCTCAAGAGTGATTGAACGCAAAGGCACCAGACGTGAGCCCCGTCCCACTGAGCGTGAGGCTGATGGTGCCTGTGATCCCGTCCTTGGAGTGGCTGATGTCCCACTCACTATCGGTACCCTTCGAGTTGGTGACCTCGAAGCCGAGTACGGGCAAGTTCGTCTCGTAGAAAGCGACGACCTCTACCACCGTCGCCGGGAAGTTGATGACCATCTCGGTACGGCCGTTGACACCATCGATCATCGTCGAACCGACAACGGCGGTCTCAGGAATGGGGAAACCGGCTGGAACCGTGAAGGGGACCTCACCACTACCGAACTCGAGATCGGGGATCTCGGCGGGGATCGTGCTGGTGGTCGTCGTGGTCGTCGGCTCGGCCGCCCCACTCGTGCATGCAGCGCCGAGCACGGCGATTGCCGCGACGATCGCGATCATGGCCTTTCGAGTGTGCATCGAGCCTGCCTCCGTACGAGCTGCCGAGCTACCTGGTTTCGGAGTGGAATTGTATGGAATCATCCCCGATAGTGAGCTCGCAACGGGTCACTCCTCGGGCTCGACAACCTCTCC
>CAZWMX010000002.1:42480-44411 GCA_964635205.1 uncultured Acidimicrobiaceae bacterium | reverse complement strand
TCGACAACCTCTCCAACAGCACCGATCGCATCCAAGTAGGCCGCCTGGAGGTCCAGGACACCGAAGATCTGCTCCGGCTCGTAGGAAAAGCCCGCCTCGAGCGCCTGCTCCTGGGTGTATCGGGCCGCTGCCTCACCCCCGACAACCGGTGGCCCTTCCTCCTCCCACAGGTTCGGCTGTTGGAGGTAGTGCATCTCCCACTCGAGGATGCGCCGCACGTCTGACTTCTTGAGTCCGAGCTTGTCCTCCGATAGCCCGTCCCAGATGAACTCGATGGAGTCATCGACGCCATACACCGCTTCGGCGTGCTGCGTCCGGCGCGACTCCTGCCAGAACACCGCGACACCGAAGACGAGCACCAGGGCCATCATCACCGCAAAGAAGAGGGGTCCGTTCACGTCGGGAAGCGTATACCGCTTTCTGTTTGCGACCGTACCGCTGGTAGGTTGAGATCGTCGAACCGAGCGAAAGATCACATGCCCTTCGCCACGATGAAACTGTTCTTCGCACTCGCTGCGATCGCCGCAAACGTCATCACCCTCGGACTGATCGGTATCGGTCTCGCTGGACGCACCAAGGAGGAGAGTCCCTTCGAGTTCCTCCGAGGTCTGACGCTCTGGCTTGCGGGGGGCGTCGCGCTGGTCGCAACGCTTGGAAGCCTCTACCTCTCCGAGATCGCTCATCTCATTCCATGCAAGCTGTGCTGGTACCAGCGGATCGCGATGTATCCGACCGCGCTCATCCTGCTCATCGCAGCGTGGCGAAAGGACAACAGCATCCGACTCTACGCCGCGGTACTCTCGGTGATCGGTCTCGCCGTTGCGATCTGGCACCGCACGCTACAAGCATTCCCGAGCCTCGACAGTGGTGGGTGTGCAGCCGTGGGACCGTCCTGCTCGTCACCGTACGTCAAGGAGTTCGGTTTCGTGACGATCCCATACATGGCGCTGTCGGCCTTCGCCCTCATCCTCGTGCTCCTGTGGGCGAACCGTGTGAACGAACGCCGAGCCGCGACAACGTCCGACCAATAGATTTCCAGTACCACCAAGAGGCCAAAGGACAACAATGGCAAAGAAATCGTCATCGGGATCAAAGACCGGTCTTGTCGTCGGAGCGGTTGGTGGCCTCGTCGTACTCCTGCTCGTTGTGGCGGTGATGTTCGGCAACGAGGAGGTTGGTTCGGAGTACGGGTCTCCTGAACTCACCGGTACGCCGCTACCCCCGTTTCCGAGCCAGATCACGGTGGACACGTCCGCAACAGGCCTCCCCGCACCTGAGGTGTTCGGCCGTGACTACAGCGGCATCGAGGTGGCCATCACCAACGACGGCGTTGCAAAGGGCATCGTCTTTCTCGCCCACTGGTGCCAATTCTGCCAGCGAGAGGTCCCTCGCGTCCAGGAGTGGCTCAACAACGGAGGCGGCGTCGACGGGACCGAGCTCTACTCGGTGTCGACGGCGGTCAACTCCGCAAAGCCCAACTACGCACCTTCGGAGTGGCTCGATCGCGAGGGCTGGACGGTCCCGGTCATCCTCGATGACCAGGCGGGAAGCGTCCACCGGTCCTACGGCGGCGGCGGGTTCCCGAACTGGGTGTTCCTCAACGCAGACGGAACCGTCGCTGCTCGAACCGCCGGAGAACTGACAACCGAGCAGCTCGAGGGATTCCTCAACAGCCTCGAGAAGTAGGTCGCACGATGGAAACCGTGTTCGCAGGCGAGGGCTTCACCGTAGGGCGCATCGTCACTCCTCCACTCGAGAACAATGTCTACCTGGTCACCTGCACGACCACCCATGCATCGCTCATCGTTGATGCAGCGAGTGATCCCGATGCGATCGCCACCATGGCAGACGGCACCGGAATCACTGCGGTAGCGACCACTCACGGCCACTGGGATCATCACGGAGCCATCCCCGAGGTGACCGACAGGCTC
>CAZWMX010000002.1:32450-42380 GCA_964635205.1 uncultured Acidimicrobiaceae bacterium | reverse complement strand
TCCTTCGATACCATCATCGAGTCGATCAGCTCGAAGCTGTTCGCCCTGCCGGACGACACCGTCGTGCTACCGGGGCACGGGGACTCGACAACGATCGGAACCGAACGACCCCAACTGCCGGCGTGGATCGAGCGCGGCTGGTAAGGAGAACATGATGGAACTCGGCCTCTTCGTTGAGCCGCAACTCGGCGGCAGTTATCGGCGGCTCGTTGAGCTTGCCCAGTGGGCCGAGAACAATGGTCTCGACGCGTTTGCCAGGTCTGATCACTATCTCCACGGGGAGACGACTGCCCACACCACCGACGCCATGGTCTCGCTCGCCGGTGTTGCATCCGAGACAAGCTCGATCAGGCTCATCACACTCGTATCCCCTCTCACGTTCCGTCACCCGGCGGTGATGGCGAAGGCAGCAACAACCATCGATGAGATCTCCGGTGGTCGCTTCACGCTTGGTGTTGGAACCGGTTGGATGGAGTCAGAACACGAAGCGTTCGGTCTCGATCTTCCACCTGTCGGTGAACGCTTCGACCGGTTGGCTGAGGCGCTCGCCTACATCCGCGCGGTCTTCGACGGCGGCGGTACGGTGGAAGGTGAGTACTACTCGCTCAATGCCCCCTCGGTGTCCCCTGCGGCATCAGCCGGTCTGAAAATCGTCATCGGTGGCTCGGGCAAACGGAAGACCCCGACCCTCGCCGGGCAGTTCGCAGACGAATACAACCTGTTCGTCACCGACGCAGAAACGCTCGCACAACGCGTCGGTGTGATGCGAGAAGCCGCAGAAGAGGCCGGCCGCAACCCTGATGAGATCCTCATCTCGATGGCTGGTCCAAGCTGGGTCTACGAGGACGAGGCCGCACATCGTGAGGCGCTCACCGAGCGAGGCGCAAAGAAGGACCTCTCACCGGACGAGTACGCGGCCTTTCTCGGCGAGCGCAACGTCCCCCACGGCACACCTGAGACTGCCCATGCAGCAATCCGGCGCATGGCCGACCTCGGTGTCGGCCGCTACTACGTCCAGGAATTCTCAGCGCTCGAAGATGTCGACCTCACCCGCCTGGACCTCGTCTTTGGGGCGCTCAGAGGTACCGCCTGATTCTCGCCCGCTTGCGGGAGAGATGGTTCGAGGACGGTGAACTGTGAACTGTGAACCGGCAGCCGACTACGGCTGCCGCACCCATTACCATCATGGCCATGGTTGAAACTCCTCTCCTCGTCATCAACAACCTCCACGCATCCGTGGAGGGCACCGAGATCCTCAAAGGTGTCACCCTGACCATCAACGCAGGCGAGACCCACGCGATCATGGGACCGAACGGTTCCGGCAAGTCGACCCTTGCGAACGTGCTCCTCGGGCATCCGTCGTATCTGGTGACGGAAGGCACGATCACCTACAAGGGAGAGGACATCACCGCGGCGGCTCCCGAAGTGCGGGGTCAGGCGGGTATGTTCCTCGGATTCCAGTACCCGGAGGAGATCCCGGGGGTTTCCGTCGTCAACTTCCTCCGCGCAGCGCTGTCCAACCGAACAGGCACCGACTACACGGTGCTCGAGCTCCGGCTCAAGGTGATGGAAGCAATGCGTGAACTCGGCATGGAGGCATCCTTCGCAGACCGCTATCTCAACGAGGGATTCTCAGGTGGCGAGCGGAAGCGCAACGAGATTCTCCAGATGGCCGTGCTCGAGCCGGAGTTCGCTGTGCTCGACGAGACAGACTCAGGCCTCGACATCGATGCCCTCAAGATCGTTGCCGAAGGCGTCGAACGCATGCGAGACGACACGCGCGGATTCCTGATCATCACGCACTATCAGCGGATGCTCGACTACATCACACCCGACAGGGTGCATGTGTTCCTCGACGGGCGCATCGTCGAGTCCGGAGACGCTGCACTCGCCGACACCATCGAAGAGGATGGATACGACACCTATCGCGCCGAAGCGGCAGCAGGGTGACGGATCTGCGTGCCCTGCGCGCCGATTTCCCCATCCTCGAGCGCGAGATCAACGGCCATCAGCTCGTCTATCTCGACTCGGCCGCTACAACCCAGAAGCCGCAATCCGTCCTCGATGCGATGGACGACTACTACCGGCTCCACAACGCCAACGTGCACCGCGGTGCACACACCCTTGCGGGCGAGGCGACCGAGATGTACGAAGATGCCAGGGTCAAGGTCGCTCGGTTCATCGGTGCGCACGCAAGCCAGCTCGTGTTCACTCGCGGCACGACAACCGCGATCAACCACATTGCGTACGGCTGGGGCCTCAACCATCTGAAGCCCGGCAACAAGATCATCGTCACGATCATGGAACACCACGCCAACATCGTGCCGTGGCAGATCGTCGCCCGCCACACAGGCGCAGAGCTCGTCTACCTCGAACTGAACGACGACTTCAGCGTCGACACCGGCACGCTCGGGAGCATCCTCAGCGACAAGGTGAAGGTGATCGCGTTCTCCGGCATGTCGAATGTCACCGGTGCGCTCGGGCCGATCGACGCACTCTCTGAGGCTGCACGGTCGGTTGGAGCATTGTCCGTGTTGGACGCAGCTCAACTCGTACCACACACGTCTGTTGACGTCTCGGCTCTTGATGTCGACTTCGTTGCGTTCTCTGCCCACAAGATGCTCGGACCGACAGGCATCGGAGCGCTCTGGGGCAAGGCCGAGCGGCTTGAGGAGATGGAGCCGACGGAGGGTGGCGGTGAGATGATCAACACGGTCGATCGTCATGAATCCACATGGGCCCCGGTGCCCCACAAGTTCGAAGCTGGGACTCCGCCGATTGCGGAGGCGATCGGTTTCGGGGCTGCCGTCGAATATCTCGATGCGGTCGGTATGGGCACCATCGAAGCGCACGAGCGTGCGCTGACTGCCTACGCGTTGGAGCAGTTGTCCGAGATCCCGGATCTGACCATCTACGGACCGAAGGATGTATCACTGCGGGGCGGCGCCGTGAGCTTCGAGCTCGGGGATGTCCACCCACACGACATCGCGACCATCCTCGACCAGGACGGCATTGCGGTGAGGGCAGGACATCATTGTGCGAAACCACTCATGAAGTACCTCGGCATCCCTGCAACAGCACGGGCGTCGTTCTACCTGTACAACGTGCCTGAGGAGGTCGACGCCCTCGTCGAGTCACTCCACAAGGCCCGTAAGCTCTTTGGTCTGACATGACAGGTCTTGACGAGCTCTACAGAGAAGTGATTCTCGATCACTACAGAAATCCCCGAAAGCAGGGATCACTTCGTGGTGAACACATTCACGCGGAGGGCAGCAACCCATCGTGCGGCGATGAGTTCTTCCTGGACGTGGCCATCACGGACGGAATCATCTCAGATGCTGCGATGCGCGGACAAGGGTGCTCGATCAGCCAGGCCTCCGGGTCGATGATGATGGACAAGATCGTCGGCATGCCCATAGAGGACGTGCGGGACGTCATCCACAAGTTCAAGCTGATGATGAGCATCGAAGAAGGCGATAACCCTGTCGATCCGGATCGTCCCGGTTCGGTCCTCGGCGACCTCGAAGCCCTTCAGGGCGTCCGCAAGTTCCCCGTGCGGATCAAGTGTGCAGACCTCGCATGGACCACCCTCTCAGACGCCCTGGATCAAAACATGTCCTCCCTTCAGGGGGGACAAACGAGCGAAGCGAGTTAGGGGGGCCTGCGAGCTTGGTGTGGGTGAACGCCTAAACCGCCAAGTCGACCAGCGACTCGACGAAGGCATCGTCGACCGGCGCTCGCAGCACCATGCTCCGGAACCAGATCGGTCCGATGATCATCTCTATCGCGATTCGTGGATCGATCGCAACGTCGAACTCTCCCGCGTCCTGGCCGTCGATGACGATCTGAGCCGCGGCACCAATCCGGGACTCCCAGAATCGCTCTGAAAGCTCCCGAAGCTGACGGTCCGCTCGCCGGCTGAGAATAGCCGCCGCGACCGCCTGAGCGACAGGGTCACTGAGGTTCGTCGCCACGGAGTGGGCCATTGCAATCAGGTCGTCACGAGCGTGAGCGGTTCGAATCAGTGGAATGGCTTCCTCAGCGCGAGCCGTCACCGCATCGAACAGCACCGACTCGACCGAGCCCCATCTCCGGTAGATGGTTGTCTTGTGCACCCGAGACCGTTCTGCGACAGCCTCGACGGTGAGCCCGTTGTACCCGTCTTGGGCCACGACCTCGTAGGCAGCCGACAGGACGGCGTTGCGTGTTCTCTCCGTGCGACCGCCAGGCCGCTGCATCTCCGTAGTCATAGGACTCACCTTAACACAACTTTTTGTTGTATTAGTGTTCGATATGAGATACGCTAACGCAACAGTTATTCGCATTAGGGAGCAAGCATGCGTGGAATCAGAACGGCCATCAACATCGAGGCACCACCGGAGGAAGTCTGGAGCGTCCTTATGGATTTCGACAGCTACGACCAATGGAATCCGTTCGTACGATCGATCGAGGGCACGCCTGCCGTGGGCGAACAGCTCGTCGCCCTACTGGGCGCATCCGGCAAGAAACCGATGAAGTTCTCCCCTGTCGTACAGGAGCATGACGCACCGTCGCGCTTCGCCTGGCTCGGGTCGATGGGACCCAGAGGCATATTCGACGGGCATCACCAGTTCGAGCTTGTACAAACGGATGCAGGGACGCGCTTCCATCACTACGAGGAGTTCTCAGGCGCGCTGGTGCCCCTCGTGTTACCGGCGATCCGCAAGACCACAACGCGAGGCTTCGAAGAGATGAATCAAGCCCTCAAGAATCGCGTTGAAACGAACGGATAGGCCGCGACGGACGTCCGCTTCTTCCCTGACACCTGACGCCTGGGGCCTGTCTCAGCCTCCTTCGGTCATCGGGCGAACATCAAGTGCCGCATCCAGCTCATCCTCTGGCAGAACCTCCATATCGAGGGCTACCTCTCGAACCCCACGGCCCTCTGCGAACGCCTTCTTGATGACCTCAGACACCTTGTCGTATCCGATGTGAGGCACGAGCGACGTTGCGACGATGGCGTTCTGATCGAGTAGGAAGGCAGCTCGGTCCGCATTGGCCGCGATGCCATCGACGGTCATCTCCTTGAGCACGCGGGAGCCGGAAGCCAGGAGTTCGATCGACTCGAGCATTGCGTGGGCCATGATCGGCATCATCACGTTGAGCTCGAAGTTGCCGTTTGCACCTCCCCACGTGATCGTCGTGTCGTTCCCGTAGACCCGGGCGACAATCATCATCACCGCTTCGGGGATCACAGGGTTGACCTTGCCCGGCATGATCGAGCTGCCCGGCTGGAGCGACGGCAGGGAGATCTCGCCGATGCCGTTGCGTGGGCCGGAAGAGAGCCAACGGAGATCGTTGACAATCTTGAACAGCGACGTCGCAACGGTCTTCAGAACTCCAGAAGCGTTGACATACGCGTCTTTCGCTGCTTGCGCCTCGAAGTGGTTGTCTGCCTCACGGAAATCGAAACCCGACCGACGGTTCATGATCTCGATCGTGCCGGCGGCGAATCCTGCCGGTGCATTGATCCCCGTGCCGACCGCGGTGCCGCCGAGGGCGAGCTCGCGAAGCTCGGGGAGCATGACGGTCAAACGTTCGATGCCCTTTCCGACCTGGGCCGCATAACCGCCGAACTCCTGGCCGAGCCGCACCGGCGTGGCATCCTGGAGATGCGTGCGACCGGACTTGAGTATGTCGTCGAACTCCACAGCCTTTGCGTCGAGGCTGGCCTTGAGATTCGTGAGTGCAGGAAGAAGGTCCTCCTCGATCGCGGCGACCGCTGCGACGTGCATCGCGCTGGGGATCACATCGTTGGAGGACTGGCCGGTGTTGACATGGTCGTTTGGATGGACGAGTTTCGAACCGAGGTCTCCACCGAGGATCTCGGATGCCCGATTGGAGAGAACCTCGTTGATGTTCATGTTCGTCGAGGTACCCGAGCCGGTCTGGAAGATGTCGACAACGAACTGATCGTCGTACTTACCTTCCATGACTTCTTCTGCCGCAGCCATGATCGCATCGGCCTTGTCGGCGTCGACATGTCCCATCGACTTGTTCATCTCGGCGGCCGAGCCCTTGATGAGCCCGAGTGCCCAGATGAACCGCTTGCCGAATCGGAGGTCGGAGATCGGGAAGTTGTCGACCGCCCTCTGCGTGGATGCGCCGTAGTAGGCGTCTGCGGGGACCTGTACCTCGCCCATCGAGTCACGTTCGATACGCATTTCGAGCTCCTCAGATCGCGTGCTCTGTACCCCAAGATTAGTGATGCCCCGAGCCGCGCCGGCTGCGAGAAACTCCTTCGGGTTCTTCGTCTCTCCCCTCCGCGGGAGAGACGCGAGGAGCACAGCGACGAAGCAGAGAGGGGGGCCGCCTACGGAACCGGAACCGGCACACCGCGAAGCTCATCGACGTCGTAGGGAAGTGACGCTGGACGGTCGAGTGTTCCGAGTTGCACCCACCCTGATCCAACGTCGTACTCGCCAACCCATCGGTAGACGGCTGTGATCGTGTAGAACTCGAGCGTCGGGTGACACAGGCCGCCGGAGGGGTGTTCCTCGCGGTACTCGGGTGAGCACGTCTTGGTTGTGTAGTTGTGGGTGACTGTGCCGGTTGGGTACGGCAGGGCGCCCGAGGGGTTGTAGATGTTGAGCGTCTCGTCACCCCAGTCGACTCTGAGCTCGGCGACTCGTGCCCGCACTCGGAGCGGTCGCCCGTCGGGGAGGATTTCTGAGTGTGTGATCTCGGGAGGTGGCGGTGATGCGAGGAACGTGGGAAGCCCCGTGATGCCGCGGTCCGATGGCTGGAGGGATGGTGCCGGTTGTGCGAGGTTCCAGGAGCGGAAGATGGACCATGCGGTACCCGGAACATCGACGCGTGGCGTGATGATGGCCGGGCACACAGACAGGGCATTCGCCGCGATGACGGCAGGGTCGTTCGCTGAGTCCCATGAGTCAAGACCACCGGGGATGTCGGACCAGTAGTGACAGTCACCGACGACCGCGTCGGTGGTGACGTAGACGTAGCGTGGACCCACGCGGTCCCCGGGGTGCGGCGTGGGGTCGCCCAGGTCACCGGGGGTGGTGCCTGAGTCGGAACAGTCGATCGATCCATCAATCGGATTGGTCACACAAACCTCTTCGGCGCTCACCGACATCGGCAACACCGCGAACACCAGGGCTAGTCCGAGAACGGATGTGGTCCGACGCATCGCCACCCATCTCCTACCCAGCTGAGTCCCCAACTGGATTCAGACACCTCAATGACATGATCTCGTCCGGCTGATACACCGCCGCCCTGAATCGCCAGGGAAGCATCAACGACGGCATCCACCGCTATGCAATCCGGACCATCCGAGAAGACCTCAGTCACGGTGAACATCACGGCTTGGGGATCAATCACAGTCACATCGTCCAACAACACCATGCTCCGTTCCTCGTACTCGGCGTTGGCGAAGACGGAGCGGAAGGCTTCCTCGTCCTGGTCCATGATCGCTTGGAGGCGGCGCACCTCGAGGTCCTGGAAGATGGCCTGGATCTCGGCCACTCGATCGAGCGTGGTGGTTGTGGCGAGGGTGGTGGTCGTCGTTGTCGTGGACGTACTCGTGGTCACCGGCGGCTCGGTGGCCGGCGGTGCGGTGGCCGGCGAGTTGCCCACGGTGGTGCAGGCCCCCAGTACCAGGATGGAGGCCGCCACTACAACCGCCAGACGAGTTTGCATCTGGTTCAACCATACGGAACGGCAGTGCCCATACAAGACCCCCATAGGCAAGCTTTTCCCAGCCCAGAGAACGCCAAATGGCAAACCCAGGGTTCTAGACCGCACTCACTACGGTGTAGAACCCTGGGTTCACGACGGGTTGCGTTCTCTGGGCTGTAGACCGGAGTCAGTCAGGTGTAGAACCCTGGGTTCAGGACGGGGTGGGGTCAGGTGAGGGCTGAGGTGACGGCTTGGGGGAAGATGACCGAGACGTCGCCCTCGATGCGGAGGGTGAGGTAGATGGAGCCGTCGTGATCTGTCTCGCCGCGGTTCACGATGGCGTAGGGGACACCTCGCCGTGCAGCGACGAGCGGGATCTCGGCTGCCGGGTACACCGAGAGGGTCGAGCCGAGAGCGATGACGAGATCGGCCTCTTCGGCGGCCAGCTGTGCCCGGTACATGGTCATCGGGTCGAGCTGTTGGCCGAAGCTGATCGTCGCCGACTTCAGGAGCCCACCGCACTCGCACACAGGCGCTTCACGGCGCTCGGCGAAGGCATCGAGGTGCGGCTGGGTCGGTGAGCGGTCGCCACAGTCGAGGCACGACACCTCCATTGCAGTCCCGTGCACCTCAACGAGCCTTCCTTTGGTGGTCCCCGCCCCGGCGTGCAACCCGTCGACGTTCTGGGTTACGAGGGTGTGCAGCTTTCCCGCTGCTTCGAGGTCGACGCACGCCCTGTGCACAGCACCCGGCCTGGCATCGTTGAAGTAGTCGGCGGCTCGCAGCTTCTGATCCCAGTACTCGACCCGAGCATCCGGATCGTTCACGAAGTCCTGATACATGACCGGCCGCTCGGTCTTCCACACACCCTTCGGACCCCTGTAGTCGGGGATCCCACTGTCCGTCGAGACACCCGCACCGGTGACGATCAGGATCGCATCGGCACCAGCGATGAGCCCTGCGAGCTGTGAAGTCGGATCATCCATGGCTGCCATTGTCGCAGGTCAACGACAGGACCTCGCCCCCATGGAGCGAGGTCCTGTGAAACGAACAGGGGAGTTCAGCCGGTGCGTTCGATCGTCACCTTCAGAACCGGGCCCGACCAGGCATGGGCTTCGGTGAGATCACCAATGCCTGCGATGCCCTCATGGCGGTGGACCTTCCCACCCTCCGCGAGCGCAGGGTTCGACATGCCGGTGCCCGTTGTGGGATCACCATCACATGGTGGCACGAGATCCGCGTACAACTCGGTGTTCAACTCGGTGCCGGCGTCGAACGCCCGTGCGTAGTAGCGATGCTCGTCGCCAACTTCACTCGGAAGACGTTCTCCGTCGATGCCGCCGAAGCCGTCGTTCGTACACACGAGCATTGCTGCAAGGGAGAACCTGTTCGCTCTCCCGATGACTTCGAGGCTCATGGTTGCGCTCGTACCGGGTGCGAGCGGTGCAGCACCGACGACCGTCGATGCCGAAATCGCAGGATTCGCTGCAACCTCGGCTGCAAGCACTCCAACACCACCGTTCTCCGCGAGCTGCTGGATTCCGTTCGAGGCCTCAGCGCCCTTTTGGAACAGATCGTGACGGCCGCTGTGCACTGCGAACACAGCAGGTGTGATCGGCTGTCCGGACGTCAGGTTCGTGATCGTGATCTCATAGGTCGCGACACGCTCGATCGTCACCTTGATGACTGGGTCGTCGAATCCGTGCGTGGCCGGTGAAAGGTCACCCACCTCGGTGATACCGCTGTGATGACTCACTACACCGTCCTCAGCAAGCGCGGGATTCGACATACCAGTGCCAACACCGGAGATTCCCGAGCACGGAGGAACGAGATCATCGAACAACTGCGTGTTGACCTCAGTGCCCGCATCGTAGGCCTTGCCGTAGCGGGTCGTCTCGCCGCGGTGCTCGGCAACTTCGGCACCACTCACACCGGCGAATCCGTCGTTGGTGCAGATGAGCATCGCCGCCACCGAGATTCGACTCTCGTCGTCATTCAGGGTGATCAGGGTGCTTGCACTTCCTCCGGGGAAGATCGGGGCACTTCCCGCAACGGCGACATCGAACACGTCGTCATTGCCGCTGAGTTCGGCGACGAGCACCGGCACGCCACCGTTCTCAGCGAGCTGCTGAAGACCGTTCGAAGCTGGTCGACCCTTCTTGTACAGACGGAAGTCCTCCTCATGAGACACGACGACCGCAGGTGTGAGCATCTGATTCTCCGTGAGATTCTCGACCGTGACCAGATAGGTCT
>CAZWMX010000002.1:6381-32350 GCA_964635205.1 uncultured Acidimicrobiaceae bacterium | reverse complement strand
TCCAATGATGGGTTGCAGGTCTTGCAGCAACGCGAATGGCGGATGAACAAAGTCTGAACACCGCTCATGCAAGTGTGAACCTGTCGTACGCTTCCGCCATGATTCAGACCGACTCGTTGCGCCGCACGATCCTCGTTGTTGACGACGAGGCGATGGTTCGCGAGGTTGTGTGCGCGTATCTGGACCGTGAGGGGTTCTCGACGATCGAGGCCATGGACGGAAAAGCCGCTCTCGAACGCGTTGCCGAACGCGAACCAGACCTCATCGTTCTCGACGTGATGCTGCCGAAGATCGATGGATACTCCGTGCTGACGGAACTCAGGAAACACACACAGGTGCCCGTGATCCTCCTGACCGCACGAGCGGAAGAAGTGGATCGCGTTCTCGGTCTGGAGCTGGGCGCTGACGACTATGTTGTCAAACCGTTCTCGCCCAGAGAGCTTGCAGCCAGGGTTCGGTCCGTCCTGCGCAGAACCAATATGCCGGACCACAAGGCAACGACGTTGGAGTTCGGCGACCTCACGATTGATGGTAGAACGCGGGACGTACTGGTGCACGGGGACCGCGTCGAGATGCCCCCGATGGAATTCGACCTACTGATGTACCTTGCATCGACGCCGCGTCAAGTGTTCTCTCGCAGCCAGATACTCGATCATGTTTGGGGATCGAGCGCCGACTGGCAGGACCCTTCGACGGTTACCGTTCATGTTCGACGCCTCCGACAGAAGATCGAACGGAACCCGGATGATCCAGAGCGCATCTTGACCGTCTGGGGGCGGGGCTACCGGTTCGAACCATGAGGGCTGTCCTCGGTTCGATAGCAGCCGTGGTTGTCGGGCTCGTACTGTTCGAGATCACGATGCAGCCATCCGGATCGGATCGCCTCGAACTGGCGACGATCTTCATACTCATGGCTGTGGCCAGCTCAGCTGCGGGCATACTCCTCCCCCTGGCCGCCAGCCGGTCACGTCGACTGGTCATCACGGTCTTCGCGTTGTCGCTCATCTCCCTCGTGGTCGTCGCTTTCGGCCTCTCGATCGCTGCGAGCCGAATGTTCATCTCCGACCACGACCTGACCATCGTTCTGATAGTCCTCGGATTCGGTCTCCTCGCTGCTCTCGGTTTTGCTTTCTCCGCGAGCCGAGCGCTCATCGCGGATCTGATAGGAATGGCTGAGACGACCGATGATGTAGCTCAAGGCAACCTCTCCGCCCGGACCAATGTCAGTCGCGCAGATGAAATCGGGCAATTGGCACAGGGAATCGATGACATGGCTCGCAGGCTCGAAGAGGCGTCCGCAGCGAGGGAACTCGAGGACGAGCGGCGCAGACAGTTCTTCGCTGCGGTGGGTCACGATCTCCGCACACCCCTCGCCTCGGCCCAGGTAGCTGTTGAGGCGCTCAGAGATGGCGTCGCGACAGATCCCGATAGGTATTACGCGTCACTTCAGCGGGACATCGGCGCTCTGCATTCTCTGGTTGACGACCTCTTCCTGCTTGCGCGCATCCAGTCAGGAGACATGGCGATCGAGTCGATGCCAACGGACCTCACCGATGTTGCCGACGAGGCCATGGAGGTGCTTCTGCCGGTGGCCAGGAAGGAGAGCATCGACCTCATCCTCGACGCACCGAATCGAGTCATCATTCGTACCGGACCAGAAGCCGTGTCCCGCGTGATGAGGAACCTGCTCGACAACGCGATCCGGCATGCCCCGGAGGGTTCTGCCGTCACCGTCGCCGTTACTCAGGACGACGGTGCATCGGTCGTTGTGCTCGACGAAGGCCCCGGATTCAGCGAGGAATTCGTTGGACATGCCTTCGATTCACTCAGCAGATCCGACAGCGATCGCAATCGGGATACAGGCGGCACGGGTCTGGGTCTCGCTATCGCAAAAGGCTTCATCCTCGCGCTCGATGGCGAGATATGGGCCGAGCCTGGACCCGGCGGCAAGGTCGGTTTCCGACTGCCAAAGGGCTGATTCGCGACAACGATGTGCTGACCCAGTCAATCTTCGGACAAAGCTGCGTAGACCGCGGGCTGAGTGGAGACCAACTCGCACGTGGAGTGACTGACGCACCACTGTCTGGGAACGCTCGAGCGAGATCGCAACGAGAACCCGGCCAGATCCGACCAGACACGAGCAACGATCACGATGTACAGTCCTACAGAGGAGAAGCCATGGACACAGTCGACGGCAAGGTCGCCGTCATTACCGGAGCAGCCGGTGGCATCGGACTCGGGATGGCGCATGCATTCGCCGATGCCGGCATGAGTCTCGTACTTGCCGACATCGACGCGAAACGACTCGCCAAAGCCGTGAGCGACGTTCAAGCAACGGGCGCAACAGCCATCGGCGTGCCAACCGACGTCACCGATCGAGCCTCGATCGATTCGCTGGCGTCGGCGACCCTTGAACGCTTCGGGGCGGTACATCTCGTCTGCAACAACGCCGGCTCTCCGTTGCCAAGGTCCGTGCTGAAGGTCACGCCCGACGATTGGGAGCGAGGGCTTGGCATCAACCTGTTCGGGGTGGTCAACGGAATCCAGGCGTTCGTGCCGATATTGGAAGAGCAGGGCGAAGGGCACATCAGCGCCACGTCCTCGATGAGTGGCTTTGTCGCTTTTCCGCCGGTGGTGACATACAACGTGGCGAAGTTCGGTGTCATCGCCGTGATGGAGACGCTCGCACGAGAACTTCGGGATGCCGGATCACCGATCGAGGTGTCCGTGTTCTGCCCCGGCGAGGTGGCAACACATGCGATCGACAATGCGATGCACAATGCCCGCTTGGCGGGGTACGTGCCATCACCCGATGAGTTGGCGTCGGTCCAGGCTGCACAAGCCGGGCTTCTTCAGGCCGGCCTGGACCCTGATGATGCCGGCAGGATCATGCTCGATGGTGTGAGGCAGGGTCGTTTCTGGATCTTCACGCACCCGCACTGGATCGAGGGCCCGATCCGCAAGCGGTTCGACGCGATGGTCGCGAACGGAAGCCTCCCCGAGCTGTAGGTTCAGCAGGCGTCACCGTCGATGTCACAGACGAGGCCAACCGCCGTATCGGGATGGTTCTTCTCGACAAAGGCGTTTATCCGTTCAGCGACCCGCTCAAAGGGTGCGTACCCGAGACTCAGCGGGACCGTCGTTGCACCGTCACGAAGGAGCAAGGTTGGGAACCCCGTGACGCCGAGCCACTGGGCCTCCTGGAAGTCTCTTTCTGTTGCGGCGAGCATCTCCGGGGAGCGGATCGCCTCGACGAAAGCATCGGGATCGACTGGGAAATCGGAGATGAGGTTCGCATGAGTATCCGGATCGGTGATGTCGATTCGCTCCGAATAGAACGCACGTTGCAGGGTTGTGAGGAACCGGAGGGTCACATCAGGTGCCATCGATCGCATCGTCACGACAGCCGTGTCGGGTACGAGCGTGTCATACATCCAATCGGTCCGATCGAGTCCCTCGAGATCGAACGGTTGGCCTGATGCAGCAGCCACCTGGCCCCAATGATGCGCAAGCATCGGGCGAATACGATCGATCGGTTCGGCCCGATCGCCAGGCCTGAGCCCACCAACGATCGTCCGAAGCGGGATCGCGAAGGAGTCGTCAATCTTCTCGACAACCGGCGCAAAACCCCAGCACCAGGAGCACATGGGATCCGCCACATAGATCAACTCGAGGTTGATTCCTTCGTCGTCGGTCATGCCTGCTGGTAACCGGCCGCGGCGACCTGGTATTCCGCGTAGCCGCCCGCCTCGAGCTCCTCGGCGATCTCTGCGCCGCCGGACTTGACGATACGCCCGCCAACCATGACGTGGATGCGGTCGGCAGACATGTACCGCAGGATGCGGCTGTAGTGGGTGATGACAACGATGCCGAGCTCGGGGCTGCGGAGGGCTTCGACCATGTCTGCGACCTCGCGCACCGCATCGATGTCCAGACCCGAGTCGATCTCATCGAGGATGGCGACCTTCGGGTTCGCGACACCGAGCAGATACATCTCGGATCGCTTCTTCTCACCGCCGGACAGACCGACGTTGACCGCACGACCACGGAACCGATCCATGCCGAGACGCTCGGACGCCGCTGCCGTGCGCTGCTCGAACCCATTATCGGAAGGATTCGACGCAGCCATCTCAGCGGTCAGGTCATCAAGCGTGACACCCGGAACTTCGGTTGGATATTGGAACGCCTCGAAGAGCCCTGCACGCGACCGCTCATCCACGGTCATCCCCATGATCTCGACACCGTCGATGGTTGCCGTACCGGAGAACTCATAGTCGCTCTTGCCCATGAGAACGTGGCTGAGCGTTGACTTGCCTGAGCCATTCGGGCCCATGATCGCGTGGACCTCGCCGAACGGGATGGTGAGATCGAGACCCTTGAGAATCTCGAGATCGCCGATACTTGCCTTCAGATCCCTGACCTCGAGTGCGTTACTCATCGGCGCTCCCCTCCTTCGGAATCTCGACGAACACTTCGCCATCGCGCACCTCTGTGACGTAGACGGCAACAGGTTTCGTAGCAGGAAGTGTCAAGGGCTCACCAGTGGTGACATCGAACACAGCACCATGACGGGGGCATTCGACCTCGTTGTCGAACACCTCACCTTTCGAAAGCGACGACTCGGCGTGGCTGCATCGATCCGCGATGGCGTACACCTCATCTCCAACTCGGAAGACGGCGACGGTGGAATCACCGTTCTCAATTCGGAGACCCTCGTCGACCGGCAGATCCGCCAGCAATCCAGCGTTGAGCTCGCTCATACGCGACCCTCTTCCTGAGCTTGCACGTACTTGCCGTTGATTCGATCACGGACCCAACCAGAGATGGCCTCGTCGGGAATCTGTTGAACAACTTCCTCGAAAAAGCCGCGTACCTGCAGTCGGTCGGCGCGTTCAGGAGTCAGCCCCCGACTCATGAGGTAGTACCGCTGGCCCTCGTCGAGAGGTCCAACGGTCGAACCGTGTCCGCACATGACATCGTTGGCCAGGATCTCGAGGTTGGGGACGGACTGCGCCGAAGCACCGGCAGACAGGATCAAGTTCCGATTCGTCTGAAACGCCTCGGTCTTCTGCCCGGTCTCTTCGATCCTGATCATGCCCGTGAACACCGAGAGTGCATCGTCCTCCACGGCGCCCTTGAGGAACATATCCGAGCGTGTGTGCATGCCGATGTGGTTCATGAAGTAGCGATAGTCGAGTGTTTGGTCCTCCTCACCGAAGTAGGCGCCATAGACCTTGGCGGTTGAACCGTTTCCGACAAAGTCGACGTCGAGGTGGAGACGACCGAGCTTTGCACCGAGGCCCACCTCGTTGAAGAGCAAGCTTGCATCTCTCGAGAGCCTGACGACGCCACGACCAAGAGAACGCGTGGCATAGTTCCAATCCTGGATGATTGTGAGGGTCAACCGTGCGTTGTCCGAAACATCGGCAGTCACGGTCGGAACGACGGTCGCTGCTGCTTGCGTTGTCGAACGAAATCTGACGATCACCGAGGCATCGGTGCCACGCGGCACGGCCACATGAACTCCGGGGAACGTCGTTGCATCAGAAGTGTTCTGCACATCCACGAGGAGGGGCTCAGCGAGCTGGTCGCCTGTGAGCAATGCTGCGCCGGGAGCATAGGCAGTGAACGCGGTGGCAAAGAGGTGGTCATCACTCACGAGCGCAATCTCGTCCGAAGCCTCCGCGATCGTGGGAATACCCTCGGTAACGACGAAGCCGTCGACAATCGACACCGTATTTCCGTGCCAGCTCTCGAGTACCCGGTCGGGGGAGCCCGTGGATCCAGCGGCTCGGGGAGCCGTAGGAATCGCCGGATCGAAGTCGAGGTCGAGATAGCGCCAGTTCTCCTCGCGCTCAGATGGCATCGTGAGATCAGCCAGTCGGTCGAGGGCCTCCGAGCGCCGGGAGACCATCCAGGCGGCGTCGTTCGAGCCAAGAGTTGGGGTATCGGTCACACACAAATCCTTCGTGGGTCGCTGCGAGGATACCGGTGACCCTGCGCCAAATCGCCGGTTATCACCATCGTCGTGTGTGTAAATCAATACGACTATACGACTTCCGGGGTTACCTTGATTGCAGGAAAACTACCGAGTGATGCGCCGGTAGGACGTTGCGCACCTCGAAAGGAACACACTCCCAATGCACAGAAGCCTGCTCCGCGCGTTCGCGCTCGCCGCCACACTCGCGGTCGTCCTCACAGGTATCGCGTCGATCACCGACCCTGCCCCGGCAACCGCATCAGTCGAGTCCGCCGACTTCATTCTGACTGCATTCCCTCAAGAACCCGACTCTGTGAGATTCCGAGACACTTGGGGGGACCGCCGGTCCGGTGGCAGACGTCACCAGGGAACCGACATCATGAGCCCACGAGGGACCGAAATCGTCGCAGTCGCCGGCGGCATCGTGACGAAGCTCGGCTACAGCGCCATGTCGGGCTACAACATCCGCATCGACCATGGCAACAGATGGATCACCTCCTACCTGCACCTCAACAACGACACCTACGGGACCGACGACGGAAAAGGCGGTACGTGGACAGCGTTCTTCCCCACACTGAAGGTGGGCGACGAAGTCATGGCCGGTCAAGTGATCGGTTATGTCGGTGACTCGGGAAATGCTGAGAACACAACGCCCCACACCCACTTCGAGATCAAACACGACGACACGAAGATGAACCCGTACCCCTATCTGCGGGACGCATTCGACCGTGAGAACCGGTTCCCGACCACGAACAGCCGACCGATCTAGTGATCTGTCACTTCTCCGGCAGGGCGTCTCTCGAGTAGCTCGCCGAATTCGACCAAAGCATCCAGCCCATACCTTCTGCGCTGACCGCAGATTGCACTGCTCGCTGATCTGCTTCCGAAATGGCCCAGGTTTGAAGCCATGGCCGGAGATACCCGTAACCATCGAGCTTCCCGCTGCCACCCCGGAGAGCCGCATCCACGATTTCGACCGCATATTCGTTCGGATCCTCGAAACCCATCCAGCCCGCGCGGTAATTCGTCGAATACAGCGTCGGCGCGAGCACATCGACAATGCGCGACATCGGACCGGGACTCTGGCCGACACCTTCGTCTGCGAGTTCGCCTGTGCCCGACTCGAGCACGATCCCAAACAATGTCGAGGACACCGTGCACCCCATCGGGTGCAAGATAGAGTATGCCCTCGTGAGGAAGGCATTGATCGAGGCCACTCTCACCTCCTGGTTGTAGTCACCATCAAACACCGCGGTCGACACATCTCCGCCAAACGGATACGACACATAGTCGAACTGGATCTCATCGAAGCCACTCCGGCATGCCTCCTCAGCGAGAGCGATCGAATACTCGAACGAGGCAGGATCCGATGGATCAAGCCAAGCAATCCCGTTCCGCGATCTCCACAGGGAGCCATCCTCATTGAGAACTGCCCGGTCGGGTTGATCGGCTGCAAAGAAGTCATCCTGGAAGACACCGATTCGCCCAATCAGATAGAGACCACGTTCACGGGCGGCCTGAGTGACGTCAGACAAATCGAAGTAGCTGCTCACAGCACCGATCGCATTCGCGGTGGCGACCTCCGTTCGGTACACCACGGTCCCGTCCTCCGTTTTGAGGTCGACGACAAGCCCATTGATTCCGGTGCCGTCCGCGAGTGCCAGCAACTTCTGCCACTGCTCCGAGTCGAGCAGATCCTGTGGCGAGATTCGGATGGCCCTGACGACTCTTGGTGCCATCGACATGTCATACCGATCGAAACTGCCGTCCCACGAGTATTCACCCGGCAGCCAGGCAGGCCGGACAAGCTGAATCGTTCCGGGTTCAGCACGCTCTAGCGAGAACCGCCCCTCATTGTCCGTCTGATCGGTCACACTTCCGAGGGACACCTTTACCCCTGGGAGTGGTCGTCCGGTCTCAGACGTGACCCGACCCTGAAGGACTACCGGCTCGAGCCGAACCTCGATACGGGCAGCGTCGGGAAAGTCCTCCACAGTGAAGGTGAAAGTCTCGAAGCCGTCGGCCGTTGCCTCTATCTCGATCGGTGACTTCGTCCATGTGATGGTCGGAGCGTCATCCGGGGCGGCAGAGACTGGTTCTCCGTCGATCCTCACCGTGGCGTCCAGTCTCCCAAGGTCATCGGCCGCAAGCACAACGACCTCGAAGGTCGGATCCTCGAGCTCGGGAGGTACCACCGCATCGCCCGGTTGCACGCCAACACTTCCCGTGCATGACGCAGCGACAAGTGCCACAAGGACCAACAAGGGGAGAAGACGACGATACATGGATTCGACTATCGGTCAGGGACGTTCGGGGAAAGGGTACAACTCTCTTGCCGAACTGGTCATGTGGTGATACCTTCCAGAGAGCTGGACGGGTTGCAGGGAGCCAACGACGGGGGGTTGTATGGCAGGCGCTGCAAGGGAAGCTGCGGTCGCGGACGCGATCGGTCTGTACCTGGAATCGGTATCGACCCACGATCTGCTCACTGCAGAGGACGAGATACGGCTCGCACGCGTGATCGAACGCGGCCGAGATGCCGAACAGGAACTCGCAGGCGACACAGAGATCGAGACCGAGGAGCGCGTCGTCCTCGTCCGATATATCCGACAGGCCGACCATGCCAAGCAGCAGTTCATCCGCAGCAATCTCCGTCTCGTGATCTCCATAGCCAAGCGGTATACCGGGCGCGGACTCGATCTTCTCGACCTCATCCAGGAAGGCAATCTCGGGCTGATTCGTGCGGTCGAGAAGTTCGATTGGCGCAAGGGATTCAAGTTCTCAACCTACGCGACATGGTGGATTCGGCAAGCCATCACCCGCGGCCTCGGCAATCACGGGAGAACGATCAGGCTGCCTGTGCACATGGTCGACATCGTGCGAACCGTTCAGGAGGCTGAACTGACGCTCAGGGAAGGCCTCAGGCGCACTCCAACGATCAGCGAGATCTCCGAAGTGAGCGGACTGGAAGAAGTGAAGATCCTTGTCGCTCTGAACGCACCGAGTGACACCGTCAGTCTCGACCGACCTGTCGGCGACGATGGTGATGCCGAGTTGAGCGACTTCGTCGAGGATGACGATGCCAAGGATCCATTCGCCACCGTGGCCGAGAGCGCCCGCCGGGAGGAACTCGCCCGAGCCCTCGGAACGCTCGACAACCGTGAACAGACCGTACTCGTGTTGCGATACGGCCTTGACGCCAACCCACCACGAACCCTCTCGAACGTCGGCGACCATCTCGGCATCACACGGGAGCGGGTCCGCCAGATCGAGACGAGAGCTCTTGGCAAGCTCCGACATCCATCAACGATGTACGACCTTCAGAGTCTTCTTTGAAGACTCTGAAGCCATCAGCTTTCAGCCAGAACCGGTGCTGACCGTAAACCGTAAACCTCTTCAGAACAGTCTCAGGAAGTCCGTTTCGGCGCCCTTCAGCTCTCCGTAATCCACCTCCACGCAGGTAATGCCCCGATCTTCGGCGAGGAGCTTGGCCTGGGGTTTGATCGATTGGGCGACGAGGATGCCTCGGACCGGTGCCAGGCGCATGTCGCGATTGAGGAACTCGAGATACCGGGTCAGCTGCTCGACACCGTCGATCTCTCCCCGCCGTTTGATCTCAACGGCGACCGTCGCGCCTTGTGCATCTCTACACAGCAGGTCGACAGGACCGATGGGTGTCGGGTACTCCCGGCGGACGAGCGACAGGCCGTCGGTTATGACATCAGGGCTCTCGGCCATCAGCCGCTGGAGTTCGAGTTCGACACCATCCTTGACGAGACCAGGATCTTCGCCGAAATCCCTCGAGGTTTCGAAGTGCACCTCGCCGAACTCGATTATCAGCTTCTCACCCTTCGGATTCACGACCGTCCACTTGTCATCGTCCTCGGTCAGCGTGTTCGGTGAATTCATCCAGTTCAACGGCTTGTATGCCCCACCATCGGCGTGGACCGCGACACATCCATCTGCTTTCACCATGATGAGCCTGGTGGCCCAGGGAAGGTACGCATCGAGCCGTCCTTCATACCGAACGGTGCACTCAGCTATTCTGATCCTCATCGAAGGCGAATCTTCATCGACAGCGAGGCTACCGAGGTCGGTGAACCTGAGCAGGCACTAGCCGATCGAACCTTCCATTTGAAGCTCGATGAGCCTGTTCATCTCGACGGCATACTCCATCGGAAGCTCTCTGACGATCGGTTCTATGAATCCCGCTACCACCATTGCGGTCGCCTGCTCCTCGGACAGCCCCCTGCTCATCAGGTAGAACAGCTGATCCTCTCCGACCTTGGACACGGTCGCCTCGTGGCCGATGTCGATGTTCGATTCCTCGACCTCCATGTACGGATGCGTGTCCGAACGCGAGTCTTCGTCGAGAAGGAGCGCGTCACAACGGACGAAAGCCTTCGAAAACTCCGCGCCCTCCTCGACTCGCACGAGTCCGCGATATATCGAGCGACCTCCGCCTTTGCTGATCGACTTCGATGTGATCAACGATGTCGTGTTCGGGGCAACATGCACCATCTTCGCGCCGGCATCGAGTATCTGGCCCGTGTTGGCGAACGCTATCGATAGCACCTCACCGTGGGCCCCCTCCTCCATCAGCCAGACGGCGGGATACTTCATCGTGAGACCTGAACCGAGATTGCCGTCCACCCACTCCATCGTGGCGTTCTTGTAGGCAGCTGCACGTTTCGTGACAAGGTTGAGAACGTTGTTCGACCAGTTCTGGATCGTCGTATAACGACAGCGAGCACCCTCCTTGACAACAACTTCAACCACTGCAGCGTGGAGCGAGTCGTTCGTATAGACCGGCGCGGAGCAACCTTCGACATAGTGGCAGAACGCCCCTTCGTCGACGATGATCAACGTCCGCTCGAACTGTCCCATCGACTCCGCGTTGATGCGGAAGTACGCCTGGAGGGGTTCCTCGACGTGGACACCCGGTGGGACGTAGATGAAGGAACCACCGGACCACACGGCCGAGTTCAGCGCAGCGAACTTGTTGTCGTTCGACGGGATGATCGTGCCGAAGTACTCTCGAACAAGCTCTGGATAGTCGCTCACGGCTGTGTCCATGTCGCAGAACAGGACACCGAGCTTTTCGAGATCCTCGCGGTTGCGGTGGTACACAACTTCGGAGTCGTACTGAGCCGTCACACCTGCGAGGTACTTACGCTCCGCTTCGGGGATGCCAAGCTTCTCGTAGGTGTCCTTGATGGAGTCCGGCACCATGTCCCAGTCATTGACCAGTCCGTCGGTTGGCTTGATGTAGTAGTAGATGTCGTCGTAATCGATGGTCTCGAGACGACCGCCACCACCCCAGGTTGGGGTTGGTTTCGCAAGGAATCGCTTGTACGCCTTGAGCCTGAAATCGAGCATCCATTCGGGCTCACCCTTCATGTCCGAGATGGTGCGGATGAGTTCCTCGTTCAGGCCCTTTTCGGGTTTGAATACGTGGTCCTCTTCATCGGACCAACCAAGCTGATACGAACCGATATCGATGTCGACTGTGGTCATGTTGGGCTCCTCATAGACAATTCCACTACGCGGCTAGTGGAATTGTATCAGAAACATGGTGCGACTCGCCCGGATGGCTGCGAGTGGGAGTGGGGGAAGACCGGGCCACCCGGGACGAGCCGCAACTCGTACAGATACAACGCTCAGAAACACGTGCGTGTTCCCGAGCGGTTTACGGTTTACGGTTTACCGTTTCGGAAGTTGCTGGACCGTGAACTGTGAACTGTGAACTGTCAACCGCCGCAGGCGCGCCGGAGGCCGGCGGGGCCGACGGGCGTAGCACCCAGAAGGCTTTGACGGCGTTGCCCCAGTCGGCGAGGAGCTCCCTGCCTCGTGCCGAGTTGGTGCGCGCAACGTGGGCTTCGATCATCGCTTTGAGCTCGGCGGCGTCCTGGGTCCCAAGACGTTTCGGCGACGGCGCTGAATCAGAGATGTGCACCTTGACCGAAGTATCGGCGTCGTGGAGGAACAGGACACCACCGGTCATGCCGGCGGCGATATTCCTTCCCACGGGACCAAGGATCGCGACTCTCCCACCCGTCATGTACTCACATGGATGGTCAGACGTCCCCTCGACAACCGCTCGTGCACCGGAGTTCCGAACGGCGAACCGCTGGCCCACGGTTCCTGCCACGAAGAGTGCACCACTCGTGGCACCGTAGAGACAAGCATTACCAGCGCCGTGGGGAACAGTTGTCGATTCCGTGAATGGACGGATGGCGATCGATCCGCCACCCATGCCTTTCCCGACGTAGTCGTTTCCGACCCCGTCGAGGTCGATGTCGATTCCCTTGGTGAGGAACGCTCCGAGGGATTGGCCGGCCGTTCCGGAGAGCCTGATGTTCAGTTGTCCCTCTTCGAGACCCTCGTCGCCGGTGAGCTCGGCGATCTCTCCCGAGAGCCTGGTGCCTACCGACCGATCCGTGTTCTCGATGGGGAACGCCACCGACAGGGGCCCATCTCCGCGAAGGACCGAGCGCCCGACCTCAGCGAGTTGTTCACCGAGTGGCGAACGGGCAACGCGCCTGAAGCTGCGATCCTGTCCGAAGTCTGCACGAACGAGAAGCCTCACCAGGTCGCGGCCGACACCTTCATCGGACGCCGACAGAAGATCGGCCCTGCCGATGATCTCGGTGATGGTTCTCGCTCCCATCGAAGCGAGAATTCGTCGTACATCCTCAGCCAACAGCCTGAACAGTTGAATCACCTGTTCGACCGTCCCTGTGTACTTGGACCTGAGATCTTCGCGTTGTGTCGCGATACCAACCGGGCAGGTGTTCTCGTGACACTGGCGGACCATTTTGCACCCGAGTGCCAGCAGGGGCAGAGTTCCGAATCCGAATCGATCGGCACCGAGCAAAGCCCCGATGACAACATCCCTGCCGGTCCGCAACCCGCCATCCGTCTCGACGAGAACGGCCGACCGAAGACCGTTCGCGACAAGTGCCTGGTGGGCCTCTGCGAGCCCCATCTCCCACGGCGACCCTGCGTGCTTCATCGACACGATCGGAGATGCGCCGGTACCGCCGGCATTTCCGGAGATCGTGATGGCATCAGCCGAAGCCTTGGCGACACCGACCGCGATCGTCCCAACTCCCGGCCCCGATACAAGCTTGACTGAAACCCTCGCAAGAGGCTTGAAGGTCTTGAGGTCGTATATGAGCTGAGCAAGGTCTTCGATGGAGTAGATGTCATGGTGTGGGGGAGGCGATATCAGGGTCACACCCGGCTCCGTGTGCCTGAGCTCCGCGATCTCCGGGGTCACCTTGTGTCCGGGAAGTTGGCCTCCCTCCCCCGGCTTGGATCCCTGGGCCATCTTGATCTGGAACTCTTCAGCCGAGGCCAGATAGCCGGGTGTGACACCAAAACGTCCGCTGGCGATCTGTTTGATCTGCGAGTTGAGTTTCGTGCCGAATCGACGATGGTCCTCACCGCCCTCACCCGAGTTGGAGAGGCCGCCGATGTGGTTCATCGCCTCGGCAAGGGTCTCGTGCACCTCTTTGGACAATGCCCCCATCGACATTGCGGCCGTGACGAAGCGGCGCATGATACGTTCTGCCGGTTCGACGTCATCGATCGGCACGCTGTCACCCATGTTTCCGATCTGCAGCAGGTCGCGCAACTCCATCGCCGGCCTGGCCTCATCGACGAGCGACAGATACGTGTCGTACATCGCCATGTCGCCGGCCCGAACGGCCTTCTGCAGCGCGAGCACCGCACGAGGCGCCGCGATGTGGGGCACACCTCCCCTGCGGTGTTTGTAGTAACCCTCGATCTCCTGGTCACCGCTCACGTATCGCCGGTGACGTTCGACCACGTCTGCCGTGATCTTGTCGAAGCCAACGCCACCGATACGCCGCTGTGTGAACCGGAACGCCAGATCACAGACCTCCTCATCGAGGCCGATCGCCTCAAAGAGCTCTGACGATCGATACGACTTGACCGTGCATATGCCCATCTTGGACATGATCTTCAGCAGCCCATTCTCAAGGCTCGATCGGTAGTTCTCCTGGGCCTCGACGGCGCCCTGGGGCACCTCACCGGAAACAGCCATCGCACGAACCTGCTCGATGGCGAGGTAGGGGTTGACTGCGGCTGCACCGAATCCCATGAGACATGCAAGGTCGTGGGCGTCTCTGGGCTCGCCGGAAACTGCGACGATCGAAGCATGCAGGCGCAGGCCGACATCTATCAGGTGGTGATGCACGGCGCCAACAGCGAGTGCTATCGGAATCGGAGCGCTGCGCTCGTCGGTGGCCCGATCAGACAGCATCACGATGGTTGCGCCGTCGCGTACAACCGCCTCAACCTCTGCACAGATCTCGTTCAACGCAGAGACCATCCCAGCGGATCCGCCGGCCGGATCGAACAGGATGTCGAACCACTCCGATCTGAACGAAGGATCCTCCGAGGTACGGAGTGCCTCGAGGTCTGCATCTGACAGCACAGGCGAGATGAGCTGCATCATGTGTGCCTGTTGGGGGGTCTCCTCGATCAGGGAGCCGTGGCGCCCAACGTAGGTTCGCAGAGACATGACCAGCCTCTCGCGTATCGGATCCATCGGTGGATTGGTCACCTGAGCAAACGCCTGATGGAAGTAACGAGTGAGGCGTTGCGGCAGCTCCGACAACGCAGCAAGACCTGTGTCGTGCCCCATCGAGAGGATCGGCTCCTTGCCCTCCGTCATCTGCTGGAGCATGAGCCTTCGCTCTTCGGCGGTATACCCGAACACCCTGGCAAGAGCGTCAGCGTCAAAGCGGTCGTCCTGAAGATCGTCGAAGGCGTCACTGACATACGCCGTCTCGGTCGTGATCCAGTTCGCATACGGCCTGTGGTAGGCGAGCTTCTCCTTCACCTCGTCTGAGAAGCTGACCGTTCCGTCCTCGAGGTCGACGGCGAGGACCTCGCCCGGACCGAGCTGCCCCGTCTCGACTGCGAGCACCTCCACCTCCGGCGCGATCCCTGCTTCGGATGCAACGAGCACGGTGTCGGAAGTGATCGTCCAGCGTGCGGGGCGAAGCCCATTTCGATCCAATCCGGCAACCAGGGTTCGGCCATCGGATGCCGCAATGGCAGCAGGACCGTCCCACGGCTCGGTGAGGAACGCGTGATACTCATAGAACGCCCTGAGATCGGGCTCGAGGTCTGTGACGTTCTCCCAGGCCTGGGGGATCAGCATCTCCTTGACGTGGGCAACACCTCGACCCGAACGCACGAGAACTTCCATCGCCTCGTCGAGGCTCAACGAGTCGCTCCCGATGCCGGGGCGGACCAGTGGTGCGAGGTCGGCCGTGCGGTCTCCCCACACGCCTTCACCGAGGTCGTTCGATCTCGCTGCCATCCAGGCACGGTTGCCCTGCACCGTGTTGATCTCGCCGTTGTGGGCAAGCATACGGAACGGTTGGGCGAGCGCCCAAGCAGGCTCGGTGTTGGTGGAATACCGTTGGTGGAAGATGACGAAGTCCGACTCGAACATCGGATCGCGCAGGTCCCAGTAAAACTGCTCGATGGTATCCGCCGTGAACAGGCCCTTGTAGACGACGGTCCGGCACGAGGCTGAGACGATGTCGAACCCCTCGATGTCGTCTGCTTTCTCGATCTGCTTGCGCGCCAGGAACAACGCCTTCTCGAACTCCTCCTGGCTCGGGATCGATGATGCCGCCTGCACGATCGCCTGCTCGATGATCGGGAGTGAAGCTGTTGCGGTCTCCGACAGGATGTTCGGATCGGTCGGCACTGTGCGCCACATCGCCAGGTTGATCCCGTTGGCGGCGAGAGCGGCCTCAACGATCTGTTTCGACTCGTCGACCGCGCCCTTGGGCAGGAAGGCCATCACAAGGCCCATGCGATCGCGCACGGGAATCTCGATGCCGTTCGCTCTGAGCTCCCGTTCGATGAGCCTGTAGGGAATCCTGGTCATCATCCCTGCACCGTCACCCGTGCCGTCTGCCGACCGAGCTCCCCGATGATCAAGCGCGTGGAGGCAGTCGACACCGAGCCTGACAATGCGATGTGAGGCAACGGTGTTGCGATCCGCGATGAATCCCACACCACACGCATCGTGGTGCTGCAACGGGTTGTATAGCGGATATCCGGTCACGCGCCAGCCTCGGTCGGGACTGCAAACCGTATCAGCTGTGAAAACCTTCACAAAATCCACAGGATTCTTGCGTCAATGAGGCCGGGATATCGAGGGCCTCATTGACGCAAGAACGACAAGAGGGGCTAGAAGACCTGGTTGCACCACGGGGCACGGGCGGTGTGGAACAGCTCGTTGAGGCGACGAGTCGCCTCAACATCGCCGCGGATGCGGTCGGCTGCGGCGTAGGCGTGAGCATCTGCTCCGCCGAGGTAGAGGGCACCGAGCACGTCGAGGTCGATCTCGAGATCAACATCGCCATGAACCCGCACACATGAGCCAACACCGTTGTTGATGCTCAATGCATAGCTGCCTTGGACGTCAGGTCGGAACGTATTCGTGATCGTGAACCGGATCGTGCCGTCCTGCTCATACGAGCGCGCCTCGAGCGCTGCGACGACGTCGAGGATCAGGATCCACAGAGCATCGAAGTGGCTCTCGATCCTGATCCGCCTCGGTTCGCCCAGCTTCATGGCGAGGGGATCGTCGATCTTGCGGTTCCACCATTTCACACTCGGGCAACCATCAACGTTCGTGAGGTAGGACCACAGTGCCGTATGGGCTCGCTCCGTTGCAGCGATGATCTCGACAATGTGCACCGTCCCGCTTGCATGCCCGTCATCACTCTCGCCGCTCTTCTGCCTGTAGATCGCATACCCGTCCGGACCATCGGGACCGTCATGGATCACGATGCGCTTGGAAGTCTTCCCTCGTTTCATCCAGTCGGCGTCATTCAGCACTTCAGCCTTCCACCATGCCGCCGACCGAGCGAACATTCCCGGCGTTTCGGCGAGGACACGGTCAAACACGGGAGGCAACACCACGTGTGCATCTTCAACGCTGATCCGTCTCACTCTGTCGATGTCTGTGCCGTCCCTGAATGCAGTGTCTCGAGCCTGCATCGTGACCGTGTCTGCATATGACGCGGCCCCATACCCGTACCGACCGTAGATACCGGATTCCGAGGCCCACAAACCGGCGACCGGATACCCATTCGTGACTGCGTTCTCGAGGTGCAGGCGCATCATCTCGTTCATCAGGCCCATACGGCGATGTGTCGGAAACACGGTGACAACGGTGGTTCCCTCCATCGGCACCGACCCACCCGGTACCGTGAGGTGAAGGTCGTATCCACCGAAGGTTCCGACGATCTCATCACCCTCCAGGGCGGCGATCGTTCGTTCGGGCGGGAGCGTCGTCTTGATGAGTTCGACGAAGTCATCATCTGGGATGTCGTCTGAGAACCCCTCGATGAGTGCGCGCACGAACGTCGGATACTCTTCTTCGGTGACGGGCCTGTAGGTGATCGAGTCCATCGGACCAGACTACCCGCCGTCGCCGGTGCGTATCGCCGCGATTAGTGTCAGGGGACCCGATTCGAGGAGCCCAAGGTGCCAGACGTACGCGTCGCCGTCCAACTTCACCCACAGCACGCCGAGTACTCAGATATCCGAAGAGCAGCTGCGCAAGCCGAGGAGCTCGGTGCCGACGTGCTCTACAACTGGGACCATTTCTATCCCCTCTATGGCGGCGAACCTGATGCCACCGTCGGCAAGCATCTCGAGTGCTGGACGATGCTCGGCGCATGGGCAGAGGCGACGGAGAACATCAAGATCGGTGCGCTCGTCACCTGCAACAGCTATCGGAACCCTCAGCTGCTTGCCGACATGGCTCGTACCGTTGACGTGATCTCCGGCGGCCGCCTGATCCTCGGAATCGGGAGCGGGTGGTTCGAGAAGGACTACGACGAATACGACTACGAGTTCGGGACCGCAGGTGGAAGGCTCAGGGCACTCGATGCTGCGATGCCCATCATCAAGGAACGCCTCTCCAAGCTCGACCCCCAGCCGATAGGTGATCTACCGATTCTCATCGGTGGCGGCGGCGAGAAGGTGACGCTTCGCATCGTCTCTGAGTATGCGGACATCTGGCACGGTTTCGGGACGCCTGAGGTATTCGTTCACAAGTCGTCCGTTCTGGACGATTGGTGTGTCAAGATCGGCCGCGATCCATCTGAGGTCGACCGCTCGATCGGTATCGATCCGAAGATGATCGACAAGGCCGATGAGTACGAGGCCGCCGGTGTCGACGAGATCACGATCGGCCTCAACGGGCCCGACTTCGACATGGGATCCGTCAGGGAGCTTCTCAGCTGGAGAAACGCCTGACCGAATCCGGCGGCGCAACGCCGGCTTCGAGGTCGGGTGCCGGGATCGGTTGACCGGGCATCACGGCGAGGGGGATCACGCCCGCCCAGATGCCGAGAGCCATGTCCTCGTCGTCGTCGATGGGTGGACCTGAGCGGGTCTTTGCGGATGCTTCGTCGATGTCGATCGCCAGGAGCTTCGTGCCGCTGTCCTCTTTCTCATTCGGCCGACGCGCCTCGTCCCACCGGCCCGGCAGGACATGGTTCGTGATCGCTGCAAACGCGGCACTTCGCTCTTCGGCGTCCTCGACGACCCGCGGCGTACCGAACACCATCGCGCTTCGGTAGTTCAGCGAGTGGTGGAAAGCCGACCGTGCCACAACGATTCCGTCGACGATCGTTGCCGTTGCACAGACCTGCTCTCCAACCGTTGTGCGCATCATTCGGCTGGCATGGGATCCGTGGAGGTAGAGCACGTCCCCAATGCGGGCATGGATCGTTGGAATCGCCACGGGACCGTGGTCGGTTTCGAACGCGAGATGGCAGATCAGTGCCTCGTCGAGGATGCTGTCGATCGTCTGCCTGTCGTATCTGCCTCGCTCGGGGAGGCGTACGACAGTTGCTCGACCGGATGGGGTTTGCATCGTGCCATGCTACCGATCACTTCGTCCCGCGTTGCCACACCTCGACGAGCTCACGGTACCGGGGTGATTGCTCGGCGAGCTCACGGTGCGTTCCCTCCGCGATGACTCGGCCGGCGTCAATCATCACGACCCGGTCTGCGAGTTCGGCCGATCGAAGGCGGTGTGCGATCACGACCGATGTGCGGCCTGCGAGCAACACGCGGAGCGCACCCTCGACCTGGATCTCGGTCTCGGGATCGAGGTTGGATGTTGCCTCGTCGAGCACGATGATGGCCGGATCAGCCAGGAACGCCCTCGCCAGCGCAACGAGTTGCCGTTCACCTGCGGAGAACCGTCCACCGCGTTCTCTCACCTCGGTATCAAGACCTTCAGGCAGAGACCGGACCCAGTCATCGACGCCCATTACCCGCAGCACATTCCACACGGCATCGTCGGGAGCCGATGTATCCGCATAGGCGATGTTCTCCCTGAGTGTGCCGGCGAACAAGAATCCGTCCTGGGGAATCAGCGCAAGTGCATCGGAACGAGATCGCTCGGTGAGATCGCGCAGATCGCTGCCATCGATCGAAACCGTTCCGACAACGGGGTCGTAGAACCGCATGATCAGCTTTGCGATGGTGGACTTACCGGATCCGGTCTCGCCAACGATCGCGACACGCTCACCCGCACCAACAGCCACCGAAACATCGGTGAGAACGGGCGTGTCGGCTTCGTAGGAGAACGAGACTCCGTCGAGAATGACGGTGCCCGATACCGGTTCCGGAAGGTCGTATGCGTCCGGCTTGTCATCGATCGCGACTGGTTCGTCCATCAATTCGAACAGCTTCGCGAGGGCTGCAAGAGCAGACTGGAGCAGGTTGTACACCTGAGAGAGGTTGATGATCGGCTGGAAGAACCAGTCGAGATACAACAGGAACGCCACGAAGGTTCCGATCGTGAGAGATCCGTTCAACACGCGGCTGGAACCGATACCAAGCGCAGCGGCCAACGCGACAACCCTCAGGAATGCGACAACGGGGAAATACCACGAGATCGCCCTGGCTGCAGCCATGTTCGCTTCGAAGTACCTCTCATTGACCCGTCCGAATGTTGAAGCCTGTGCGTCCTCATGAGTGAATGCCTGCACCACCCGCACGCCGGATATACCTTCCTGGAGCGTTGCGAGAACTTGCCCGATGCCTTCGCGCACCTGGTCGTATGCCCGTCTCGCCTGGCGCTGGAAAACGACAGACACACCGCCGAGAACACCAACAACGGTGAACACGGCAAGAGCCATCTGCCAGTCAACGAGGGCAAGAGCAACCGCCACACCGACGACCGTGAGCAGGTTGGTCAACGCCATGGCCGCGCCTTCCGAGGCGAACTCCTGAAGCGACTCGATGTCCGATGTCATACGCGAGACGAGAACGCCACTCTTCGATCGCGAATAGAACCTCATGTCGAGCCTGAGCAACCTTTGGAACACGACAGACCTGAGCCGGACCAGGTATCGCTCACCGACCACAGCGACACTCCACTGTGACACCGCTGCAGCGGCGTACTGGAGCAACAGGAGGCCAACATAGATCGCCGCCGCCGTCAGGATCACCCGCTTGTCGCCGGTCGTGATTCCATCATCGATGCCACCTCTGATCACCAACGGACCGACAAGCCGCACGATGGTCGCAACGAAGGTGACGGCGATCGTGCCGACAAAGGGCCACTTGAGATCCGGTGCGATGCGCCCGGCACGGGCAACGAGTTTCCCACGACGCTCGACCTCGTAGTCCCCTGCGGACGACATGTACTTCATACGCCAACCTCGCTCTCCGCAGCAAGCACCTCTGTGTACCGCGGAACCGTTTCGAGAAGCTCATTGTGAGGCCCGAACGCCACCACGCGGCCTTCCTCGATGAACACCACGTTGTCGACAAGAGCGAGGGTCGATGTCCGGTGGGCGATGATCACCGTTGTCCGACCGGCCATCACCTGCTTCAGCGCCTCCTGTATCTCCGCTTCGACGATCGCATCGACCGACGATGTCGCGTCGTCGAGAATCAGGACTCTCGGGTCACGGACGACGCCACGAGCCAGACTCACACGCTGACGCTGGCCACCGGAGAGCGTCGCTCCCCGCTCTCCAACCACCGTCGCGTAGCCGTCGGCGAAACCACAGATGAACTCGTGAGCTTTCGCGAGACGGGCAGCAGAACGCACGCGATCATCCGAAGCCATGGGGTCACCGACTCTGATGTTCTCCTCGATCGACGCGGAGAACAGATAGGACTCCTGGAATACGACGGCAACCTCGCTGCGAAGCTCATCGAGTCGAAGATCGCGGACATCGACGCCATCGATCGTGATGGACCCGTGTGTGATGTCGTAGAACCTCGGGATCAGGTGTGCAATCGTGGACTTGCCCGAGCCGGTCGCACCTACGAGACCAACCGAGGTTCCTCCGGGAATGACGATATCGACATCCTTGAGGACGGTCGTGCCATCGGGATACACGAAGGAGACCGACGTGAACCTGACTTCTCCGCGGCCGGGCTTGAGTTGTTTGGGATGTCGGGGTTCGGAGATCTCGGGAGCGGTAGCCAGCAGCTTGTCGATCCGTGAAGCAGCCGCGGCGGACCTCGGGAGATTCGCAAAGAACCATCCGGTGATCAGAAGCGGTAGAACCATCACCGCCAGGTACTGTGTGAAGGAAACGAATTCACCGAGCGTCATCGCGCCATCCACGACGCGAATGCCCCCGACGGCGAGGACGGCAACTGTTCCTATTGCCGGAATGATCTCGAACAGCGGCCTGTAGACGGCCCTCCGATTCGCCATGCCGATCGCCGATTCGTATATCGTGTCGGCCTTGCCGTCGAGACGCCTCTGCTGTTGGGCTTCCTGTCCGTAGCTCTTGACGACCTCGATCCCCGACACCGTCTCCTCCACCACATGGGATAGCTCGGCGAGCCTCTGCTGAAGATCGAAAGAGAAGCCGACGATCCTGCTTGCGAATCGGCCGGACGTCAGCAGAAGGGCGGGAACCATCAGTGAAGCAGTGAGACCGAGCACAGGATCGATGATCACGAGCACGATGGTGACGACGAGGAACATGACGAGGTTGGCAAAGGTGATTGGAGCCATGGCGAGGATCAACCGGAGCTGACTGAGATCGGACGAGGCGCGAGCCATGAGCTCACCTGTGGATGTGACGTCGTGGAAGGAGAATGCCTGCCGCTGGATATGCGTGAAGATCTCGTTGCGAAGATCAGCCTCGGCACGGTAGGAGACCTTGAACCCGAAGAAGCGGCGCAACGAGATGCCGATCGCTTGAATCGCTCCGGCGAGGACGATCAGGCCGAGCAGGGGCCAGACGCCTTCCATGCCAGAACCGGATACGACGGTATCGATGACCCTGCCGACGAGGTAGGGAATCGAGACGACCATGGCCGTCCAGATGAGGGCACCGAGAATGGAGATCGCGGCGATGGAGCGATAGCGAAGCAGAACTCGCCACAACAACGCGACTCCGACTCTGAGATCCCCCAGCCGTGATTCGTCTTCCGCCATCACGGTGAGGCTACCGGTGTCAGTCCGAGCTGAGAACGCGCACGAGTGAACCGATCGCGATCGGGGCACCGACGATCACTATCCCTACGGCATACAACCAGAAGAGGATGACGCCCATGGCACCGAACACCGCGATCGACGCCGAAGCCTCGGACGGAAGAAGGTTGAGCGCAAACCATGACCCTGCAAAGAGTACGACCGTGACGAGCATCGATGTGGCGGCGGTCTTCGGCACAGGTTCCGGCGCTCCCCACCGGTACACGACGTACAGCAGCATGAATACCCACAAGACGGCCACCGCAAGCATCACAAGTTGCGCGCGTGCCTGGGACTGTCGCCCGAACTCCCTCGCGACCGTCTCGAAGAATGTTCGTCCCATGACCCCGAGGACGTACGCGACCACCACCGCCACTCCGGCGCCGAACGTCACGAGGATCCCGGTGACGCGCATCCGGACATAGCCGATCTCCTCTCCGGAGTCGTCGATGAGACGAAGCGCCTTTTGCACCGTATAGACGGCTCGAGACCCCGACCAGAGCGCGATCGGCACCGAGATGAAGAGGATGATGACTCGGTTGTCTTCGACCGCTGAAACTGATTCATCGACGATCTGGGTCAGGAACAACGCCACGTCTTGCGGAAGAGCTTCGTTCATCGCCTCGACGAGGTCGGCGACGATCTGTTGTGTCCAATCGAACATCGTGAGGGCCGAGACGAACGCTATGGCGAGAGGCACGATGGCGAAGAGTGCGTTGAACGCAAATGCGGCACCCATCAGCAGCGGATCGGCACGCCGGAGCTGCCCGGACGCATCGTTGTACCAGTCCTTGCCGAAATCCATGATCGAAGCCATGGCATCGAGCCTACAAGTTCCGCCGGGGGCACAGACACCGGGTCCGCCGACTACCTATGTCCCATTCCTACACTCGCTGCGATGCGAAAGCTGATTCCCCTGCTCGTTGCCTTATCGATACTCGCGAGCGCGTGCGTCGCGGGTGAGGACAACGTCATCTCCGTCGGACCAGAGGGCTCCATCACGACCCTGCCTCCGCTCTCTTCGAGCACAACAAACGGTGGCGAGCCCGGCGCAACATCGACGATTCCTGCCGAGACAACAACAACCCTGCCACCGCGTCCCGAGGGTGTCGTGACGCCGGAGACCGTATTCGAACCGTGGGGATCGGTCAACGGACTCACGATGTTCCGCGGCAACCCGACACGCACGTTCTTCGGCACCGGCCCCATCCCTGAAACTGAGCCGGGAGTTCTCTGGAAATACCCCCGGGATCATGCGATGACCGGTTCGTCGCCCGTCGGGCGTGAAACCAAGGTGTGGTCCGGAACGGGATGGACGGGGCAACCCGTGGTCTACGAACGTGATGACGGCAAGACCGAGCTGATCTTCGGTGCGTACGACAAGAAGATCCACTTCGTTGACGCCGATACCGGGGAGAGCCTGAGGCCCGGATACGACATGGGCGACATCATCAAGGGAAGTGTCACGCTCGACCCGGATGGTTACCCCCTCCTGTACACGGGTTCGCGTGATCCCAGGTTCCGAATCCTTGCCCTCGACGGAGATGAGGTGCGCGAAGTCTGGTCGCTCCACGCCAATGCGGTAGAAGGTATCTGGAACGACGACTGGGACTCCAATCCCGTGATCGTCGATGACATGCTGTATCAAGGTGGCGAGAACTCATGGTGGTTCGCGATCAAGCTCAATCGGGGCTACGACGATGAAGGCAGAGTGACGGTGAACCCCGTGGTTGTCTACCAGACAAAGGCGTGGTCTGAGGAACTGCTCGAGCTCCTCGGGCGCGACCAGTCCGTCGAGAACTCAACCGCCATTTTTGGTCAGAAGGCGTACTTCGCCAACAGTGCAGGCCGGATCCGGGGAATCGACCTATCCGATATCGAGAACGGAAACGCAGAAACGTTCTTCGACTGGTGGATCGGTGATGACACCGATGCCACGATCTCCATCGACGCCGAGGGTTTCATCTACGTCGTAGCACACGCCGATCACGAAAAGGACAGCAACACCGCGGCACGCCGGGTTCGCGAAGTCGGTCAGCTCGTCAAGCTCGACACGTCGATCGAGGTCGGCGACCCACTCACCAGCGTCGCACCGATCGTTTGGAAGGTCGACATTCCTGCAGCCAGAGGTCAGGACACCGGGGCATGGGCAACACCGGCGCTCCATCCCGACGGCGTCATCTACGTCGCAACGGACAGCGGAGACCTGCTTGCGGTCGACACCGCCACGGGTGAGGTCGTGTGGGAGGACAGCATCGGTGTCAACGCCTGGTCGTCGCCCGTCATCGCCGATGACACGCTCGTCATCGCCGTGAATTGCTTCGCCGAAGACTCCGGTCTCCGAGCGTACGATTTGACCGACCCGAGGGCTCCGGTTGAGATGTGGACGAAGACGCCAGCGAGCAACGGCTGTATCGAGTCGACACCTGCCGTGTGGGACGGCGTCATATACGTGGGTTCGCGCGACGGATTCATGTACGCTTTCGGCTTGTGATCAGCTACAACGAAACGGGGGTATTTGCGGGCTTACGCACCGCACTGATCATCATCCTCTTCATCGGGGGTGGCGGAGCTGTTGTCTTCACCATCGCAGCCTTCTTCGGAGACTCGTGGTGGCTCTTCGACTATGCGGCGAATTTCAGATGGCAGTTGATGTGGGGGCTGATCGCCGCAACGATTCTCTACACCCTCGCCGCCAGGGGCTTCGCTTCGATCGTGTTCCTCGCTGCAGCGATTCTGAACGCATGGCTGATCGTGCCGTTGTGGATGGGAGCACAGCCCGCGGCAACGGGCGAGGACGGCATCCGGGTGGTTCATGCAGACATCTATCCGAGCGTCGACGACTCAAACTTCGTATTGCGTTGGCTGCTGGACAGCAAGGCAGACCTGATCCTCGTAGCCGGCACCACCGCAGATCGTATGGAGCCTCTGACGACCGATGGCTCGCCGTATTCGATCATCGTTGCTCCCGAGCGACCTGACGTACCGGGGATCGTTGCCCTTGGGACCGAGAATTGGCCGGTCGAGGTCACCTATGCCGAGGGACTGACCGAACCTGTGTATCGCATCACGGTTGGAGCGAATGGGGAGACCATCGACGTTGTGACCACCTGGGGGGATCTGGCATCGAACTCCAGGGAAGCTGATCGCCTCAGTGCGCGCCTCGAGGCTGTGTCCGCCGCGGTCACCTCCACCTCACGCCCCGTCGCGGTGATCGGGAACCTCGGCGCGACGCGATGGACAAGCGGCATGACGACGATGCGGGACACCATCGGCGTGCGCGACACAACTGAGGGATCTGGCTATCTGTCGACGTGGCCGTTGTCCGATATCCCACTGATCGGCGGATGGATCGGCATCCCGGTTGACATCGTTCTCATGACGGACGAGATCACCCCGCTGGAGCTGTCGACAGGCCCGGATATCGGAGCGGGACATCTTCCCGTGACCGTGGTGATAGG
>CAZWMX010000002.1:0-6281 GCA_964635205.1 uncultured Acidimicrobiaceae bacterium | reverse complement strand
TGTCGACAGGCCCGGATATCGGAGCGGGACATCTTCCCGTGACCGTGGTGATAGGACCTGCCTTCGGCAGTTGACAGTTCACCGTTGACAGTTCACAGTTCTTGGTTCCGACTGCTGACTGTGAACTGAAGACTGAAAACTAGAAGACCGATCTCATCGCTCCGCCATCCACTGCAAGGGTCGCACCCGTGATGAACGATGCTGCGGGTGAGACGAGAAACACCGCTGCGTTGGCGAATTCGGCCGGCACACCGTAACGACCCAGCGGGATGGCGGCCCGGCTCCTCGAACGCACTTCGTCCGGCGTGGCCCCGCTCATCTGCGCGGCGTAGACATCGAGTTCGGCAACCCTCTCGGTTGCGATACGCCCGGGGATGAGCTGGTTGACCCTGATACCATTTTCGGCCCAATCAGACGCCAGCGTCTTGGCCAGCGCCGCAACCCCGGCTCGGAACACGTTCGACAGGACGAGGGTGGATATGGGCTCACGGACCGACGACGACGTGAGGTACAACATCGCACTGTCATGGACCAGATGCGGCTTTGCCGCCGACGCGAATGACAACGCCGAGCGCAGCGTCAGTTCGTACCCGGCATCCCAATCCTCGGGACCCGTGTCTTGGAACGATCCGTGTTTTGGACCGCCCGCGTTCGGGATCACGATGTCGAGGCCACCGTGGCGCACAGCCGCCTCGTTCACCCACGCGGTGATCGCATCGCCATCGGTGACATCTACTTCCGATCCGATCACAGACCGTCCGGTGTTCGCCGAAATCACTTCTGCGGTGTGTTGCACTCGATCGAGCGATCGCGAACAGATCTCGACGGTGCACCCCTCCTCGGCAAGAATCCGTGCAATGGCAGCCCCGAGTCCTCTCGATGCTGCGGCGACAAGCGCGACCCTACCTTCAAGACCTAGGTCCATGATTCCTCCTCAAACGCTGCCCGTACCGCAGCTACATCGTGCTTGCCATTCTGGAGCTTCGGAATCTCATCCGTCGTGATCCATCGTTTCGGTCGCTCTCGAGCATCGAGCGACATCTCAACCATCGTATGACGCGAATCGATCGGCCGATCGGCGACCACCATGGCGGCGACGATCGACCCCCACTCGGAGTCGTCGAGTGATACGACACATACGTCGCGTACTCCGTCGATACGGCCGACGATGTCTGCGACATGACCGGGCGACACATTCTCACCACCGGTGACGACGATGTCGTCGTGCCTTCCCTCGACATAGAGATCACCCTCGACTGTGATCCTGCCGAGGTCACCGGTGATGAACGGTTTCGGGGCCGGTCGCTGGCCGAGATAACCGGCGAACATCGCGGGGCCATCCACGGCGATCCTCCCCGTCGAACCTGTCGCGACCTCAACGCCGAACGAATCGACGATCGTCACTGTGAACCCGGCAAGTGGCCTGCCCACCAATCCGGATTCTCGCCTCTCGTCCGTTGCGGCAAGAGTTGCGATCTGGGAGCCGGCCTCGGTCATGCCGTACGTCGGAACCAGGCGGACGCCCAAATCGGAGGCTCGGCTCCACATCCCATGCATCAGCGCCGCTCCCCCGACAAGCACTGTCTCCACCGAGGCGATGGCAGACGGATTGGTCTCGAGCAACCGATGCACCATCGTCGGAACCATGGACGCGATCGTCGGCTTCAGAGTCTCGATCGTCTCTCCGGTGGCGTCGAAGGGTGCAACAACAATGACCCCGCCTGCTTCGAGACTGCGCCACACGATCGACAATCCACCGACGTGGTTGAGAGGCAGACACAGAAGCCAGCGGTCTTCGCCGGTGTTGCCGAGACGGTCTTTGGAGGCGCGGACGGAGGACTCGATGCCCTCGTACGTGTGTGGCACGATCTTCGGTGTGCCATCGCTCCCCGACGTCAGTACACAGATCGCTACCCCTTCGGCCCGTTTCGGCGGCACTTCGGGCAACTTGCCCACGAATGGGAGAGGGACACCACCCGCGACCTGTGTTGCGAGCAGCTCGACTATCGATTCGGCATCGTTCGCAACCGAGACCGGGACGATCTGATCACGTTCGATGACTTCGGAGAGCGCGGCTGCACGCTCTGACACGAGCGTTTGCACATCCGCATAGCCGTACACCTTGTCTGGGCCGACAAGGCACACACGGTCCGGATGCGCGCTCGCAATATCCACAAGCCAGTCGTAAGGGGTCTCGCCCGCCATCGGTCACTACAGTATCGCTGGCGGCCACACAGGCCGCCATTCGGCGCCCACGTAGTGGAGGAACCGTGGTTTCTGACATCTTCGATTCATCGGCATGGGAGCCTGTTGCCGGCTTCGACCTCACCGACATCACCTACCACAGAGCGGTCGACATCAGCGCGGTCCGGGTTGCGTTCAACCGTCCGGAGGTGCGAAACGCCTTCAGACCACACACCGTCGACGAACTGTACCGTGTACTCGACCACGCCAGGATGACATCAGACGTGGGGTGTGTGCTCCTCACGGGCAACGGACCCTCCCAAAAGGACGGAGGATGGGCCTTCTGCTCCGGAGGGGACCAGAGGATCAGGGGAAAGGACGGCTACAAATACGAGGGCTCGGAAGGGGTCGACCCTGCCCGACTCGGGAGACTCCACATTCTCGAGGTACAACGCCTCATCCGCTTCATGCCCAAGGTCGTCATAGCCGTCGTGCCCGGCTGGGCGGTCGGAGGCGGTCACAGCCTCCATGTTGTGTGTGATCTGACGATCGCGTCTCGTGAACATGCCGTCTTCAAACAGACCGACGCAGACGTCGCGAGCTTCGACGGCGGCTACGGATCCGCGTTGCTCGCACGACAGGTCGGCCAGAAGCGCGCACGGGAGATCTTCTTCCTCGGGCGCGACTACTCGGCACAGGAGGCGTTCGACATGGGCATGGCCAACGCTGTCGTACCGCACGCCGACCTCGAATCGACCGCCCTCGATTGGGCAAGAGAGATCACGTCAAAGAGCCCAACGGCACAGAAGATGTTGAAGTTCGCCTTCAATCTGCCGGACGACGGATTGGTTGGCCAGCAGCTGTTCGCGGGAGAAGCGACACGTCTCGCGTACGGCACCGACGAAGCGCAGGAGGGCAGGGACGCCTTCCTCGAGAAGCGCGACACGGACTACTCCTCGTTTCCCTGGCAGTTCTGAGGGATGTCGGAGCGGACCAATCGCTTGCCCATGGAAGCATGGATCATGGCGGCGCGCCCTGCAACGTTGCCCGCAGGAATCGCCCCCGTGCTGATCGGAAGTGCCAGCGCCTGGCACGACGGCGCTTTTGCGCTGCTCCCTTTCGTCGTCGTTCTCTTCGCCGTCATCGCCATCCAGATCGGTGTCAACTATGCAAACGACCTTGCCGATGCACAGAGAGGCGCCGACACCGAGACTCGTATCGGACCCCAACGCGCAGTCGCCTCAGGCGTCATCACGCCGACAGGAATGAGGAGAGGCATAGCTGTTGCGTTCGGGCTTGCAGGACTCGCTGGTATCTATCTCATCTGGTACGCAGGATGGCCGATCCTCGTGATCGGGGTCATCTCGATCCTCGCTGCCCTCGGGTACACGAATGGCCCCGTGCCTTATGGCTACTACGGCCTCGGCGAGCTGTTCGTCTTCGTGTTCTTCGGTCTGGTCGCGACAGTGGGAACACGATTCGTCTTCGGCAGCCCAGTACCGCCCACCGCCTGGGCGGGTGGCATCGTCATGGGTCTCCTTGCTGCCGCCATCCTTGAAGCCAACAACATCCGAGACATCAGAACGGACAGCGATGCCGGAAAGAGAACACTCGCCGTCCTGGTCGGGCGGACGTGGGCACGTCGACTGTACGCAGGCTCACTCATCACCAGTTTCGCGATGATCGCGTTCGGATCCCTCGTGGGTTGGTTCCCACCAATGGCGCTGATCGCCCTCATCGTTGCGCCGCTTGCCATCCCACTGATCGAGACGATCTACACAGAGACAGAAGGCCCACCACTCATCGGAGTACTGAAGGGGACCGCTCAACTCCAACTCTTCGTAGCGCTCCTGCTATCTCTGGCAATCGTCTTCTAGGAGCAACGGTAGGCTGCCTGCCGGTGACCACAGCAGACAAAAGTGCACGCTATTGCGCGGATCTCGTAGCAGGCATAGCTGATGCCGGCGTCGACGTCGTGTTCATTTCGCCCGGATCGCGCAACACACCTTTGACACTCGCCTTTGCGACCGAACCACGGATCCACGATCTCGCCATTCGCGACGAACGATCTGCAGGCTTTGCCGCTCTCGGGTATGGGAAGGCCACAGGCAGGCCCGCTGCTGTTGTGTGCACGTCCGGTTCCGCCGGAACCCACTATTTCCCCGCGGTGGTCGAGGCAGATCAGGCTGCGGTGCCGATGATCGTGCTCACGGCCGACCGTCCCGCGAGGTTGCGAGGCACAGGCGCGCCCCAGACGATGAACCAGATCGATCTGTACGGGCAACATGTGAAGACGTTCATCGATCTCGACGTTGGAGGTGCAGCAGGTCGCAGCGACGGCCACGGATTGGTCGAATCTGCTGTGACGCTTCCCCCCGGCGCGGTCCATGCAAACGCACCGTTCGAGGAGGAACTCCTCCCGGATACCCCGATTTCATCGCCGGGAGTCGGTGACTGGGTCGCCCCCGAACCGGCGGTGGCGGCTTCGAGCGACAGGCTCGACGGTCTGGTCGGCCGAAAGGTCCTCATCGTGGCCGGCGGCAGACAGGGCCCCGGGTTCTCCGACGCCGTGAGCGAGGTCGCGACCTCGCTCTGCGCTCCGGTGATGTCGGACCCCCAGTGCTGGGTCACAGGGCACAATGCGGTGGCCAATGGTGACCTGCTTGCAGGAAGCACCCACGCACTCGATATGTCTCCCCCAGATGTCGTACTCAGACTCGGCCCGATCCCGACATCCAAGCCACTGTGGACCTGGCTCGAACGATCGGGCGTCGAACAGATCCTCGTTGATCGATCGCGGCTCACCGATCCGCTCGGAGGTGCGACAACGATTCTCGATGCCGACCCGACTGCGTTCCTTCGCGACAACGCGCCCAACGGTGCGAGTGATCGCTCGTTCCTCGATGCCTGGCTCGCGATGGACGGGGCCGTGAGATCTGCGATCGCCGGGGCGATGGCAGAGCTGACCTTCCCGAACGAGCCCGAAATCGCACGCTCCGTCATCACCGGCGTACCGTCTGGAGCCATCGTGTACGTCGCGTCATCGATGCCGATCAGGGACATCGACACGTTCGCCGAACCGCGATCCGATATCACCGTCCTTGCGAACCGGGGGGTGAACGGCATCGACGGCACGATCTCTTCCGCACTCGGGGCCGCTCTCTCGGGCAGCCCCGTGACCCTGCTTCTGGGTGATATCGCGGCACTCCACGATGCAACTGCCTTGTCCGAGGTAGCCAGGCTCGAAGCACCTCTGCGAATCGTTGTCGTGAACAACGACGGGGGAGGCATCTTCTCGTTCCTGCCCCAAGCAACATCCAGCATTGTCAACGTGGGCACATTCGAGCGGCACTGGGGGACCCCACACGGTCTCTCATTGTCCGCCGTCGCGACGGCTCTGGGCCTCAACGCCAGATCGACCGACACACTCGATGGCTATGTCGAAGCCGTATCCAGACCGATCGATGAACCCGAACTCATCGAACTGAACACCGATCGACACACGAACGTTGACGACCACCGTGCCATCCGAGCCGCTGTGGCTGAGGCGTTCTCTTCTCGATTGTAAGACGCTGTTGCATATCTCTTAGCGCACGATTATCCCTTTCTCCGGGATGCTGGACCTGCTGGAAGCGGGGAGGCCCCACGGATGAGTGAGCGGATCGATCGAGACGGACACGTACGTGTCGGAACCCGCGAGCAGGCAACCCCGCAGCCGATTCCGTTACGTTCGACACTGTTCCGGTTGATCCGTTCCGCTTGGCTGGCAACCAAACGCCTCTGGTATGAACGCGAACCGCTCCACGACGTCGAGCGGCGCCACGTCATCGACAGCCTCTTCCCCCAAGGCATGCCTCGGCGCGAATTCTTCACACGGTTCGCCGCGCTGATGCTGCTGGCGACCGCAATCGCCGTACTCGGGATCCTGGCAGACTCAACAGCGGTGGTGATCGGGGCCATGCTCGTGGCGCCACTCATGTTCCCCGTTCTCGGCACAGCAGCTGCCATCGTCATGGGGTGGCCACGTCGCATCATCCATCGGACACTGCTCATCACCGTTGGATCGCTGCTCGCCGTGTTCATGGCGGCCCTGATCT
>CAZWMX010000001.1:65336-70487 GCA_964635205.1 uncultured Acidimicrobiaceae bacterium | reverse complement strand
AGGCTTATGCTCTCGGCATGATCTTTCCCGTTCTCGTCGCTGCGCTGCTTGGTGCTGTTGTCGCCAGGTCGATCGTTGCGGAGGCTGATGCGCATCGGCTCGAGCTTCCCGATCGGTGGTTCGGGCCGGTGTGTGGCGAGTGTGGCTCCGGACTTGACGCAGTGCTCGCATCCTGTCGACAGAACAGACACACCCAGCGGCGCACGAACGTCGTTGCACTCGTTGCAACGGTGGTGCTCTCCGGCCTGATTCCGCTGGCTGTTCCCTCGCTCTGGTTGGCACCGGCGTATCTCGTATTCCTGTGGGCCATGATCCTGCTCACGATCACCGACCTCGACACGAAGCTCATCCCCAACCGCATCCTCGGACCCGCCACGGTGGTCGGCATCGTGCTGCTCGTTGCCGGACATCTCGCGCATCAATCGGGTGGAGATCTCATCGATGCAGCGATCGGAGGAACGTCCTACTTCGTCGTGATGCTGATCCTCGCACTCATCGTGAAAGGTGGTTTGGGATTCGGGGACGTGAAGCTCGCGTTCATGATCGGTGTGTTCACCGGGTATCTGAGCCTCGGCCACGTCCTCGTTGCCGGCATTGGATCGTTCCTCATCGGCGGTGTCGTTGCAGCCTTTCTGCTCATCACGCGTATGCGTGGACGCAAGGACGCCGTCCCTTTCGGGCCGTTCATGACCACTGCTGCCCTGATCGCTCTGTTCTTCGGTCAGGAAGTCATCCACTGGTATCTGCGATGACGGGTTCTCATCCACCGCGCTCTGGCCCTAGCCTGAGCCCACATGCTTAGGTTCCTCACATCAGGCGAGTCACACGGTCCAGGCCTCGTGGCAACAGTCGAAGGCCTCCCTTGCGGTCTGTCCGTCACAAGGGAGGGCATCGCAGACGAGCTTGCGCGTCGCAGGCTCGGTTATGGCCGTGGCCCGCGGATGCGTCTTGAACGCGACGAACTCGAGATCCTCGGCGGTGTCCGCTTCGCAAGAACCCTCGGTGGGCCGGTCACCGTGCTCATCCGCAACACGGAATGGGAGAAGTGGCAGGAAGAGATGTCACCGGACCCCGGAGAACCGTCGAAGCGAGAAACGAAGCCTCGACCGGGCCATGCCGACCTTGTTGGCATGCAGAAGTACGACACACACGATGCGAGGGACATACTCGAGCGCGCGTCTGCACGTGAAACCGCTGCTCGAACCGTCGTCGGGTACCTCACCAAACAGCTTCTCGCTGAGGTTGGCATCACGGTGATGAGCCATGTTGTCGCCATCGGATCGGTCGAGGCCGCCACAGACACGCTCCCCGGACCCGAGGATCTCGATACGGTCGACGCATCCGAGGTGAGGGTATTCGACTCAGTCTCCGAGAAGGCCATGATCGCTGAGATCGAGGCAGCCAAGAGCGACAAGGACACGCTCGGTGGAGTGGTCGAGGTGCTCGCATACGGATTGCCGCCCGGAATCGGCAGCCACGTGCATTGGGACCGCAAGCTCGATGGACTTCTCGCAGGGGCGTTGATGTCCATCCAAGCGATCAAGGCGGTCGAGATCGGTGACGGTCTTGCACAGGCCGCCTCTCGTGGATCTGACGCTCATGACGAGATCATCACCACGGATGACTCCTATGCCAGACGTACCAACCGCGCTGGGGGCCTCGAGGGTGGCATGACGACGGGAGAAGTTCTGCGCGTCAAGGCAGCCATGAAGCCGATCTCGACACTCATGCGCGCACTCGAGACCGTCGATGTCGACACGAAGGAGTCTGCGTCGGCGTTCCGCGAACGCAGTGATGTTTGTGCGGTACCTGCTGCGGGTGTCGTCGCCGAGCAGATGGTGGCATATGTGCTCGCAAACGAGATGACGCGCAAGTTCGGCGGGGATACCGTTGCAGACTTCGTCGCATCGGTCGAGGCGTACAAGGCACGGCTGGTCGAGCATTGACATGGGGCACATCTGGCTCGTTGGCATGATGGGATCCGGGAAGACGACCGTTGGCGTCCTTGCAGCCCAGATACTTGGCTTGCCATTCGTCGACACCGACGCGGTTGTCATGGAGTCGACAGGACGCACGATCAATGAGCTGTTCGCTGAGGGGGAAGCGGTGTTCCGCAGCGCCGAATCCGATGTGATCGCCTCAACCGCCGATATCCAACGTTCCGTGGTTGCGACCGGGGGAGGAGCGATTCTCTCTTCAGACAACGTGACGATCATGTCGGGCTCAGGCACGATCGTCCTACTCCACGTCGACGCGGAAACGATCACCGAACGAGTCGAATTCATGGAAGACAGACCATTGCTGAACTCGCCCGGGGCGGTGGCACGTATCCTGGCCGACCGATTGAGCATCTATGAGGATGTTGCCGACCACGTCGTATCAACCGTGGGACGATCACCCCAGGATGTCGCAATGGAGGTGGCGGCGTGCGTCGACATGTGATCTGGAGAGCCGAGGAGCCCATATCAACGATCTTCATTGGTCGGGGTGTCAACGAGGCGCTCACCGACATTGCGACGTCCCGCCCTCGACAACGCGCGGCGATCCTCTGCCAGCCGCCGACAGCCGCACTCGCAGGATCGTACGCCTCGTTGTTGGCCAAGGCAGGCATGGAGGTCAAGGGATACACCGTGCCCGACGGCGAGGAGGCAAAGCAGCTCGGTGTCGTCGAGGATGTGTACAAGTTCCTCAACGAGAGCGGGTTCACCAGAGACGACCTGATCATCGGAGTAGGCGGAGGTGCAGTCACGGACCTGGCCGGGTTCGTCGGTGGTACCTACCTCAGAGGTGTGCCCGTCATGTATGTCGCGACAACCCTCATAGCTGCCGTTGACGCTGCCATCGGCGGGAAAACAGGCGTCAATGTCGGCGGCAAGAACCTTGCAGGTGTGTTCGCCCACCCCGAGGCAGTCCTGATCGATATCGACATCATCGACCAGCTACCGATATCGCTCCAACGAGAGGGGGCGGCGGAAGCGTTGAAGACGGGCTTCATCGAGGACATGGCAATCGTCGAGGCGTACGAACGTGATGGCCTCGGGGTGGATCTCGAAGAGATCGTCAATCGATCGGTTGCCGTCAAGGTCGCGGTGGTGAATGACGACTTCAAGGAGCGTGGCAGACGCGTCATCCTGAACTATGGGCACACGGTTGGCCACGCCATCGAAACCACAACGGGCCGAAGCCACGCAGAGTCGGTATCGATCGGGACGGTCGCAGCGGGAGCCGCTTCCAGGGTGATGTTCGACTTCACCGGCGAGCAGCGCCAACGCGCCATCCTGAGAAAGATCGGGCTGCCGGTTGCGGCACCAGACGCCGACGCCCAAGCGGTGCGCGCCCAGATGGAGAGAGACAAGAAACGTGACTCCGATGGCCTTCGAATGGTGCTCCTCCAGGACTTCGGCATCCCACAGCTGGTACACGCAGACGACGCTACCGTACTGGCTGCATTCGAGGGGATCGGTCTCGCCTGACCACGACCGATCCCGACATGAAGGGACCGACAGATGATCTCGACGAACGACGTCAAACCCGGCATGGCTCTGAACCTGCCTGAGGGCCTGTTCTCCGTTGTCGACTATCAGCACGTGAAACCCGGCAAAGGTAAGGCATTCGTGCGCATGAAGCTGAAGAACGTGCGTACCGGTGCCGTTCTCGACAAGACCTTTCGAGCCGGTGAGAACGTACCGAAGGCGACGATCGACCGCAGGGATTTCACATACCTCTACAAGGACGACATGGGCTTCAACTTCATGGATGGAGAGACTTTCGAGCAGATCCCCCTGTCCGAGGAGCTCGTCGGGGAGGCCGTCGACTTCATGCCGGAAGGTATGGTCGTGCGAATCGCCGTGTTCGAGGGAACACCGATCGACATCGAACTGGCTGCATCCGTAGAACTCGAAGTCACGTTCGCCGAACCAGGCGTCAAGGGCGACCGAGTCTCTGGTGCGACGAAACCCGTGACACTCTCGACCGGCCGAGTCGTACAGGCACCGCTGTTCGTGGACAAAGGCGACGTGGTCAAGGTCGACACCCGGACGGGTGACTACATCACGCGGGTGTCGTGAAACAAGCAGAAGCTCGCGAGCAAGCTCTTGGGGCGCTCTACGCAGCCGACTGCCGACATCTCGACGCCGTCGACATCACCAACATCTCCAAACGAGCCGCCGAGCTTGCCGAGGGAACGTGGAACAATCGCGAGGTAATCGACGAAACGATCTCGGATGCCTCAACGAAGTGGCGCATCGAGCGGATGCCGGTCGTCGATCGCAACATCCTCAGACTCGCCGTCTACGAGCTCGAGAACACAGAGCTTTCGATCGGCATCGTGATCAGCCAGGCTGTTGAACTCGCCAAGAGATTCTCAACAGCGAAGAGCAGCGCCTTCATCAATGGAGTGCTTTCAGCGGTGGCAAGTACAGACGACGAGTCCCCGGTAGGGGGAGACGCTGAACTGTGAACTGAGAACTCCCGGGACCTGATAGAGTGCTCCCGACACACCGACCTTTAAACCGGTTCTGCGAGGCCGACAAGGATGGAAATGACAAACGAAACGAGATGGCCGTACGCCAAGGCGTGCGGCTTTTGTGTACCCGGAGGTAGTGGATGCGACAGGTGATGTCTAGCGAGGATCTCGGGAGGGTGACGAAGCGAATCGCCCACGAGATCGTTGAACGAAACCACGGGACGGCAGATGTCGTTCTTGTCGGCATCCCGACGCGAGGAAAGCCGTTTGCGGATCGAATCGCTGATGCACTTTCGGAGATCGAGGGTCGCGATATCAATGCCGGCAGTCTCGACATCGGGATGTATCGCGACGATCTCGACACGCGACCGAAAACAAGAATCGGCCCGACAGATCTTCCGGAGAACATCGACGGCAAGACCGTCGTGGTCGCCGACGACGTGCTCTTCACCGGACGTACGATCAGGGCGGCACTCGACGCGCTTGCGGATCTCGGCAGACCGGGCGCCGTCCAGCTTGCCGTTGTGGTCGATCGGGGTCACAGACAGCTGCCGATCCGGGCGGACTTCGTGGGGAAGAACATTCCGACGGCGGTCTCTGAACGTGTTTCGGTCCGCTTCCAGGAGATAGACGGAGAACATCGACGGCAAGACCGTCGTGGTCGCCGACGACGTGCTCTTCACCGG
>CAZWMX010000001.1:60695-65236 GCA_964635205.1 uncultured Acidimicrobiaceae bacterium | reverse complement strand
CGGAGAACATCGACGGCAAGACCGTCGTGGTCGCCGACGACGTGCTCTTCACCGGACGTACGATCAGGGCGGCACTCGACGCGCTTGCGGATCTCGGCAGACCGGGCGCCGTCCAGCTTGCCGTTGTGGTCGATCGGGGTCACAGACAGCTGCCGATCCGGGCGGACTTCGTGGGGAAGAACATTCCGACGGCGGTCTCTGAACGTGTTTCGGTCCGCTTCCAGGAGATAGACGGAGAAGACGGCGTGTGGATCGACCAAGGAGAAGACGCGTGAAGCATCTACTGTCAACGGAGCATCTCGACCGCACGGCACTCGAGAGTCTGCTCGACGAGGCTGATGGATTCACCGAAGTCCTGACGAGACCAATCCCGAAGGTGCCCGCTCTACGGGGCAAGACGGTTGCGACGATGTTCTTCGAGCCATCCACCCGGACGAGGATGTCGTTCGAGAAGGCGGCGAAGGCCCTCTCCGCCGACACGGTGACCTTCTCACCCGGCACGTCGGCCTTGTCGAAGGGCGAATCGCTCAAGGACACCGTTCTCACCATTCGCGCCATGGGCGTCGACCTCATGGTTGTCAGGCACAAGGCGACGGGAGCCGCCTGGCGCCTGGCGGAGTGGCTGGACATCCCGATCGTGAACGGTGGAGACGGCGCACATCAGCATCCAACGCAAGCCCTGCTCGACTGTCTAACCGTCAGGCAACGATTCGGAAGCCTCGACGGCCTGAAGATCGCCATCGTTGGAGACATCAAACACTCGAGAGTGGCACGATCGAACATCTTCGCAATGACCGCGCTGGGTGCCGAGGTTGTACTCGTCGGGCCACCAACGCTCCTTCCGATCGACCCGGCAGCATGGCCGGTGACCGTGGCATACGGTATCGACGACGTGCTCGACGACATCGATGTCGTGTATCTCCTCAGAGTGCAAACCGAACGCGGCGGTGGGTCCGTGTTCCCTTCGCTGTCCGAGTACACGAGGAGGTTCGGGATGACCTCGGCGAGGTTCACTCGACTCAAGCCCGAAGCGATCGTGATGCACCCCGGGCCAATGAACCGAGGCGTCGAGATCGACTACGACGTTGCGGATGACGACAGGTCGTTGATTCTCCAGCAGGTGTCGAATGGCATCGCCGTGAGGATGGCCGTCCTATTCAGGTTGCTCGGAGGTGACCACGATGCATGATCTGGTGCTCAAGGGCGGTTCCGTCCTGACTGATGAAGGTATCCGCGATGCAGATGTAGCGATCGTCAATGGACGAATCGAAGCCATCGGTCCCGATCTCGACGATGCCACACAGACGATCGACTGTGATGGCGCATGGGTCGGGCCCGGCTTCGTGGACATGCACACACATCTGCGCGAACCGGGACAGGAGTGGAAAGAGGATATTGCCTCAGGAACAGCCGCTGCCGCCGCGGGCGGATATACGGCGGTGGTTGCAATGCCGAACACCGACCCTCCGATCGACTCAGGACATCTCGCGAGGTACGTCGCCGATCAAGCGCGTCGGTCGGGGAACGCTGAAGTCGTATCGGCTGGATGTCTCACCCTCGCCAGGGCAGGGGAGCGAATGGCTCACCTCGATGAGCTGTGGGATGCCGGTGTCCGCATCTTCTCCGACGACGGTGATACCGTCAAGAGTGCGAGCGTCCTGAGAACGGCCATGGAGTATGTCGCCCAACTCGGCGGTGTCGTGTCCCAGCATGCCGTGGACCCGGATCTCAGTGCAGCAGGCCACATGCATGAAGGTGCGGTCTCATCCCGGCTCGGTATGTACGGCATACCGCGTGAAGCCGACGATGTCATGCTCGCCAGAGACATCTCTCTTGCACGATTGACCGGTGTCCGATACCACGTTCAGCATCTATCCACCGCGGGAGGCGTCGCCCTTGTTGCCGAAGCAAAGAGCCAAGGTATCGACATCACGGCAGAGGTGGCTCCGCACCATCTGATGTTCAACCATGAAGACGTTGTTTCGACGGACTCGAACTTCAAGATGATGCCACCTCTGCGGGATGCACAGGACACGGAAGCCCTGATCCAGGGTCTGCGATCCGGTGTCATCGACGCGGTCGCAACCGATCATGCTCCCCACGATGCCACGGAGAAGGAGGTCCCTTTCGAACACGCATCGAGCGGTGTCACCGGTTTGGAGTGGGCTGCATCGGTGGCCAACGGTGTCGTCGGTCTCGACCAGCCGGCGTTCTTCGATCGGATGTCCGTGGCTCCTGCCCGAATCGCAGGATTCTCGGACCAAGGAAGACCTCTGACGGTTGGTGCGACGGCGAACCTCGTCGTATTCGATCCTGAAGCCGTCTGGGTGCCCACCGGCACGGTTTCGAGGTCTGTGAACGCTCCCTACCTCGGGCGAGAGCTCAAGGGAAAGGTGAGGACAACGGTATTCAACGGTGCCATCACCCATGGGGGATAGTTCGTGAAGCAGGGGCTCCTTGTTACGGCCGACGGGGCAGTGTTCCGAGGTCGCTCGGTCGGAGTGGCAGGTATCACTGCGGGCGAGGTCGTGTTCAACACGGCCATGACCGGATATCAGGAGATCGTCACGGATCCTTCCTACAGCGGACAGGTGGTCGTCCTCACGGCGCCTCACATCGGCAACTACGGATCCGCCGAATACGATGACCAGTCGCCAAGGGTCCACGCACGGTCACTCGTGACACGGTCGATGAGCCGGATGGCTTCCTCGTGGCGTTCGACGACGCCGTTCGACGACTACCTCGTGCAACACGATGTCATAGCGCTTTCCGACATCGACACGCGACGTCTCACGAGACACATCCGTGACAGCGGGGCGATGCCCGTCGCCGTCGGAGTTGATGCCGACGAGGCCGAGCTCATGTCCCTGGCCGCCGCGACTCCGTCCATGGAGGGGCAGGATCTTGCATCGGGCATCTCCACACCAGAGCTCTACCACAGCAAGGCCGAAGGCGCGGCGATCGGCCACGTCGTTGCGTACGACTTCGGGATCAAGAAGGACATCCTCCGCTCGATGAACAGCAGGGGTCTCGATGTGACGGTTGTGCCTGTGGCGACCTCGGCATCCGAAACGCTCGCCCTCGATCCTGACGCCGTGTTCCTGTCCAACGGACCTGGCGACCCTGAGCCCCTCAAGGGTCCTGTCGAGGCGATCAGAGGGTTACTCGGTGAGACACCCGTATTCGGAATCTGCCTTGGCCACCAGCTTCTCGGTCTTGCCCTTGGAGCGCGCACCTTCAAGCTCCCGTTCGGGCATCACGGCGGGAACCACCCTGTTGCAAGGCTCCGCGACGGGAGCGTCGAGATCACCTCTCAGAACCACGGGTTCGCCGTCGATCTGTGGTCCTTGACCGGCGAGGATCGTCCGCAGCGCACCGGGCTTCCGACAGCGGACCTGCTCCCGAAGAACGTCACCACACCCTTCGGAGCAGTGTCGGCAACGCACCAGAACCTCAACGATGGAACGAACGAGGGAATGATGTTCCACGATGTCACGGCGTTCTCCGTGCAATACCACCCCGAGGCCGCACCCGGTCCGAATGATGCCTCTCGGCTGTTCGATCAGTTTGTCGATGTCGTGAAGGGCGGACATGCCCAAGCGAACTGACATCACGTCGATCCTGGTCATCGGATCCGGCCCGATCATCATCGGACAGGCATGCGAGTTCGACTACAGCGGCACACAGGCCGTCAAGGTGCTCAGAGAACACGGGTACCGGGTCGTCTTGGTGAACTCGAACCCGGCAACGATCATGACGGACCCAGAGTTCGCAGATGCGACCTATATCGAGCCCATCACGGCTGCGGTTGTCGAAAAGATCCTGCGGAAGGAACACCCGGACGCCGTTCTCCCAACACTTGGAGGGCAGACTGCGCTCAACGTGACGATGGAGCTTGCACAGACCAACGTGTTCGAAGAACTCGGCATCGAACTCATCGGGGCATCCCTTGGGGCGATCGAAGCGGCAGAAGATCGAGGCCGGTTCAAGGAGATCATGGAAGGTGCCGGCATGGAGACGGCCAAGGCACACTACGTCAAGTCGATGGACGAGGCCAGGGCAGCAGCGTCTGATCTCGGCTATCCCGTGATGGTACGACCGAGCTACATCCTCGGCGGTGGTGGCACGGGGCTTGCCCATGACGAGGCCGAATTCGAGAGGATCGTCCGGACAGGATTCGACACGTCACCGGTTGGCGAGGTACTCATCGAGGAGTCCATATACGGGTGGAAGGAGTTCGAGCTCGAGGTGATGCGGGACGGGGCAGACAATGCCGTGATCGTGTGCTCGATCGAAAACCTCGACCCCATGGGAATCCACACAGGTGACTCGATCACGGTTGCTCCGACGATGACCCTCTCGGACAGGGAGTACCAGGAGATGCGAGATGACGCGATCGCGTGCCTCAGGGCGATCGGGGTGGAGACCGGGGGCTCCAACGTTCAGTTCGCCGTCGATCCCGCGACGGGCCGGCGCATCATCATCGAGATGAATCCCAGAGTGTCGCGCTCATCCGCGCTCGCCTCGAAGGCCACGGGTTT
>CAZWMX010000001.1:2212-60595 GCA_964635205.1 uncultured Acidimicrobiaceae bacterium | reverse complement strand
AGATGAATCCCAGAGTGTCGCGCTCATCCGCGCTCGCCTCGAAGGCCACGGGTTTTCCCATCGCAAAGATCGCGGCGATGCTTGCCGTCGGGTTCACACTTGACGAGATCGCCAACGACATCACCGGCGCAACGCCCGCATCGTTCGAGCCCTCCCTCGACTACGTCGTTGTCAAGGCGCCACGATTCGACTTCTCGAAGTTCCCCACCGTCGATCCGGTGCTCGGGACGTCGATGCAGTCTGTCGGGGAGGCGATGGCGATCGGTCGCACGTTTCCCGAGGCGCTCCAGAAGGTGCTTCGGAGCCTCGAAACCGGGCGCCATGGACTCAACGCAGACCGCGGAGAACACAAGCACACCCAGCTCTCGGACTCGGAACTGTCCGACAGGCTTGGTGTCCCAAGCCCTGATCGTCTGTTCGAAGTTGCCGAAGCCATCCGACGCGAAGTGACGACCGAGGACATCGCCGCTGCCACCCACGTAGATCCTTGGTTCCTCGATCAGATGGCCCAGATCGTCGCCTGCCGCTCGGAACTGGAATCCGATGGACCGTCCCCGGAGTCACTGGGAGAAGCGAAACGTCTCGGCTATTCGGACGAGCAACTCGCCTACCTGTGGGAGATGGAGCCCGGTGAGGTCGCCGCGCTCCGCCTTCGCAGCGGGATCAACGTCACGTACAAGACGGTCGATACGTGTGCAGCCGAGTTCGAGGCACAGACTCCGTATTTCTACTCGACGTACGAGGATGAATCGGAAGCCCCTGCTCCGGGCAGAGAGACCGTCATGGTGCTCGGATCCGGCCCGAACAGGATCGGTCAGGGTATCGAGTTCGATTACTGCTGTGTGCATGCTGCCTTCGCCCTACAAGACGCGGGCTATGAAACCGTGATGGTGAACTGCAATCCCGAAACCGTCTCGACGGACTACGACACCTCCACACGGCTGTATTTCGAGCCGTTGACGGTTGAGGACGTGCTGGCCGTCGTCGAAGCGGAGAATCCCGTTGCCGTGATCGTCCAACTGGGAGGTCAGACGCCGCTCGGGCTTGCACATGATCTCGAACGAGCCGGCGTTCGCATTGCGGGCACGACCCCTGATGCCATCGACATGGCAGAGGACAGGGAACGCTTCGCAGCGCTCTGTTCGCAGTACGGGATTCGCCAGCCTCCCCACGGCACGGCGATGAGCGTCGCCGAAGCGATGGATGTGGTTGATGACATCGGGTTCCCCGTCGTCGTTCGGCCTTCCTATGTGCTCGGTGGCCGAGCAATGCGGATCATCTACAGCGTTGAAGATCTCGGTGCCTACCTGGCGGATCTGTACGGTGCCACACCCGGCGGTGAGGTCGATCTGTCCGAATCGCCTCTGCTCATCGATCGATTCCTCGAATCGGCGATCGAGGTTGACGTTGATGCCGTATTCGACGGTGAGGACATCTATGTCGGCGGGATCATGGAGCACATCGAGGAGGCAGGCGTCCACTCCGGTGACTCCGCCTGTGTTGTGCCTCCGCCGTCTCTGACGGACCACGTCATCGATCAGGTCCTTGCGGACACCCTCAAGCTTGCGAGGGGTCTGGATGTTGTCGGGCTCCTGAACATCCAATTCGCGATTCGTGGCGACGACGTGTACGTACTCGAGGCGAATCCCAGAGCCTCGAGAACTGTGCCGTTCATCTCGAAGGCAACCGGGGTACCGTTGGCGAAAATTGCGACAAGGGTGATGATGGGCGAGAAACTCGCAGAGCTCAGGGATGCCGGCCTCGTCCCGCATGTTGCCGTCGAGCTGCCATACACGGCAGTGAAGGAGGCCGTGCTCCCGTGGAAGCGCTTCCCGAACGAGGACACACTCCTCGGCCCGGAGATGCGCGCCACGGGTGAGGTCATGGGAATTGGATCAACCGCCCCGATCGCATACTCGAAGGCGCTCAAGGGCGCGGGTCACATTGTGCCGAACGAAGGTGCAGCGTTCATCTCTCTGGCCGACAGGGACAAGGCGACCGGTGTGGAAGCTGCACAGATGCTGATCGACCTCGGTTTCAAGCTCTTCGCCACCCACGGTACCGCAGGTCACCTCGCCCGAAACGGAATCCCCACGACACACGTCGACAAGGTGGGGGAGGGCCCATACGACCCGGTCCGCCTGATCGAGGAAGGGCGCATCGACCTCATCGTGAACACACCAGCGGGTGGAAAGGCGCGCGGCGACGGTCGGCTGATCCGACTCGCTGCAACGAGGAACGGGATTCCGTGTGTGACGACGGCTGAGGGCGGTCTTGCCGTTGTGATGAGCATCCAAGCGGCTCGAAACGAGGACATAGGTGTCATGAGCATTCAGGACTTCCACGCCTCGGCGGGTTTGAGATGAGCAGTCTCGCGACGAATCTGGGCTCATACGGTCTCTCGTCTGTTCTCATCGGCGCATCGGGCACCGTGGGATCACTCGTCGACTTTCGAGACATCATCGATTTCTCCCTGTACGGCGCTTGCACTGCCAAGTCGGTTGCACCGCAACCTTGGCAGGGAAGGAAGCCACCCCGCATCGCCCAGGGAGAAGTCGGCATGCTGAACGGGATCGGTATCCAAAACCCGGGAATCGATGCCTGGGTGATCGCTCATGCCGACGCGTTCGGATCGATACCCACGGACGTTTGGGGCAGCGTCGTGGCTCATGACATCGATGGTTTCGCCGAGGTCGCATACAAGATGGCCCTCTCGGAGGTTGATGCCATCGAAGTAAACCTCTCATGCCCGAACCTCGATGGGAGGCCGTTCGCACTCGATCCGCGGCTCTCAGCCGATGTCGTGCGCGCTGTCGGGCAGGCAACAACACTTCCCATTGGCGCGAAGCTCTCCTCCGATGCCCAACCGATCAGCGCCGTCGCCGCTGCCGTCCAGGAGGCCGGTGCTGATTGGGTCGTTGTCTCCAACACCGTGATGGGGGCTCGTATCGATCCAGAGACCAGGAAACCCGCGCTCAGCGGACTCGTAGGCGGATACTCGGGTGCTCCCATACGGCCGATAGCGATCAAGAGTGTTCTCGAGATCGCATTGGACGTCCCAGGGCTTCCGATCGTTGGATGTGGTGGAGTCTCAGACGCTGCCCATGTTGTCGAGTTCCTGCTTGCCGGAGCATCAGCGGTTGCCATTGGATCGGCGCATTTCAAGGCACCCCGTGTTGCCAAGTCGATAGCGCGAGACCTGAACCGATACATGAAACGACACGCCGTATCTTCGGTGACCGAGCTGATAGGGGCATACGAACCATGGTGAGAGAGAACCCGGTCATCGTTGCGCTCGACATGGCAACAGCAGAAGAGGCCGTGAGAATGGCCCAAATCGTCGCATCGAGTGTTGGGGCCTTCAAGATCGGCCTCGGATTGCTCCATGGCCCCGGTCCGGGGACCATCGATGCATTGGTTCGGATCGGCAAACCTGTCTTTGTTGATGCGAAGTTGCACGACATCCCCTCACAAGTTGGCGCAGCGGCTGAACGTCTCGGCAAGCACGGTGCACGATGGGTCACCGCACACGTCGGCGGAGGAATGGACATGCTCGAAGCGGCAAACGAGGGCCTCCAGAAGGGCGCGTCGGGAGCAGAGGCGGGCATTCTCGGTGTGTCCGTGCTGACATCACTCGACAAGACAGATCTGGAGCGAGTCGGTATCCAGCGGACTCCGGGGCAATTGGTCGGCAAGATGGCGAAACTCGCCCACCAGGCCGGATGTGAAGGTCTTGTCTGCTCGCCGCAGGAACTGAACGTTGTCGCTCAGGCTGCACCTTCGCTCATCCGTGTCACTCCCGGCATCAGGCCGGTTGACCTCGGTGACGATCAGACGAGGACTGCGACACCGCGCGAAGCTATCGACAAGGGCGCGACGATGCTTGTCATCGGCAGGCCGATCACGAGAGCACCGGATCCCGCGGCCGCTGCGGCGGATATTCTGCGAGATATCACCGGCCACCGGACGGTTGATTGATACGATGCGCCTCGCAGAGGAGGACATGTGCTTCCAGAGATGACAGACGAACAGCGAGCGGCAGCACTGAAACGTGCAGGCGAGGCGCGGAGAATACGAGCAGAGATCAAGCACCTGCTCAAGAGTGGCAGTCTCACCTTCCAGGATGTGCTCGACAAGGCCGAGGAAGATGACCTTGTTGCAGGCACGAAGATCAAGGCGATCGTCGTATCCATGCCACACATGGGGAAGGTGAGCACCAATCGCCTCCTCGAAGAGATCGGTATCGCAGACAACCGTACAATCAGGGGCCTCGGTACGAACCAACGCAGGGCCCTTCTTGAACACTTCTCCCAATAGCGACAACGGCAGACTCATCGTCATATCGGGCCCTTCGGGGGTTGGGAAAACGAGCATCGTCGAATCCATGCTCGAAACGACGCCGTCGGTGTTCTCGGTGTCGGCAACAACAAGGCCCCCGCGCCCGGGGGAGGCGGACGGCGTGGACTATCACTTCGTCGACAAACGAACGTTCGAGGCGAAGGTCGAAAGTGGGGAGATCCTCGAATGGGCCGAGTACGGCGGCAACCTCTATGGCACCCTCCGCTCAGCAGTACAACCCATTCTCGATGCGGGACAGAATGTGATCCTCGACATCGAGAATGAGGGAGCGAAACAGATTCGGGAGAGCTATCCCCAAGCCTTGTTGATCTTTGTTGCTCCGCCTGATCTCGAAACGCTCGCCGACCGTCTTACCGGTCGGGGGGACACCGCACAGAGTGACATGGCTCTGCGGCTCGCTATTGCCGCCGAACAGATGGCCGAGGCACCCTCTGTGTACGACCACATCGTCGAGAATGACGACTTGGGGCGAGTGGTCGGCGAGATTCTCGGTATACTCGGGGCCGAAGGCACAGATGTCCCCGTACAATGACGTCTTCAATCACCAAAGGCACAACCTGAGGAGCCCACTGTCATGATGCTTGAACCGCCGATCGGCGACATGTTAGCGAAGACGAACTCGCGCTTCGGTCTTGTTGTGCTGGCCGCGCGCCGTGCACGGCAGATCAACGCCTATTTCAACGAGCTCGGAGCCGGAGTCGGTGGATACGTGCCACCACAGGTCCACTCGCTTTCGCGTAAGCCGCTCTCGATCGCCCTCGAGGAGATCGTTGAGGACAAGGTCGTCATCGCTCCGATGGAGGAGTAGGACATGGCCGTCGGGCGACGTGTCGTCCTCGGCGTGACCGGGGGAGTCGCAGCCTACAAGGCCGCCTATCTCGCCCGAAGACTCATGGAGCGCGGTGCCACCGTTCGTGTTGTCATGACCGAAGCGGCACAGCAATTCGTTGGAACGGCGACCTTCGCGGCGATCACCGGATCCGAGCCTGTGACAGACCTCTTCGACGACACGGACGCGTCACCTCACACGACGTTGGGTCAGTGGGCCGAAGCCATCGTCATCGCACCGGCGACCGCTTCCACGATATCCAAGTTGGCGGTCGGGGAGTCGTCGAATGCGCTCATAGCCACGGTGCTCGCCTCTCGGGCTCCGGTCGTCGTAGCTCCCGCAATGCACACCGAAATGTGGGAGCAGCCGGCAACCCAGCGTAACGTGGAGACACTACGCGGATACGGATACACGATCATCGAGCCGGAACGAGGGGTTCTGGCCGGCGGTGACGTTGGAATCGGTCGCATGGCGGAGCCCGAGACCGTCGCGGATGTCATGTTCGCCTTGTTCCCCGCTCCGGACATGGTTGGAATGAGAGTCGTCGTGACCGCAGGCGGCACGCGAGAGCCGATAGACCCGGTTCGCTACATCGGCAACCACTCCTCAGGGAAGATGGGGAATGCCATCGCCGAGGTTGCCGCCGAACGTGGTGCGAGTGTGCTCCTCGTAACGGCAGCCGAACCTCCACTCGAGACGGCGATCGAAGTCATACGGGTCGAGACGGCCGACGAGATGGCTGCGGTCGTGTGGGCCAGGGCACCGGAGATGGATGTCGCGGTCATGGCTGCGGCAGTGGCAGACTTCAAACCCCGCGTGATGGGATCAGACAAGATCCGCCGAGCCGATGGGATCCCCGAGATCGAGCTCGTTCCGACACCCGACGTGCTCGAGGGTGTGCACACGTCCAGCCCCCGCCCGATCCTCGTCGGTTTCGCAGCGGAGACGGGATCCGTGGATGGAGCCGTTGCCAAGGCCAAGGCCAAAGGTGTTGACCTCCTGGTGGCGAATGATGTTGCCAAGGAAGGCTCCGGCTTCGGCTCTGACACCAACGAGGTCCGGTTTGTATTCGGAGACGGATCGGTCAAGGATCTCGAGCTCATGTCGAAGCGTGATGTGGCTTGCGAAATATGGAACGCCGTGATGAACCTCAGGGCAGAGTCCTGACCACTCGAAGCGCCTGCCAGGTCGTTCCGGACATCTCGACCTTCTCCGTTGACGACGGATTCTCCTACCTGATCCCCGACGACCTGACGGTTCGAATCGGAAGCAGGGTCCGAGTGAGAGTCTCCGGCCGCAGGGTCAAGGGTTTTGTCACGGCCCTCTTCGAAGCCGACCCACGACGAAAGCTCCTTCCTGTCGAGGGACTTTCTGGTGATATCGCCTCGTTCGATCCATTGATGCTCGAGTCGTTACGTTGGGCATCCACCCACTACGTGACGCCGCTCTCCGTGATACTGAAACGGACGATTCCCCCGAACGTGCCGAAACGGGCAGCCGCATCGACGGATGAGAACGTTGTGGACGAGCCTGACCCTGATGAAGGGGACCGTTCGGTGTATCGGATCGGGTCCCCTCCTTACGACGAAGCGATCGCATCCACCATCCGCCCCTTCGCCGGCACTCATCGGACCGTCGTCGTGATTGCGCCGAGTGTCATGGAGATCAACGGGATCGCGGAAGCTCTGAAAGACGAATATGGCGAACGAGTCATCAAGGCCACGTCCTCCATGTCCGGCGCAGAAGTCACGAGAGCTTGGTCGAGGATTGCAACAGGCGCTGGGCTCATCCTGGTTGGCACTCGCGAGATCGTGTTCTGGCCCTTCGGAAACGTGGGACTCGTGGCAGTGGTCGAGGATGGACGCAGGGTGATGCGATCACCCGGCACACCCACTTTGAGCGTTCGGGAGGTGATCTTGCGTCGAGCGAACATCGAGTCGTTCCATGTCGAGTTCCATGGGCCTGTTCCGACGCTCGAAGCGATCGTTCACGGAACGCGGGTCGAGTCCAAGCCGGGCAGACAGTGGCCCGTTGTCGAGGTTGTCGATCGCTCGGAGGAGCCGCCGGGCGGCGGATTGCTGACAGAGCGGGCCAAGGCTGCCATCAGGAGAACGACGGCCGACGGCGAGCGAAGCTTCGTGCTGGTCGGTTCGCGCGGATACGCACCTGCGTTCCGATGCGTGGCATGTGGCGACATTCGCAGATGCCCGACGTGCGAGAGCGCTGCGTCGCGAGACGACACGTGCAGACGCTGTGGGACAAGTCTCGGAGTCTGCACCAACTGCGACGGAGCCCGGTTCCAACCCCTCGGGGCAGGTGTCGGGCGAATCGTCGACGATATCGGACGGTTGGTCGGCGACGACGTCGGACGTGTGGACGACGGGAGGCTCGTGACGGTCGGTTCCGAGCGAGATCTGATCGGTATCGGCGACGTTGGACTCGCAGTTGCGGTCGATGTGGACGGACTCACCATGGCACCCCACTATCGGGCGGCCGAGGACGCGCTCCGGCTGCTCGTACGGCTCGCCCAGACGGTTCGGCGGGGTGCGGGCCACCGATGCCTCGTCCAGACATCCGCGGTCAACCAGGACGTGGTGAAGACATTGGCAAACGGACGCTCGGCCGCGTTCCTCGAGAGCGAACTGATGTCTCGCGGGAAGTTCGGGTTTCCGCCCATCGGATCGCTCATCGCCATCGAGACCGAGGGGATCCACGACGCCGGGACCCTCCTCGTCGAAGGACTGAGCGGCACAGCAACGGTTCTCGGTCCGGCTCCTGCTCGCGATCGGCTTCGGTGGTTGATCCAGGGCCGGGATCTCGAACAGGCCCGCTTGGCACTCCGACCGATTCTCACAACACTGCGGGGTCGAGGCGCAAAGGTGCGGGTGGATGTGGATCCGATAGACCTGTGATGACAGGTTTCAGGTATCAGGTTTCGGGTTTCAGGGAAGAAACAGGGGAGAACAGGCACGTGACACGCGGCGCAAGTATTCTCCTCCCCATGGCGATGTACCCGATACGCACGTTTCCCGACCCGGTCCTTTCGATGGACGCGTCGGATGTGTCTGTATTCGATGACGACATCACGCGGCTTGTCAACGACATGCTGGAAACCATGTACGACGCGCCGGGAGTCGGTCTTGCTGCGCCACAGATCGGTGTTCTCAAGAAGATCTTCGTTGCCGACGTCGGTGACGGTCCCTTTGTGATGATCAATCCCCAGATCGTTGAAACATCGGGTAAGTGGAAGTTCGAAGAAGGCTGTCTGTCGGTTCCTGATCGATTCTGGCTGATCAAGCGGGCGGACTATGCCAAGGCCGAAGGTGTCGGTGTGGATGGTCTACCCGTCATGTTCGAGGGTGACGAGTTGCTGGGCAGGGTGCTGCAACACGAGATCGACCATCTCGACGGAACCTTGCTTCTGGCCCATCTCAGCACGCGTGTCCGCAAACAGGCGCTCAAGGAGCTCCGCGAAGAGTCGCTCGGCGCGAACAGGGCCTCGTGATGGGTGCTGTATTCCTCGGAACACCTGCCGCTGCGATCCCAAGCCTTGCGGCGTTGGCCGATGTTGAGGACATCGACCTCGTCATCACACAGCCGGACAGAGGGTCATCACGGGGCAGGGTCACGACGGAGCCGCCCGTCAAGACCGCAGCGCGCCAGTTCGGGTTCTCTGTGGCCCAACCCGAGACCCCGCAGGACCTGCACGAGGTGCTCAACGACGGCAGATTCAATATCGGGGTAGTGGTCGCATACGGTGTGATACTCACTCCTGTGATGCTTTCGGCGATACCACTTGGATTCCTCAACGTGCATTTCTCTCTCCTCCCGAGATGGAGAGGCGCCGCGCCGGTGGAGCGGGCCATCGAGGCCGGCGATGAACGCACAGGTGTCACGCTCATGAAGATCGACGAAGGGCTCGATACGGGAGCGGTGCTCGCCGAAATAGCAACTCCCATCGGCCCGAACGAAACCGGGGGGAGCCTCACGGCACGGTTGTCATATCTCGGTGCTTCGCTGATCGACGGAACCGTCCCCGAGTATCTCAATGCTCGCAGGAGACCGGTGCCACAGATCGCTTCGGGTGTTTCCCACGCACCGCGCTTGACAAAGGCGGACGCACGACTGGGCCCTCAGATGACGGCTGAACATGCCGAACGAGCGATCCGTGCATTCCAACCCCGTCCCGTCGCCTGGGTGGAGACGGAGGAGGGGCCCTTGCGGCTGCACTCGGCTTCGCCCACCGAGTTCGGGATGGAACCGGGGATGATCACTCTCGTGGGAACGCGCGTGGTCGCAGGCTTCACCAGCGGTGCGGTCGAACTCCGTGTTGTACAGCAGGCGGGTAAACCACAACTCGAGGCCTCCTCGTGGATGCATGGCAGGCGCGGGGTACCCGTCAGGTTCGAATAGAGGTCATGCGGTCCGCCCCTATTCGATCACGATCGTTGAGGGATCGAAGTTCGCAACCGGGTACGCGAGGTCCATCTCGCTGATCGTATCGATGAGAATCTGGGAGATGACGAGGTTCCGGTACCACTTTCGATCGGATGGAACGACGTACCACGGAGCATCATCGGTGGACGTTTCAGAGATGGCATCCTCATATGCCCGCATGTAATCATCCCACTTTTCGCGTGACGTGAGGTCGCTGGGGTTGAACTTGTAGTTCTTGGAAGGGTCGTCAAGGCGCTTCTGCAAGCGTTGCTTCTGCTCCTCCTTCGAGATGTGGAGCATGACCTTGACGATCACGGTTCCTTCGTCGGCGAGCGCTGACTCGAAGTTGCGGATGTGCTCGTATCGCTTCGACCACACATCGGCGGGCACAAGCTCGTTGACCCGCACCACAAGGACATCCTCGTAGTGGCTTCGGTTGAACACGGCGATACGGCCCATCGCAGGTGTCCGCTGATGGACCCTCCAGAGGTAGTCGTGTTCGATCTCATGCGGACCGGGAACACCGAACCCATGGACGTCGACACCCTGGGGGTTCACACCGGAAAAGACCTTGCGGATGGTTCCATCCTTACCACCCGTGTCCATCGCCTGGAGTACGAGGAGCAACGCTCGACTGCCGTCCGCCCACAGCAATCGCTGCAACTTGGCCAATTCTTTGTTCATCTGCGCGAGCACCGGGGGTGCCGAGTCCTTTGCAAGCTCGCCGAAAGCCGTCTTCTCACTCGGGTCGATCTCCGCGAGATCCACGCGTGATCTGTTTCTGATCCTGTACTGATCCATTGATGGGTTCCTTTCGACGCTGAGACACACTACCCATTTACACTCGCTGGGAATGAGAGCTCCACCACGCATCGCACCTTCAATCCTCGCAGCCGATCTTGCTCATCTTGGAAGAGACATCGACGTGATAAGCGAATACGTCGATCTCCTCCATGTTGATGTCATGGACGGCCACTTCGTCCCGAACATCTCGCTCGGTCCACCAGTGATCGCCTCCCTCAGTGAGTCCACCGATCTCTATCTGGATTGTCATCTGATGATCACGGACCCGTTGTCGTACCTCGAGCCGCTCAAGAAGGCAGGGGCCCATGGTGTCACCGTCCATATCGAGGCCGTCCCGAACCCCAACCCGGTCGCCGCGGAAGCTCGCCTGCTCGGATTGGACTTCGGGTTGGTGATCAATCCACCAACACCGGTATCAGCCGTCGAACCGTACGTCGACCTCACCAACCTGATCGTCGTCATGAGTGTTCACCCCGGATACGGAGGCCAGGCCTTCATCGAGGACGTGTTGCCCAAAATCGAGCATCTGAGAGAAATCATTGATTCTCGCGGCCTGTCGACCGATATAGAGGTCGACGGAGGTGTTGACCTCCGCACGGTAGGCCCGGCCAGAGAGGCCGGAGCTGACGTGTTCGTCGCTGGGACATCGGTGTTCCGGGCAGACGATCCCGTCGCAGCCGTGAAGGAAATACGTACGATCCTGAACCGGGAGTGACATGACCGAGCGGATCCTTGTCGTCGACGACGACCCGGACATCTTGCAGTTCGTGCAGATGAACCTCGAGCTCGACGGTTTCGAGGTCGAACTTGCCGGCGGTGGGCGTGAGGCACTCGAGAAAGCTGCTGCATCACCCCCTGATCTGATGCTGCTCGACGTCATGATGCCCGAGATCGACGGGCTGACCGTTCTGCGCCGGATGCGATCTGATCCTCCGACCGCGAACATCCCCGTCATCGTGCTCACGGCGAGAAGCCTGGCGGAGGATCGAGTGAAGGGTCTCGACCTTGGCGCAGACGACTACATCACGAAACCGTTCGATCTCGAGGAGCTCATCGCCCGGATCCGCACCGTACTGAGGCGGAGCCAACAGATGCGTGATCTGTCCCCGCTCACCGGCCTTCCGGGAAACTTCCAGATCGCAAACGAGCTCGAACGGCGTATCGAACGGAGAAAAGACTTCGCTGTTGTGCACGCGGATCTCGACAACTTCAAGGCATTCAACGACCACTACGGATTCATGCGGGGCGATGCCGTCATCAAGTTCACGGCCAAGGTTCTCAACGAGGCGGCTGCAGAGACAGGAGACCTCGATGCATTCGTCGGCCACGTTGGTGGTGACGACTTCGTGGCCGTTGTGAACGACCACAACGCTGAGCCGTTCTGTGACTTCATCGTTGCGCATTTCGATGACGGGATCCTTGACTTCTACGACACCGCCGACGCGCTCCAGGGATATATCGAGACCACGGACAGGAGGGGAGAGCGCCATGCCTTCCCCGTCTGTTCCCTGTCGATGGGTGTTGCCACAACCGCGCGCAAGACCATTTCCAGTGTGGGGGAGGCATCCTCCGTCGCTTCGGAGATGAAGGAAGTCGCGAAACGGACACCGGGCACGAACTACCAGATCGATAGGCGAACGTAGAGCGACTTCGTCGCCGTAGTACGTACTACGTAATACGTACTACCGTCCTACTGAATACCTCTTTCAGGGCAGGGTGCAATTCCCGACCGGCGGTGAGAGTCCGCGACCCCCACACTCTGGGGCTGATCCGGTGGAATTCCGGAGCCGACGGTGAGAGTCCGGATGGGAGAAAGGGGACGCTTGATGCGTCGCGTTGGAGACAACTCAGTCGCCGGCATGAGCGTGGGCGAGTTGATGCGCCGTGCGATCGAGGCAACCCGGTCGACCTATCCGCATCCGAACCCACGGGTCGGTGCTGTGCTCATCTCACCGGGGAACGGTCTTCTGGCCGTCGCTGCCCATGAATCGCCGGGGCAACCCCACGCCGAGATCCTGGCCATCAACAGCGTAGACGACGCTTCCGGAAGCACTCTCTTCGTGACCCTGGAACCGTGTGATCATCATGGTTTGACACCCCCATGCACCGAGGCCATCATCGCAGCCGGCATCACGAGGGTTGTTGTGGGTGCGAGCGATCCGGACCTCAGAGTCTCAGGGCGGGGGATCGAGCGACTTCGAAAGGCGGGACTCGATGTCACCGTTGGTGTGCTACAAGATGAAGTGGTTGCGAACGATCCCGGGTACTTCCACCATCGTCGCACCGGAACTCCGAGAGTCACCTTGAAGCTCGCCGCGACCCTCGACGGTCAGTCCGGAGCGGCAGACGGCACATCGCAGTGGATCACATCTCCCGAAGCACGCGAGGACGCCCACAGACTGCGATCGGAGAATGACGTCATCATCGTCGGAGCGGGAACGGTGGCTGCAGATGATCCGGCTCTCACGGTTCGTCTCGAGGGTTACGAGGGCCCACAACCGCGTCCCGTGATCATCGCCGGCACCAGGCCTCTTCCCGCCGACCGGCAACTCTTGAGCCGCGATCCGATCATCTACCAGGCAGAGCGCTCCCAAACGGTCGACCCTGTTGCGGTGGTCAAGGACTTGGGGCAACGAGGCATCGTGTCGGCCATGGTCGAAGGAGGGCCCAGTGTCGCTGCTTCATTCCTACGGGCCGGTGTAGTCGACGAGATCGTCTGGTACGTGGGAGCGAAACTCGCTGCAGGTACGGGTATCCCAGCGCTCCCCGGTGATTTCGACACCATGGAGGACGTCACCGACGTCACGATCGAACGCGTCGATCGGGTGGGACCAGATGTCAAGATTTCAGCAACGATAGGTAAGGAGGGATGATGTTCACAGGCATCGTCTCAGAACTCGGAACGGTGACCGCCGTCCGACTGCTCGACGGGGCGTCGAGTCTCACGGTCATCGCACCTCGTACCGTAACCGGCGCCAAGGTGGGCGATTCGATAGCCGTGAACGGCGTTTGCCTCACGGCGGTGACTGTTGATGAGTCGACGTTCACAGTCGAGATCGTTGAGGAGTCGCTGCGGCGCAGTTCGCTCGGGTCGTTGAAGGCAGGAGACACGGTGAACCTGGAACGTCCGATGTTGGCCGGCGGCCGATTCGACGGACATATCGTCCAGGGTCACGTCGATGGCGTGGGTCATCTCGAGAGAATCCGACATGAGGGAGACGCATCTCGGTTCCGAGTCTCGATACCGAAGGGCCTCGCACGGTACATCGTCGAGAAAGGCTCGATCGCTGTGGATGGGACAAGCCTCACCGTCACAGCAGTATCGGACGTGGGGACGGACGAACCGTGGTTCGAGATCGTCCTGATCCCTCACACACTCGATGCAACCGTGCTTGGCAGGATCGGCGTCGGATCACCGGTCAACATAGAGGTCGACGTGATAGCGAAGTATCTCGAGCGCCTTGTCGGGAGTCGAACATGAAGCTGTCACCGATCAAGGACGCCGTTGCTGCGTTCGCCAGAGGTGAATTCGTCCTCGTCGTCGACAACGAGGACAGGGAGAACGAGGGTGATCTCATCATCGCGGCACAGATGGTCACTGCGGAGCAGATCGCATTCATGGTCAGACATACCTCCGGCCTCATCTGCCTACCGATGACGGGGGAGCGACTGGACGAACTCGACATACCCATGATGGTGATGGAGAACACAGAGGCTCACAACACAGCGTTCACGATCTCCATCGACTATGCACCCGACACGACCACAGGCATTTCGGCAGCGGACAGAGCCCGGACGATCCGTGCCACGGTGAATCCCGATTCCAGGCCGTCCGACTTCTCGAGGCCTGGTCACATATTCCCCCTCCGTTGCCAGGACGGTGGTGTTCTGGTTCGAGCAGGCCACACAGAGGCATCCGTGGATCTTGCACGGCTATCCGGCCTCTATCCGGCTGGGGTGATCTGCGAGATCGTGAACGACGACGGGACGATGGCTCGGGGCGAGACGCTTGTTCGGTTCGCAGCCGAGCATGACATCGTGATGATCTCAATCGACGATCTGGTCGCCTTCCGCTGGAGAACCGAGTCTCTTGTCACGCGTGAGTCGTCTGCCTCCCTGCCGACCGATCACGGTGTCTTCGACATCGTCGGGTACCGGTCCACGATCGACGGAGGTCAACATGTAGCGCTCGTCAGGGGTGATGTGGCGGGTAAGGACGATGTGCTCACGCGTGTACATTCGGTATGTCTCACGGGTGATGTCTTCGGGTCACTGCGCTGCGACTGTGGCACCCAGCTGGATGAGTCGATGCGGCTGATCGCTGAAGAGGGCGAAGGAATCATCGTCTACAACACCGCCCATGAAGGACGCGGAATCGGCATATTGAACAAGATCGCGACGTACAACCTCCAGGACCAAGGTCTCGACACCGTCGACGCCAACAGGGAGATCGGCCATTCCGACGACGGAAGACACTACGGCGTCGATGCCCAGATCCTGAACGATCTGAAAGTCTCGAGTGTCCGTTTGCTCACGAACAATCCCGACAAGATCGAGCAACTGTCCAGGTTCGGTGTCGACGTAGTGGGCCGCGAGCCGCTCTGGGTTGGAGAAACACCCGAGAACCAGTCGTACCTGCATACGAAGACAGCGAGAATGGGTCACCTGAGAGAGGATGCGGTCTGATGCGGATCGACGATTCGACCGGCTGCGAGGTATCGGCCGATGGGCTTCGTGTGGGCATCGTCACCGCAACGTTCAACGGCCGGATCACTTCGGGTCTCAAGTCGGGGGCTATTGAGTTCCTCGAGGAGGCAGGGGCAGCCGAGATCCGCGTGGTTGATGCCCCGGGTGCCTTTGAACTCCCTCTGATCGCACAGCACATGGCGGAGGCAGGGTACGACGCAGTTGTGTGTCTCGGAGCGGTGATCGAGGGTGAAACCGACCACTACGAACATGTGGCTCACCGCGCGTCCGAGGGTTTGATGCGTGTTCAACTCGATACAGGAGTCCCCGTCGCGTTTGGAATCCTCACCGTCCGCACCGTCGAGGCGGCCCTTGCACGCTCGAAACCGGGGGATGACAACAAGGGCCGCGAAGCAGCAATTGCTGCGGTTCGCACCGCGCGGGCATTGCAGGCGATTCGCAGTACGTAATACGTGGTACGTACTACGCTTCCGTTCACAAACGACACAAGAGGAGGCGCCTGCTTCCCACCTGCCCACCGTTCAAGGTGGTTCAGGTACCGAACATCGGGCGGCACCGTGTTGTGCTGCCTTTGTTCTTGAAGGCATCCTCCTGTGCAAAGACCAGTATGAACCAGGAGGTACTCTCATCGCAGAGCCACGGGTCAACGACCGAATCCGCGTTCCGCGCGTGCGCCTGATCGCGCCGGACGGTGCCCAGATAGGCGAGAAAGACATCGACGAGGCTCGATGGCTTGCCGCCCAGCTCGGACTCGATCTGGTCGAGGTCGCCCCCGATGCTCGTCCTCCGGTTGTGAGAATGATGGACTACGGCAAGTACAAATACGACCAGTCCGTCAAGGCAAGGGAAGCCCGCAAGAACCAGACCCGCACCGTCATCAAGGAAGTCCAGTTCCGGCCGAAGATCGGGACGAGTGACTTCGACGTCAAGCGGAAGCGAGTCATGAAGTTCCTGCGGCAAGGCGACAAAGTCAAATGCACCATGCGGTTCAGGGGTCGAGAGATGGCCCATCCTGAACTCGGTCGCGACATCCTGAAACGTCTCTATGACCAGGTTGCCGACTACGGCGAGATCGAAACCATGCCGAAGATCGAGGGCCGAAACATGACCATGGTTCTCATGCCCGCGCGGAACGCGCCGATTGATGATATCGAGAACGAGGACGACATCACGGATGAGGAATAGACAAGGTTCTCCTCTCCCTCCCAGCAGGAGTGAAACGTGCCGAAAATGAAGACACACAAGGGCGCTGCCAAGCGCTTCAAACGGTCTGGTGGCGGCAAGATCAGGCATGACAAGGCCTGGCGAGGCCACAACCGTAGTAAGAAGAGCTCGACGCGCTGGCGCCGTGTCAAGGGCAAGTCCAATCTCAGCGGGAAGAATGCCAAGCGCATCGACCGCATGTTGCACAACTAGGAGGCCCCCATGGCTCGTGTCAAGCGATCTGTGAATGCGCGCAAGAAGCGCAAGAAGGTAATGGATAGGGCTTCCGGATACACCGGGGCCCGATCACGGAGATACCGCGCTGCTCGTGAGCAGGTAATGCATGCAATGCAGGATTCGTACGACCACCGTCGTGCACGCAAGGGCCAATTCCGTCGCTTGTGGATCCAGCGCATCAATGCAGCTGCTCGCATCAACGGAACCACGTACTCCCGGTTCATGGCCGGCTTGAAGGCTGCCGACATCGAGGTCGACCGCAAGATGCTCGCAGAGATGGCGGTGTCCGATCCGGATGCGTTCAGCGCTCTGGTCGAGGTCGCTACCGGCGCTATGGCGGAGTAGCTTTTGCAGGTGACAGGTGACAGGTCACAGGTTACAGGCAGAGACAGGAAGGAGTCCTCACGCAGGTGGGGGCTTCTTCGCGTTCGGTGACGCGTCACCGTACGATGGAGCGATGGATTCCACCATTACGTCGTTCGGCAATCCGATGGTCAAGCGCATCAAGAAGCTTCATCGTGCTCGTGGCCGAGGTCAAGCCGGTCTCACGCTTGTTGAGGGACCGATGGCGTTCGGCCAGATGGCTGCCGCGGGCGTGGTACCCGAGGTGATCCTGGTAGTCGAGTCCGATGATGTGACCCTGGAGCTATGCGACTCCCACGGATGGATTCCTTCCCTCGTCACAGTAGAGATCCTCGCATCGGCAGGTGACGCTGTGCATCCGCAGTCTCCTGTGGCGACCATCCGGATCCCGGACAGGGTCGCACTCCGCAACCGTGATACCGTGATGCTCAACGACATCTCCGACCCTGGAAACGTTGGGACGATGATCCGCTCGGCGGCCGCCTTCGGATGGGACGTCTCTGTTTCAGGTGCGACGGCTGATCCGTGGAGCCCCAAGGTGCTGCGATCCGGTGTCGGAAGTCACTTCGGTATGCACATCTCGTTCTCCGATGATCCGGTCGTCGATGCTCACGCTGTCGGCCTCGAGGTCGTTGCAGCCGTGGTTGCGGGCGGCAGTGAACCGGTTCGGGGCGACCCGTCCATCGCCCTGATGATCGGTTCGGAGGCCCACGGACTGTCCGAGGAGGACACCGAGCGGGCCGACAGAGCGGTGACGCTCCCCATGCCGGGGGAGGTCGAGAGCCTCAACGCGGCCGTAGCCGCGTCCATTCTGATGTTTACGCTGGCCCGTTCCTGAGGGTGCGTGGAGGGAGATCCCTTCATTCTCTGGGCTGGAGTTACACGAAAACGATGCACTGGAACCCTGGGTACGCAGCGGTAGCCGTTACCGGTGCCGCTAACCTGCCACATCGCATGGATCCACTCGAACAACTCAAACGGGACGTACCTCACCGAATCGATTCTGCGACCACGATCGCTGAGCTCGACGAGATCGAGGCCGAGACGGTCGGGCGACGATCGCCGATCGCCGAAGCACGGCGTGGACTCGGTGCGATAGCGGATCCGGCGCAGCGCGGGGTGACAGGCAAGGCGATCAACGATGTCGCCGTTTTCCTGAGCGCTCAGATCGATGTGAGACGAGGAGCGCTCGAAAGCGTCGAGGTGAACGCTCGGCTCCAAGCGGACAGAGCGGACGTGACGTTGCCGGGCAGGGTGCCCCGGAGGGGAACCCACCACATCATCCAACAGACGATCGATGAAATCGTCGACATCTTCGTGGGACTCGGCTATCAGATGGTCCAGGGTCCCGAAGCCGAGACGGACTTCTACAACTTCACGGCGCTCAACATCCCCAAGACCCACCCTACGAGGCTCGAGAGCGACACCCTGTACCTCGACTATGGGGACGGTGACGAGGAGGTGTTACTTCGCACCCACACATCACCGATGCAGGCGCGCCACATGGAGGAGCATGAGCCTCCCGTCTACATCGTGGTGCCCGGCAAGGTCTTCCGCTCCGATGCCATCGATGCGACACACCTGCCGGTGTTCCACCAGATCGAGGGTCTCGCTGTTGATGACAACATCACGTTCGCCGACCTCAAGGGGACCCTTGCCGAATTCACACGCCAGTTCTTCGGGCCGGACACGAAGGTGAAGTTCATACCGCACTATTTCCCCTTCACCGAACCATCGGCGGAGATGCACGCGTACACACAAGGAAAGTGGATCGAACTCATCGGCTGCGGAATGGTGAATCCGGCGGTGTTCGAGAACGTCGGTTACGACCCGAATACCCTTTCGGGTTTCGCATTCGGCATGGGTGCCGATCGCATGGCGATGGTTCGCCATGGCATCACAGATCTCAGAACGATGATCGACCCTGATGTCCGGACACTGGAGCAGTACCGATGAAGCTGACACTGTCCTGGCTTCGGGAGTTCGTCGACGTTCCGACGGATGACCCTGCGGCGATCGCCGAGGTATTCGAGAGCCTCGGGCACGAGATCGAGGACTGGCACGTCATCGAACCTTCGTTCAGGCGGGTGGTCATCGGTGAGGTGCTCGAGGTGTCGCCACACCCGAATGCAGACAAGGTCAGACTCACCAAGGTCAATGTCGGAGACGAGGTTCTCGACATCGTCTGTGGAGCATGGAACTTCGAAACGGGCGCCATCGTGCCCGTCGCCGTGCCCGGTGCCACACTCGCCGGAGACTTCGAGATCGAGCGCAGGAACATCCGCGGTGTGACGTCCAACGGCATGATCTGCTCCGAGATCGAGCTCGACCTCGGGGAGGAAGCCGAAGGCATCATGGTCCTCAACGACGACTACCCACATGCGGTCGACATGGTCGGTGAGCCTTTTGCAGACGTCATCGGTCTGCCTGACGTGTACTACGAGATCGAGGTCACGCCGGATCGTCCGGACTGTTTGTCGGTCTATGGCCTCGCACGAGATCTTGCGGCGTTCTATGAGACACCGCTCGCGGCATATGGCATCGGCGTAGAGGAATCAGGAGAACCGTCATCCGTGACGGTCACCATCGACGACGCGGAAGCATGCCCACGATTCGCCGGTCGTCAGGTGCGCAACATCAGCGTCGGACTCTCACCGCACTGGCTGCGTTGGCGTCTCATCCAGGCGGGTGTGCGACCGATCTCGAACGTGGTCGACGCATCGAACTATGCCATGATCGAATTCGGCCACCCCACACATGCATTCGACGTCGACCGCCTGGGTGACACGATCGTGGTTCGCCTCGCCGGAGAGGGCGAGACGATCGTCACGCTCGATGATCAGGAGAGGACGTTGAGCGCGTCCGACATCGTCGTGACCGACGGGACTCAGACCGTCGCCATCGGGGGAGTCATGGGTGGCGCAGCGACCGAGGTGGACGAAGGCACGACCGATGTGTTCATCGAAGCGGCCTACTGGAATCCACCCAGCATCCTGATGACCTCGAAGCGACTCGGCCTTCGATCGGAAGCATCAGCCCGGTTCGAGCGTGGCGCTGATCCGTCGTTCTGTCACCTCGGTGCAGACAGAGTGGCGCAGCTACTCACCGAAATCGCAGGCGGTTCACCTGCGCCGTCCCCCGTTGATGTCAATCCGGGGATGATCACACCTTGGACCGTCGAATACCCTCTCTCTGAAACTGAGCGAATACTCGGTCTGGCACTCGATCGTGCAACCACCACAGATCTGCTCACACGACTCACGTTCGGCGTTACTGGGACCGATCCCCTCACCGTCACAGTACCGACACGCCGTCCAGATGTGCGTGTTCCCGCGGACCTCGTTGAAGAGATAGCCCGACTTCACGGCTTCGACAGGATTCCCAATACTGTGCCACAGGGACCCGGCGGTGGGCTGTCCTACCGAGAGAGAAGGCTCCGTCTCATCCGAGACATCATGGTCGGTGCCGGCTTTTATCAGCTGATTGGCTTCTCGTTCATCGGCAGCGCCGATCTTGATCGACTTGGTCTCGATGAAGGGCATCCGGCGCGAGCAAGCATTGCACTCGTGAACCCGCTGAACGACACCGAAGGTGTCATGCGTACAACGCTGCTTCCGGGGCTGCTGAAGGCAGCATCGACGGCTATCGCCCGCAAGAACAAGACTGCACGGCTGTACGAGATCGGAAAGGTGTTCCTCCCCGGCGCGGGAAAACTGCCCGACCAGCCCGACAGGCTTGCCTTCATGATGGCCGGAGAAAGGAGTGGTGACTGGATCGCCGATGCCACCGGATACGATCTATACGACGGGACCGGAGTCTGGTCCCTGCTCCAGGACAAGCTCGGACTGCGCAACGCCGAATTGCGTCAGGCGTTTGTCGCACCATTTCACCCCGGTCGGTGCGCTGAGATCGTCCTCGACGATGCGGTCATCGGCGCTGTCGGAGAGATCCATCCGAGTGTTTCGGAAGCCTTCGGGCTGTCGGGAAGGGTCGTGGCTGCAGAGTTCGACCTCGATGATCTGCTCATCGAACGGAGCCCGTGGCAGTACGAGCCACCAAGCGTGTTTCCCCCTGTGCTGTTCGACCTCGCCTTCGCTGTTGACGGCGACGTTGCGGCCTCCGCGTTGATCGCGGCAGTACGTGAAGGTGCTCCGGGGTTGCTCGAGTCCGTAGACGTGTTTGATGTCTTCGAAGGAGAGTCGATCGGGGAGGGACGGAAGTCGATCGCCGTGAGGATCCATCTCAGGGCATCAGATCGGACCTTGACGGACGAGGATGTCTCGCCTGTTCGCAGAGCCATCGTGGACAGCGTGGTCGAAGCCACCGGCGGAGAGCTCCGAGGGAAGGCCTGACAGGCAGCGCATGGACCTGTCCTTCCTCGAACTGGATTCCCCGATAGCGGCAATCCGGCTTCTCGGGGCGGTTGTCACGAGCGTGGTCGATGGAGGAGCTGTGTCGATACGCCTCAATGACGTTGAGGCATATCTCGGTGCCCAAGACCCGGCCAGCCACGCGTATCGATCCCGAACATCCCGGAACGAACCGATGTTCGGGTCTTCCGGAACGCTCTACGTGTATCGGTCCTACGGCATCCATTGGTGCATGAACCTTGTCACCGGGGGAGTAGACGATCCTCAGGCGGTGCTGCTGCGCGGAGGAAGTGTGGTCGATGGTGCCGATGCCGTGATCGAACGCCGGGGGCGGCGTGACCATCTCGCCGATGGGCCGGGGAAGCTGGCACAGGCTCTCGGAGTCACGGGATCCGACTCCGGGTTGATGCTCGGTGCAGGTCCGGTTGACATCACCTCGCTCCCGGATCGAGCACCCCCCTACAGGACCACCCCGAGAGTCGGGATCAGCGCAGGAGTCGACGAGATGCTGCGCTTCGTTGCCATCGAGAACTAGGGATGTCCGGTACGAGACCGCTAGCCTCCCGGCAAACATGAGACCTCCACAAGAACAGTTCGAATACATCACTCGCACGGTTGACGTCGCGCTTCCCGAGGGCGAACTGATGCGCCAGCTCGAGCGCAAGGAACCGCTGCGGGTGAAGCTCGGCGTCGACCCCACAGCACCAGATGTCACCCTGGGATGGGCGGTCGTTTTCGATCTGCTGCGACGGTTTCAGGAGATGGGCCACACGGCAGTGCTCATACTCGGTGACTTCACAGCCCAGGTCGGTGATCCGTCCGACAAGAGCTCCACCCGAAAGAGACTCTCCTCGGACGAGGTCGATGCATACGTCGATGCGTGTCTTCCAACGATTCGCTCGCTTCTGCTCGAGGATCGTCTCGAGGTACGGCGCAACAGTGAGTGGCTCGCGCCGATGGACATGGCCGACGTTCTCGAGCTCACTGCACAGGTGACCGTGTCGAGGCTCATGGACCGCGAGGACTTCTCGAGCAGATGGAAGGCCAACGAGCCGATCTCGCTCATCGAGTTGATGTATCCGATCCTCCAGGGCACGGATTCAGTCGCGATCAACGCAGATGTCGAGATCGGTGGAACCGACCAGCTCCTGAACCTGTTGATGGGCCGAGATCTGCAGGAACGAGCAGGTCAGCAGCCCCAATCCGTTGCAACGGTTCCGCTGCTCGTTGGGACCGACGGAGTCAAGAAGATGTCCCAGTCCCTCGGCAACTACATCTCTGTTCGAGCAGATGCCGACGAGATGTTCGGCAAGACGATGTCCATTCCCGATGAGCTGCTACCCCAATGGTTCCGGCTCGCCGCCGGCGCCGACGCTGATGAGACCAAGACGATCGTTGGGAGCCTTGCCGATGGAACGGCCCATCCCGGAGAGATGAAACGTGAACTCGCAAGAAGGGTTGTCGACCGATACCACGGCGAGGGGCGCGGGGGAGATGCTGAAGCCGCGTTCGACCGTCTCTTCAAGGAGAAACAGGCTCCCGTGGATGTGCCGATGGTTGTACTCACTGCCGAGGATCCGGTGTGGTTGCCCAAGGCTCTCGCCGATGCCGGCCTGGTCACCTCCAACGGTGAAGCGAGACGTCTGATCGCACAAGGTGCGGTCAAGGTCGACGGCCGTCGGTTCGACGGGGAATCGATCAGCCGGTCTGAACTCGTCGGATCGACCGTACAGGTCGGCAAGCGCCGCTTCGTGCAGTTCACCGATACCTAGGGTTCGTGGTTGGAACATGGGCTGCCGCTAGATTCCCAGTCATGAACATGAAACTCGAGAGGCAGGAAGTCGACTGGTTGAACCCGGCGACCGTCCGCGGTGCCGCGTTCATCGCCGGTGGATTGTTCATCCTCGTCGTGCCGGAAGCATCGGCGCGTCTGCTCGGACTCGCACTCGCTGTCGGACTGATCTTCATCGGCGGAACCGACCTGTGGAGTGCCGCGCGCGTCAGGCCCATCGTCTTGACAACCGTAGGTCTCGGGATCATCTCCTTGATCGCAGGAGTCGGGATCATCTTCCTGCCCAACCTTGCCTTCCAACTGCTTGCACAGGTGTTCGCCGTCCTGCTCGGCGTGCGTGGTGTCATGGTTGCCGGTCGAGCACTTCAGGCGAAACGAACCTCGGACGCGTGGACGTTCAATCTCGTGCGTGGCGCACTCTCGGTCGCGGCAGCCGTGGTCATATTCGTGCTTCCCGATGCCATAGCAACCACGCTCATCCTCACGATCTCAGCTACCGCGCTCGTCTCAGGAGCGATCATGCTCAGCTACGGCCTGTCGAACGCCGATGCAGATCATCTCGGAGCCGTCGAGCTCGGAGGTTTCATCAAACGCTGGTTGAAGGCCCGTGATGTCGGTGAGGAGATGCGGCGCGATGTGATCGACAGCCTCTATTTCGAGCCTCCCGATTCGACCCAGAAGCAGGTGGGATTCTGGGTGTTGCTCATACTGTCCACCACGATCGCCACACTGGCCATTCTCGCGGACTCGACGGCGGTCGTGATCGGTGCGATGTTGGTTGCCCCGCTGATGACGCCGATCCTCGGCGTGAGCGCAGGCATCGTCAATGGGTGGATGGCACGTGTGTCCCGATCCTTTGGCACCGTGGTCGGGGGTGTTGCGGTTTCGATCCTCACAGCCTGGATCGTGGCGAAGTGGGCGCCGTCTCTTGTTCCGCTTGCAGCGAACTCACAGGTGATCTCACGGGTCTCCCCAACGCTGATCGACATGATGATCGCGGTCGCGGCCGGAGCGGCCGGAGCGTATGCAACGGTTGACAAGCGTGTTTCCTCGTCGATCACCGGGGTCGCAATTGCCGTGGCTCTCGTTCCACCGCTCGGGGTTGTGGGAGTGACTCTCACCGAAGCGAACTACGCCGATGCCACAGGAGCGTTCCTTCTCTTCTTGACGAACCTCGTATCGATCATCCTCGCGGCATCGCTTGTTTTCGTCCTGACGGGATTCGCTCTCGTCGCAAAGCTGCAGGAAAACCGGGAGAAGATGAAGACGGTGATCATCACCGTCATCCTCGGTGCCCTGATCCTCATGGTGCCTCTCGCATTCACGTCCGAGGGCATCCTGACTACCGCGTCGAGGCAGTCAACTGCCCAATCCGTTACCCAGGAGTGGCTTGGAGATGAGGAGAACCTGCGTCTCAACAGGGTGGTGGTGACCGGCGACGAGGTCGATGTCACGATCACGGGAGAGGGCGACATACCGGCAGTGTCCGATCTGAATGTGATGCTCTCTGAGTCCTTCGGAACGCCTACTGTCGCCGTGGTTGAGTACTTTCCCTCTCAACGTCTGACAGCGGACAACCAACCGTGACGAGACACAGCCTTGGTTCGTATCATTGAGCCATGCCCACCACGACAACTCTCCATATCACGCTGTCGGGTGACGTCTTCCTCAAGTCGAGACGCACCCAGAAGCGGCTGATCAAACGCGTGCGAGCCAATCTCGACCATGCCCTTCGGTCGGCGGGACATGACGGGACGATGAAAAGAGTCGGCACGCACCGATTCGAACTCAACCCCTCGGACTCGATCGTCGATGCGGTCCGATCCGCTGCACTCTCGGTGTTCGGCCTCTCCTCTGTCGATACGGTGCACGGCATACCGTTCAACGACATCGAGGATCTTGCGAGAGCGGTTGCCGAACTCGCCCTGGACCAGGTGAAGGGGCGCACGTTCGCCGCACGTGTCAAGCGTCGCGGGACACACGATTGGAACTCGATGGACCTTGCTCGGCTCATCGGTGCAGAGATGCACACGCAATCGGCCGGCGTGGATCTCACGAACCCTGAAGTCGAGGTTCACGTGACAGTGCTCGACCAACGTGCGTTCCTCGTGCTCGACCATCAGAAGGCCGCCGGAGGGCTGCCTCTCGGTACCCAGGAACGTGTCCTCTGCCTCGTGTCGGGCGGGTTCGACTCGGTCGTGGCTGCGTGGATGCTGATGTCGCGGGGCTGCCCGGTCGACTTCGTTCACTTCTCGCTGAACTGTGCACAGGCTGACCATGCACTCGCCGTAGCTCGAGAGTTGTGGTCACGCTGGGGCCACGGAACCGAACCGACGGTCAACCTGGTCGAGTTCCAGCCCGTCAAGAACGCCCTCTTCGAACATGTAGACGCCCGAATGCGACAAGTAACGCTCAAGGTGATGATGGCAACTGCTGCCAGTGAGATCGCTCACGAAGCCGGTATCTCAGCTCTCGTGACCGGCGATGCTCTCGGACAGGTCTCGAGCCAGACGCTCCCACACCTCGTTGCAGTATCCAAGTCTGTGGAGACGCCGATCCTGCGCCCGTTGCTCGGTCTGCCCAAGGAGTCGATCATCGATCTCGCCCGCATCGTCGGAACTGCAGAGTTGTCTGCCCGTGCGCAGGAAGTGTGCGATCTCTCGGGTGGCGGGCCGGTTGCCACGGCTGCAACCGAGATCGCGATAGCCGACACCGTCGACAGAATCCCAGAAGAGGTACTGGCAGACGCCATCGCCACCCGCAAGGTCTTCGCCCTGCGCGACTGGACCCCCGGCCAGTTCTGAAGAGGTTTTCGGTTCACGGCTCACAGTCGGAACGGTTGCTGACCGTAAACCGTAAGCCGTGAACTTCTTCTACCTATACATCGTTGTGACGATACGAGCGAAGTCCTCGTCACCCAGGAGTCCTCGCTCATTCATATCGGCGAGTCGCGCGACGTCATCCGAGGCCGACGGTCCGGTCTGTGTCGCCGAACTCACGTTGTAATCGTCGTCTGCCGGGCGGAGTGCGAAATACAGGATCACGCCGATCACCGGTAGGAAGATGATCGCGATCGCCCAGAGGGCCTTCGCAATGCCTGGGTGGCTCGAAGCGAAGAGATCAACGAGGGTGAAACCCCACAGAAGAAGAAGCGGGATCCAGATCGCCAGAATCCAGAAGAAGTCCCAGAAGTTCATTTCAGCCCCTCATTCGTTGTTCGCCAACACTAGCGCCCACCACACAGGTTGGAGGTAGGATGCGGTCCTGACACATCGTGAAGGGGATCCCATGTCAATCCGGACAGTTCTTGTCGCTATTGCAGCGGCGATTGTGCTCGCTGCGTGCGGCATCATCGGCGACGGATCGGTGACCGTGACATCCGATCCGGGCGAGGGGCCCGATACGACCCAGGCACCCGACACGACGTCACCCGACACGACCCAGGCACCTGATACGACGCTGCCCGACACGACCCAGGCACCCGACACCACGGTGCCGGAGGGTGACGATGCCGACACGACACCCTGGTGGGTCCTGCTGCTCGTTCTCGGCGCGTTCCTCGTTCTCATCATTGCGTTCGTCTCGCGAGGCTCGAAAAAGAAGGTCGTGGTCGGTCCACCTCCGACATCGTGGAAGGACAGCGCCAGGAAGGGTTATGCAGATGCCCGCTGGCTCTATGACGCCATGTCCGAGGATCTGGCCATCTGGCGCGGGAACGCCACATTCGACAGCACGACCGAATTCGGCGCAACAGCGGCCACCGCACTTGCAGATACGTGGCGTCAGCTCGATGGCCGTATCGGGAAGGCGAGCGACCATCTCTACTCGCTCGAGGCTGCGGCCCCCGATCAGAGAACGGCCCAGGCTGCAAACGCAGCTGTCGCTTCGATGCGATCCGTACGAACGGCGGTCGACGCCCGTGCCGAGGCTCGTATGAACTATCGCACGGTCCAAGCCCGTTCTGACACCGATCAGATCGCCCTCCAGGACGCCCGAGAGCGCGAGGTGCGAGCATCAAGGAATCTCGCTGAGGCACGAAGCGCATACGGCACAGCGTTGACGAATCTGTCGACGGTGTTGTAGACGGTTTACGGTCTACGGTTTACGGTTTACGGTCAGCGCCATTCCGAAACTGTCGACTGTGAACTGTCAACTGCAAACCTCTTCAGCTCTACGTTTCCGCCCGAGAGGATGACACCGACGCGTTTGCCTGCGAAAAGCGGTGCGTGCCGGATGAGTGCTGCGACTGCTGTTGCACCGGAGGGCTCGACCACAAGCTTCGTGCGTTGCGCGAGGACCCGCATGGCATTGATGATCTCATCCTCAGAAACGGTCACGACGGTTCGATTCGCGCCGGACAGGATCGCAAAAGGGATCGCGCCGATACCGACCAACAATCCGTCTCCCACACTGATGGCTCCGGTGGCTGGATACCTGACCCCGTCCCGGAGAGATCGAAACGAATCGTCGACCACTTCGGGCTCAGCCCCGACCACATCGATGCCGCGATCAGCAGCAACGATCGATGCGCCGGAGAGAAGACCACCACCACCGATCGGTGCCAACACGACATCGAGATCGGGAACCTGATCCACCAACTCGAGGGTCGCCGTCGCTTGTCCCGCGATGATGGCGGCGTCATCGAAGGGATGCACCTCGGTGTAGTCGTGTTCAGCGATCAGTCGAAACACTGTCTGAGCACGCTCGGATTGTGGACACAACACGACACTCGCTCCATATCCCATGACGGCATCGACCTTGACTTCCGGGGCGTGTTCGGGCATGACGACGGTGGCGGAGATCCCTCGGATCGAGCATGCATAGGCAACTGCCTGTCCATGGTTGCCGGATGAATGTGTGACAACACCCCTGGCAGCATCATCCTCACTGAGCGAGAGGATCGCGTTCGTGGCTCCGCGCGCTTTGAATGCCCCCACCTTCTGGAGGTTCTCAGCCTTGAGAAACACGGTTGCACCCGTACCTCCGTCGAGGTACTGCGAAGTGAACACAGGAGTTCTATGTGTATGTGGCTCGATCCGCCTCGCGGCAGCACGGACTTCGACCATCGATGGGAGGTCGATCACGGGGTATCGCCTACGTCGGGGACCCGCGCCTTCGTGGTCGACTCGAAGTAAGACCACAGCGCACCGGCCGAGAGCACGTGCCAGAGCGAATGACCCTGGAACAGGGAGGCCGAATCGCACAGAGGACTGCCGGTCCTTCCCGCCACGAACATGAGCACCGCGATGCCCATCGCAACCACGGCGCCTGCCCACCACCGCATGCGCATCACACCGGCCCGATGGCCAAGTACGTCGCTCGCGACGAGTACCACCGCTGCGGTGCCGGCAAGCAGATTCGTACTCGACGGCCACGCAGTGAGCAGTACGGAGATCAGAGCGCTCGCGGCGAAGAAAGTAACCCATCCGACACGGCCGGTCCACCGCATGAGCCCGCTGATACTCATGATCGCGATGAAAAGCAGCGTCAAGAGGAACGTCACATCATGAAGGAACTTGCTTCCGGGCCCTTGAGGGCCGTGAAAGAGCACACTTCCGATTCCAGTGGCGATGAGCAAGATGCCGAACACGAATCGGTAGGTACGCTCCCTGCCCTTCGCTTTCGACATGCCGAGTAGCACGACGCCACCGAACACGGCGTACGCCAGACTCGATACGGCGTTCACCGGCTGGGCAAGGAGCCCACTTCCGATGAACTCACAGTCGGATTCCCCAATGGTTGTCATCACCTGGATCAACACGACCTAGACGGTAGCTCACCTACAGGAGACAAGGGAGCGGCAACACGGGGGGCGGGGATGTCCTCAAGAGGGGAGGATATAGTGCCGATTAGTACGCAGCGTACTCTCTTGACCACGGCGCGAATTCATCGTACGGTAACTACGGGCACGAGGTTGGAGGGTGATCACGAGAGGGGTCACCGATGCAGTCACTCACAGATCAGATCAGGACCAAGGAATTCACGCGCAGCCGTAAGGGCTTCGATCCGGACGAGGTAACGGAGTATCTCGACAAGCTCGCCGACGAGGTGTCCGAGCTCGAGGCCGACCTCAGACGTGAGGGCGTGAGAGCGAACGCGTTGGAGCGCAAGATCCAGGCGCCACACAAGGCCGAGGGCAACGTGGAGGCTGCATTCCTTGCGGCAGCCGAGTCCAAGCAGCATCTTCTCGACGAAGCCCAGGATCGCGCCCAGCAGATGATCACAGATGCCAGGGCCGAAGCTGCTCGGTTGGTCGAAGTACCGAAGATGGAGGCACAGAGGGCTCAGGAAGAGAGCACGGCGATCCTGTTTCAGGCCAAGGAACGTCTCGAGAGTGCGACGAGAGAGGCGTCATCCATCGAGGAACGAGCCAAGGCAGAGACTACCCAGCTCGAAGCGGAATCGGCCGAACGTGGACGAAGAGCGGTGGAAGAGGCCGATCGACGAGCACAAGAGACGATCGACGCTGCCCGGCACGAAGCTGCGATCCGTATCGCCGCGGCACAACGAGAGTCCTCCGACATCAGGTCGACGCTCGAGGCCGAACATACCGAGCTCGTTGAGAAGGTGCGATCGCTCCAAGTGGCCGTAGTCGGCATGATCGAGCACGGCGCAGCGAGGTCACCGGCGCTCGCCGCGGTGTTCGACACAAGCGAGCCCGACCCAGCGGTTGAAGAAGCCTCCTGAATCACGTATCGCTACTGCGTCCGAATCATCCAACCGATACGTAAGAGGAGTACCAGACCTCACCGGTAACATTGCGTGGACGACGGAGCTGTTTCATGGCCAGAAGAAAGAGACGCGGCGTTGGGGACGTCGCCCGGTACACGGGCACTTCATCTCGACCGCCCTCATTCAGCGCCGAACCTGCGGACGACACCATCGCGTCCGGTACGAGTTTCTTCCTGATGTCACTCGCAGTGTTCATCGCGATATCGTTCGCCGCCGTGTATTTCGGTACAGACAACATCGAGCGAGACCTGGAAGTGCGCTCACAAGAAACGTTGGAGGGAGCGGGGTTCTCCGATGTCGACGTTGAAGCTGCCGGCGCAACAGTGCTTCTTTCGGGATCGATCACGACGGAACAAACTGAAGAGGACGCCTTCAACGCCGTCGCGGCGCTGACCGGTGTGCGCTCGGTCGAAGGAAAACTCTGGCCGACGTTCTCCGGAGAGCTCCAGGAGATCGTGGTCAAGGGTGATGCCATCAAGATCAACTGGGATGGCGAGGCGGCAACGGTGGAAGGCAACGTCGCCTCCGAGGAACGCAAGACACTGGTATATGAAACACTCATCGGCACGTTCCCATCCCTCGACTTGGAGAACCTCGAGGTCCTCGAAGGGCTCGAGGAGGAGCCAGGATGGCTCGGATCGACTCTGGGACTTCTCAACAGCATCCGCCCATCGTTGCTCGCCGGTCAGCTGATCGTTGATCCGAACGGGAAGCTGCTCGTGGTCGCCGGAGAGGTCGAGGACAAGGATCTACGCAACGAACTCAACACCAAGGTCACCGAGACCGCGGACGAGCTCGGATTCAAGGCGAATCCTGCGATCCGATTGCTCGAGGTCGGGCCCACCCAGGAGGAGATCGAAGAATTGCAGGTCAGCCTCGACGAGCTCATCGAGGGTAAGGTCGTCGAATTCGGGACGAAGAGCTACGAGTTGACGGACAAGGGCAAGGCGTTGCTCGACGAGATTGTTGCCGCGTTGATCGCAGCGCCGGAGATCCACATGAGAATCGCCGGACACACGGATGATCGCGGCTCTGAAGAAGACAATTTGCAATTGTCCGGGAATCGAGCCAATGCAGTGCTCGAGTATCTTGTTGCCAACGGACAACCGGCCGAGCGATTCGAGGTGGTCGGCTACGGTGAGTCCCAACCGAAAGTCAGCAATTCCACAAAAGAAGGACGTGCTCGAAACCGCCGAATCGAATTCACCGCCCTGGAAGGTACGTCGTGAGCTACGTTGCAAGCCAGATCATGGTCTGGATCATCATCGCAACCCTGTTCGGGTTCGCTCTTGGTTGGATGATAAGTTCGCGACGCGGGTCCAAGAGGAAGCAGAAGTTCAAGAAGAGATTCTGAGACATGTCTCAGGTTTCAGGTCTTAGGTCTCGAGTTTCAGTTTGAAATGCGGTGTGCGAGCGAATCGCCGGCCATGACAGGGCTCCGAAAGAGGGCGCTGCGCATCAGAAGGATCGCCACCACGATCACCGCAGTCGAGCCACCTATGTAGACGGGTACAACTCCCACGACTCCTGCGAGCGCGCCGCCGATCGCTGCACCGACCGGAAGACCCGCCCAAGCGAACGTACGCGATGCAGCGATGACTCTCCCCATCTGATCCGGGGGGGCGAGCTGCTGTCGGAGCGTCACGAGGGCAACGTTCACCCACGTGACACCGGTGATGGCGATCCCTGCAGGGATGATCGCGTACCAGTTCCCCATGATGGCAACCGCCAGGAATCCGGAGCCGAGCATGGCCAGCCCGATCACATACATCGTGCCGAGCGGAATACGTTTGGCAACTCGACCTGCGAAGGCAACGCCGATTGATCCGATAGCGGCCTGTGCAGCGAAGAACAACGCTATCTCACGCCCACTCTCTGCGAGAGCCGAACCCTGAGATACGTCCATACCCAGAACCTCGGCCGCAACGAACAGGACCAAGAGAGCTTCAAGCGGTTGAAACACCAGGTTCGTGACCGTGCCCCCCAAGGTTCCCCACTTCAACCGTTCGTCTGCAAAGAGAACGCTGAGCCCTGATTTGATCGCAACGAGGAAGGGCTCATGTTTGGGTGGCGAGAAGCTCTTGATCGGACGCACGAACGCGAGGAGGGCCGCAGACACCACGAACGTAGCTGCGTTGATGCCGAACGCAAGAGCAAACCCGCCGGCAAGGGCGATCAGAACACCGCCGGCGAGCGGAGCGGCACTGAGTGAGAGTGTTCTGGCAATACCGAGCTGAGCATTCGCTCGGACGAGATCCTCATCGAGAAGCGATCGTGTCATGTACGACTGCAGCCCTGAATCGAACACCACCGCCATCGATCCCGCAAGAAACGCGACGCCGAACACGATGTATTCGTTGATCCATCCCGAATATGATCCGATCGCGAGAAAAAGGAAGGACCCCGCCCGAACGAGGTCGGCACCGATCAGGGTCGCGCCGAGTCTGCGCCTTCGGTCGAGGAACACACCTGCGGCGAGGCCGAAGAGGAGCATCGGAAGCGTCTCTGCTGCCGCCGTGAGGCCGAGATCGAAAGCATCCCCCGTGAGGGAGAGTACGAACAACGGCAATGTGAAGAACGCGATGTAGTCGCCGAACAGCGAAACGGCCTGACCGCCGACAAGCGGGATCAGATTTCGTTTCGCTCTCAGCTGTCTCTGGCGCGACGGAAGCCCTACCGGGTCGACGGTTTCCACAAAACTCAATCGTAGCTCGACGCGACCGAATGCGCATGCTCGCCCGCAAGAACAAACGGTCGGGTAGCCTGATGTAATCAACAGTGGGAACCATGGCCCATTTACAGGACATACCCAGGCTCACGAGGGAGTTCGTCGAACTCGCCAAGGAGTACCTGCTCCAGGAAACCGTCGAACCGGCCAAGAAGCTCGGGCACTTTGCCGGCTACTCGCTCGGGGCAGCCGCACTCTGGGGAGCGGCGCTCGTTCTCTTGTCGGTGGCTGGTCTGCGTGCGCTGATAGGCGTGCTGCCGTCGGGCGAGTACTGGGAAGCGCTTGGATATGTGCTGTCCACCCTCGTGCTCGTGGGATTCGTTGCGCTGCTGGTCAAGTTGGTACCCGACAGAGGCGTTCACGACATTGCCCCGCAGCCATATGAGCCAGGAGATCAGACGTGACCGTGAGAAAGGCCGACCTCGAAGCAAAGCTGAGAGAGATCGAGGGTGTTGTCACCGATGTGGAAGAAGAGGCGAAGTCGCATGCCGCCACGCTCGCTGTTGTGGCCGGTATTGTTGTCATCGGACTCGTAGCCCTCGCAGTGTGGCGTTCGAGGCATTCCAAGATCCGCGTCGAGGTCTACACACAGTGAGCAAATCCTTCGGATTCGCAGTTCGCCGCTGGTGGTGGGGCCACTTTCATCCGCTGACACGTTTCGGATGGAAGACGGCGACCGCCGGAAAGTCACGCTCCGCTACTCAGACGATCGTCGGTGTCGGGCTTGTCGGTGCCGGCTTCATCCTCAGAGGCAGCGGCCGCAAGAAGGTTCTCTATCGGGGGGTCATCACACCGGGGACTGACACGAGGATTCGGGTATATCGAGGCCGCGGTGTCGTCCACGATGGACCTCTTGGAGGCTGATGATGTTCGGCGGAAACAAACAATGGGTTCGCATCGTCATCTGGGTGGTCGTTGCGATGATGGTGGCCACGGTCATGGCGACGCTGATTCCCACGCAGTGAAGAAGCGGACAGGGGACCTGTTCGTCCATGGTGAAGCTTGTCTTCTCTCCGACGCGAAGGGCCGCCAGTTCCTGCTGACCCTCGATTCGACGAGCACGTTCCAGTTCGACAAAGGCACAGTTCCACACGCGGAGATCATCGGTTTGCCCGAAGGATCGACCCTTCGGTCCTCCGCGGGTACAGCTCTTGTTGCGATGCGCCCGAGGCTTGCCGATCACGTCCTGCGCATGAAGCGCGGGGCCGCTGTCATGTACCCGAAGGACACGAGCGTGTTGATCACGTGGGCCGACATCGCGCCGGGCTGTGTTGTGGTCGAGGCGGGAACGGGCTCCGGTGCGCTGACTCTCGCGCTATCGAGAGCAGTGGGCGCCGGCGGGAGAGTGGTCAGCGTCGAACGGCGCGAGGACCATGCACAACATGCCAAGAGGTTGATCGAGTCGTTTGTCGGAACGGTTCCCGAAAACATCGAACTCAGAATCGGCGACGTCGAGGACGTCCTCGACGGAGTGAGACCCGATCGGATCGTGCTCGACCTTCCCGAACCATGGCACTCCACGGCGATCGCAGCACGAGTACTCCCTGGGGGCGGGGGATTCGCGTGTTATCTGCCGACAGTGCCACAAGTCCAGAAAGTAAGGGAGGCTCTGTCAGAGACGAGGTCGTTCACCGGATCAGAGACCTTCGAAGTGATGATGCGAACATGGACGATCGACGGTCGAAGTGTGCGACCCGACCACCGCATGATCGGCCACACGGGATTTCTCACCGTTTCAAGAAAGCGACTGCCAACAAGCAGTGGTCGGCGAGGTCATGTCGACAGTGGATAGTTCACAGTCTACGGTTCACAATTTACGGTTCGGAAGCTGCCGACTGAGAACTGAGAACTGTGAACTGTGAACTCTCTCACGGTTCGATATAGATGCACTCGCCCGGGCACTCTTCCGCAGACTCAACGACCAGGTCCATCTGATCGTCGGGGAAGTTGGCCATACCTTTGGCGCCTTCGGGATTTCCTTCCGCCTCGGCGAAGATCGTGTCGCCTTCCTTCACATACGCGAGCCCGTCATCGAGCAATACGAATACGTCGGGCGCGATCTCTTCGCAGAGTCCGTCACCGGTACAAAGATCCTGATCGATCCAGACCTTCATCTTGATTCCTTTGTGGTAGTTCTCGTTGGGCTCACCGCAATGAACGCCGAAGCTTAATGTAGCGGCACAACGTCCGATATTGACAGAACCACGTCCTACACTCGATTCAAGAGAACGATCGACCGGTTGAGGAGGTCGAGATGTCAGAGACAGAGGCGTCAAGGAACCGACAAACGGTTCAGATGCTCGAAGAGGAGATTGCTGTGCTGCGCCGCAGACTCCAGGATGCACCGCGGCGCGTCCGACTCCTCGAAGAGCGCCTTCTCGACGTCCGCAATCAGCTGGCGCAAACCACGAGCCAGAACGACAAACTCGCGACCGCACTCACTGAGACACGCGAGCAGCTCGCTCTCCTGCGAGACGAAGTCGAGAAGCTGACCGCACCTCCGAATCCCTTTGGAACGGTGATAGGCATCAACACGGACGGAACAGTCGACGTACTCACGTCCGGTCGGAAACTCAGGGTCGCGGTCGAGCCGACAGTCGAGATCAAGGCACTCGAACGCGGTCAGGAAGTCATACTGAACGAAGCCTTCAACATCGTCGATGTTCGAGCTTTCGAACCGATAGGCGATATCGCAACCATAAAGGAGCTGCTCGGGGACGATCGTCTCGTTGTCCTCGGAAAAGGCGATGACGAACGTGTCGTAACTCGCGGAGCGCCCGTCCACGAGGAGTATCTGCGCGCCGGAGACCTCGTCAGGCTCGAGGCCAAGACCGGGATCGTCCTCGAGAAGCTCGCTCGTCCAGAGGTGGAGGAGCTGATCCTCGAAGAGGTCCCAGATATCACCTATACGGACATCGGCGGCCTCGACTCACAGATAGAGACCATCCAGGACGCCGTTGAGCTCCCGTATCTCCATCGCGAACGTTTTAAGCTGTACAACCTCAAGGCCCCGAAGGGTGTGCTGCTCTATGGGCCACCGGGATGCGGCAAGACACTCATCGCCAAGGCCGTTGCGAACTCTCTTGCCAGAACGGTGGGCGAGACCACCGGGTCCATGGACACGCGTTCTTACTTCTTGAACATCAAGGGCCCCGAATTGCTCAACAAGTACGTTGGTGAGACCGAACGTCAGATTCGTCTGATATTCCAACGAGCCAAGGAGAAATCTGACGAGGGTGTTCCCGTCATCGTGTTCTTCGACGAGATGGACTCGCTGTTCCGGACTCGCGGAACCGGTGTCTCTTCCGACGTCGAATCGACGATCGTCCCCCAGCTACTCAGCGAGCTCGACGGCGTCGAGTCGCTCAAGAATGTCATCGTCATCGGCGCATCGAACAGGGAAGACCTCATCGACCCTGCGATCCTCAGACCTGGTCGCCTCGATGTGAAGATCAAGATCGAAAGACCGGACGCGAACGCCGCCCGCAAGATATTCGCCATCTATCTCACCGAGGGGATTCCCTACGACCCATCCGAGACCGCCTCATTCGAGTCCCTCGACGCGTTCCTCAGCAACGCGGTCGACAAGACGACAGAGGCCATGTTCGCCGAGGGCCGAGACAATCGCTTTCTCGAGGTCACCTACGCGAACGGGGACAGGGAGGAGCTCTACTTCAAGGACTTCGCATCCGGAGCGATGATCGAAAACATCGTGCGCAGAGCCAAGAAGGACGCCATCAAACGGGAGATCGGAAACGGTACCTCCGGCTTGAAACTCGAGGACCTCCTCAATGCCGTGAACCAGGAGTTCCGCGAGCATGAGGATCTGCCGAACACAACGAATCCCGATGATTGGGCGCGCATCTCGGGCAAGAAGGGTGAACGAATTGTGTATGTGCGCACACTCATCGAGGGTGACGGAGAGCAACGTTCGATCGAAGCCGTGTCGCCCGGCCAATACCTCTGATCATGGCTGAACCCCAGGTCCTCGGTACCGAGGTCGAGTACGGGATCACGGTCACGAACGATCCTTCCTTCAACCCTGTGACCGCGTCCGCTGCGATCGTCGATGCCCACGCACAGGGAGCGAATCGCATCAGGTGGTCCTACGACGATGAGTCTCCGGGGCGCGACGCCAGAGGATTCTCGATGGGTGAGATACCGATCGATGAGACGGATTCGGGATTGGTCAACGCAGTGCTTCACAACGGGGCTCGCCTCTACGTTGATCACGCCCATCCCGAGTATTCCACACCGGAATGTGCGGACCCACTCGAAGCAACGTTGTACGACAAGGCCGGCGAAGTCATCATGCACAGGGCAGCGAACCGCGTCAACGAATCCCTCAGAGCCGGCCAACGGATGCTCATTCACAAGAACAACTCGGATCGGAAGGGCAACTCATACGGAGCACACGAGAATTATCTCGTGCCGAGGTCGGTGCCATTCGGTGAGATCGTTCATCAGTTGACGTCCTTTCTCATCTCCAGGCAGATCCTGACGGGCTCGGGAAAGGTCGGCTCGGAACACGGGCGACCGGCAGTTCCCTATCAACTCACCCAGCGAGCAGATTTCTTTGAGGAAGAAGTCGGTCTCGAAACCACGCTGAAGCGACCGATTGTCAACACGCGTGACGAACCCCACGCCGACCCGGCCAAGTACAGACGGCTGCATGTCATCTTCGGTGACGCAACGATGTCTGAGGTTCAGACGTTCGTCAAGCTCGGCTCGGCGAGCCTGATGCTCATGGCACTGTCCGACGATGCTCTTGGTGAACCGGTTCGACTGGCCGAGCCTGTTGATGCGGTCACGCGCGTGTCCCACGACATCTCGGGTGACGTGTCTCTTGACCTGACCGACGGTGAACACACGACCGCGTTGGAACTGCAATGGCGGTACCTGACGCAGCTGGAGGGATACGTTGGCACTTGTGACGTTCTACCGATCTACAAAGAGGTGCTATCGGAGTGGCGGGGACTTCTCGAAGATCTCGCCAAAGGATACGAGTCGGTCGCGGATCGCTTGGATTGGGCTGCAAAACTCTCGATCATGGATGCGTACCGTCAGCGCGACGGACTTGATTGGTCCGATCCGAAATTCGCGCTCCTGGATCTCCAGTATCACGATATCGACCCATCCCGCGGTCTGTACCACCGTCTTGTCGCACGTGGAAGAATCCGTCGACTGTTCAAGGACGAGGACGTCGAAGCCGCGGTTTCGACGCCACCGACAGCAACCCGCGCGTGGTTCAGAGGGGAGTGTCTGAGGCGGTATCCTGACCAGGTGGTAGCTGCGAACTGGGACTCCCTCGTGTTCGACGTTGGTCGATCGACCCTCGTTCGCGTCCCTATGATGGAACCACTTCGAGGGTCGAGGGCCCTCGTCGAAGAACTGCTGGCTGCAAGTCCGGACGCAGCCACCCTGATCGACAACCTCGGAGGGGCCGATGACTGAACGCGAACGTAGATCGAAGAAGAGCGAGGCGCCACAAGAGGCGGATCAGGACGCACCAACGGCACGGGGCGAGGAAGTGGCTGAGAAGATCGACGACCTACTCGAGGAAATCGATATCGTGCTCGAGGAGAACGCCGAGGAATTCGTCAAGAACTATGTCCAGAAGGGCGGCGAATGAAGACTGGAATGACGGGGATCGGCCCTCTTCGCATCGGCGAACCGATCGTTGACGGGTCGTTTCTATCAATGCTCAAGCATCGTGAGCTCACCCCTGAGTGGCGATTTGATTCGGCCCCAACGGACGCGATCCCTGAGGCGACCACGGTCCTCGCTCTCACGTGGGCCGATGGCGTGCTCATGGCCGGTGACCGCCGAGCGATAGCGGGAAACCTGATCGCCCATCGACGGGTTCGCAAGGTCTATCCGGCGGATGAGTACTCGGCGGTGGCGATTTCGGGTACAGCCGGAATGGCAATCGAACTGATCAAACTCTTCCAGACGGAACTCGAACACTATGAGAAGATCGAAGGTTCACGATTGAGCCTCGAGGGGAAGGCCAACTTCCTCGCCCGGTTGATCAGAGGGAACCTGTCGCTCGCTTTCCAAGGACTCGTGGTGATTCCGTTGTTCTGCGGCTTCGACGAGATCGATAAGACCGGAAGGCTGTTCTCTTTCGACGTCGTTGGTGGCCGATACGACGAACTCAGCTATGCGACGACCGGTTCGGGTGGCAGTGAGGCGAAGGCGTTCCTCAAATCAGAGTGGCAACCCGACCTCGACCGTGACTCTGCGTTGTCGCTGGCTGTCGAGGCGCTGGTTGCCGCGGCAGAGGAGGATGCTGCCACCGGAGGACCGGATCTCAGGCGCAGCATCTATCCGAGCATCGTGATGGTGACGAGTGCCGGTGTCGACGAGGTTCCCGACTCTGACCTGGCCCCGATAGCAGCGACTGTCATGGAGGGACGACCATGACCATGCCGTTCTACGTTCCGCCGGAACAACTGGTCAAGGATCGCGCCGATTTCGCAAAGAAGGGGATCGGTCGTGGCAGGCCGATCATCGTCATGCAGCTGGACGTAGGGGTACTGCTGATAGGCGAGAACTCGTCACCATCGCTGCGTAAGATCGGTGAGATCTACGACAGGATCGCCTTCGCCGGTGTTGGACGTTTCAACGAGTTCGAGATGCTCCGTGTCGCAGGAGTCCGGTACGCGGACCTGAAGGGTTTCTCCTATGCCCGAGGCGACGTGACGGGCAAGAGCCTCGCGAACGCATACAGCCAGACTCTCGGCCAGATATTCAGCCACGAAGTAAAACCCTATGAGGTTGACATCGTTGTTGCAGAACTCGGTGTTGATGTCGGCTCAGACAAACTCTTCCGTGTCCAGTACGACGGCACGTTACGCGACGCTGAGGGATTCGCCGTTCTTGGGGCAAGGGAGGAGGCGATCACCGAGTCCGTCAGGGAATCATTTCGTCCGGATCTCCCGTTGTCGGAAGCGGCTCGACTGGCGACTACAACCATCGAGCGCGCGGAGGACCGTGAGATCGCTCCAGCCGCATGGGAGACGGGATTCCTCGACCGGGCGGAGGAGGGGCGCACCTTCCGCAGGCTCGCCATCGAGGAATTCGAGGACGGGGCACCGCAGTAGACCTCGAAGTGCCCCACAGACGGTCCCGTGTTGTACCCTGAAATCATGCAACGACGGATATTCGGCATCGAGAACGAGTACGGGGTGACCTGTGTTCTTCGGGGACAGCGGCGGCTTTCGCCGGACGAGGTGGCGCGTTATCTCTTTCGTCGAGTCGTGTCGTGGGGTCGTTCATCCAACGTGTTCCTCGAGAACGGGTCGCGTCTCTACCTCGATGTAGGTAGTCATCCCGAATACGCAACACCCGAGTGCGACAGTCTCTATGACGTTGTTGCGCACGACAAGGCGGGTGAACGTATCCTTGAAGGACTGGTCGAGTCCGCAGAACGTCGTCTCGCGGAGGAGGGGATCCGTGGTGACATCTACCTGTATCGAAACAACACGGACTCGGCAGGGAACTCATACGGGTGTCACGAGAACTACCTCGTCAGGCGCCAAGCGGACTTTCAGCGAACGATCGATACGCTGATTCCTTATCTCGTTACAAGGCAGATCTGGGCCGGCGCAGGGAAACTGCTCAATACAGCACGCGGAACCATGTACAGCCTTGCCCAGCGTGCCGAGCACATATGGGAGAGCAGTTCATCGGCGACCACCCGATCGAGGCCGATCATCAACACAAGGGATGAGCCACACGCCGATGCAGAGCGCTACAGGCGTCTGCACGTGATAGCCGGCGATTCGAACATGTCCGAATACGTCACCTATGTCAAGATCGGAGCCACGGTCGCTCTTCTCCAGATGCTCGAGGACGAGGTCGTGTTTCGAGACCTATCGCTCGAGAACCCCATCAGGGCGATTCGGGAGATCAGTCACGACATCACGTGCAAGCGACGGGTCAGGCTCGCAAATGGACGAGAACTCTCGGCGCTCGACATCCAGTGGGAGTATCTGGAGCGGGTCATGAGATATGCGCGTATCTCGGGAGTGACGCCTGAGATAGAACGCGCGATCTCGATGTGGGAGCATCTGCTAACCGGCCTGGAGAAAGACCCGATGACACTCCATCGAGAGGTCGATTGGGTCGCAAAGCACCATCTCATGGATCGGTATCGCCTCAAGCATGATCTTCCCCTGTCCTCAGCGAAACTCGCGCTCATCGATCTCAACTATCACGATGTCAACCGCGATCGTGGCCTCTACTACAAGATGGAACACGCAGGGTTGATGGACCGGATCGTGACCGACGATGCGGTCGACGACGCCATGGTTCGTCCACCAGGCACCACTCGCGCACGTCTTCGAGGTGAGTTCATCAAGGCCGCCAAGGCGAAGCGGAGAGATTTCACCGTCGACTGGGTACACCTCAAATTGAACGATCAGGCACAGCGGACGGTGCTCTGCAAGGACCCGTTCAAGGCGTATGACGAACGTGTTGATCGTCTCATCGAAAGTCTGTGACGGTTCTTCCACACGGACCTCGCTACCGATACGCTGACAAGGATGCAAAAGGTCATTGAACGTATCCTGAATCTCCTTGCATTCCTGCTCACCGTTGGAAGGCCCGTGACTGCTGAGGAGATCCGGTACACCGTCAAGGGTTACGACCAGCCCACCGATGAGGCGTTCAGACGAACGTTCGAGAGGGACAAGGACCTCTTGAGAAACCTCGGCGTGCCGATCGTGCTTCGCCACACCGATATCTGGGAAGTTGAAGTCGGCTACGTCGTCCCGAGCGACGAATACGCGATAACCGATCCGGGTCTCTCCGAGGAGGAGCGATCAGCCCTCCTTCTTGCAGCTCAGGCGGTTCGTTTCGGGGGACAGGCCACCGAGGCAGCGGCGATCTTCAAGCTGGGTGGTGCAGCTTCGTCTTCGGGTACTGCCATATCTGCGGATCTGGGGCATGACCTGCACCTCCTCGGTGATCTGTTCGAAGCAGTCACGGAGCGCCGGCGCGTGCTGTTCACCTACAAGGACCGACCTCGGACCGCCGAGCCCTATGGCCTCGGTCACCGTTTCGGACATTGGTATCTCCTCGCACCCGAGGTCGGCCAACCCGATGTCGTCAAAGCGTTCAGAGTCGATCGGATGCAAGAGATCAAGATCGACGGTGCCGGCGGAGTATTCGAGCGACCGGCCCGGTTCGAGCCTCGGAAGGCGCTCCCAGACTTCACTCGTCCCTCCGATCCGAGCGACCCGATCGCGAGGGTTCGGTTCGATGCCGACGTCGCCGACGTTGCGATGCGCCAGGCCGGAGCCACAACAGAGGTTTCGAGAAGCTCCCATTCCGTAACGTTCGACCTACCCGTGACTTCGGAATCGGGCTTCATTGGATGGATGCTCGGATTCGATGACAAGGCCGTGATCGAGTCACCCCAAGAGCTCGTGGAGTCCTACCTCTTTCATGTGGGTGTACATGACCTCTGATCGAACTGCACAGCGGCTGTCGAGGATCCTTTCGATGCTCCCATGGATCATCGAGCACGATGGCGCCGAGATCGAAGAGCTCATCACTCGCTTCGGCTACAAGGACAAAGCGGACCTCGTAAAGGATCTCCACCTGGTGTACATGACCGGACTTCCCGGCTACGGGCCGGGTGACCTGATCGATATTGACGTCTTCGAAGATGAGGTGTTCGTTGATGCTGCCGACTATTTCTCGCGACCTCTGCGCCTTACTGCACCTGAGGCCCTTGGGTTGTTGGCCGCGGGGATGACGTTCATACAGTCCGAGCACGCTCCTCCCGCCCTGGTGTCGGCTGTGAACAAACTGACCACCGCTGTGGTGCCGGACGCCGAATCGCTCGTGTACTTCGATGTGCCGACCCCGGAGTCTGTGACAACACTCGAGTCCGCTATCGAGAGCCGTCACGTCGTACGGATCACATACGTTTCCCTGGCAACCAACGAGCGCACCGTACGCGACGTCGAGGGTCGGACGGTTCTGTTCAATCTTGGAAACTGGTATCTGACAGGGACCTGTCGTAGGGCCGGTGCCGACCGTGTGTTCAGGGTCGACAGGATCGTGAACATCGAGGAACTCGAAGAAACCTACGAACGCGACGACACCGAGATCGATGGAATCATCCACTACAGACCGACCGATTCCGATGCCCACGTGAGTTTCACAACGGACCCGGCGTCCAACTGGGTTGCGGAGTACTACCCCGTGAGCTCCCGGCAACTCGACGACGGATCGCAGAGGGTCACGATGTCCGTGTCGGATCCATTGGTGGCTGCAAGGCTCCTCATCAGACTCGGGTCGGCAGTGTCCGATATCGAAGGCGACGAGGTGATCGAGGCAATAGATGATCTTCGCTCTCGCATACGTGCGCGATATGAGTCCTCAAGATGACTATGTGATGAATAGTCCTTTATTCGCCCGGCCAAGTGCCGATGTCTGTAAGGACATTGGTAATTGGAGTAGCGATGACAACCATCAGGACAACATGCCAGGGCTGCGGAGATGTAGAGCTCTCAACCGCCGACATCGCTCTCGAGTTGACAGGCGCCGGTGTTGCAGGCTCCTACCGCTTCTCCTGTCCAAGCTGCATGGCTGTACAGGTGAGGCCGGCGACCCGGAGAGTTGTGAGCATTCTTCTCGCAACAGGCGTCAACTATGAGATCACTCTCGCTGCGGCACCCATCACCGAGGACGAGATCGCTGGGTTCATCGAGCTCCTCGATGAGGACGACTGGTTCTCGCGGCTGACCACAGCCAGCTGAATCAGCCCGTAGTACGTATTACGTATTACGACACTTATCATGGCGCCACGTTCCTGCTACGTACTACCTACTACGTACTACCTACTACTTTTCGGCCCATGGCATCCGGTGAAGGCTCAGCATGACTTCTTCGACACTCGATGTGTTCCTCTCCGAACTGCCTTTTCCGCCAGATGCATTCCAGATCGAAGCGTTGAACTCGGTTGAACAGGGCCGCTCAGTGGTGGTCACGGCTCCGACCGGTTCAGGCAAGACGCTCGTCGCCGACGGGTCGATAGCGATCTGTGTGGCTGGAGGCAGGAGAGCGTTCTACACCACACCTATCAAGGCGCTCTCGAACCAGAAGTACAATGACTTGATCGTCGTTCATGGGCCCGAACGGGTCGGACTACTCACGGGCGACAACGTGATCAACGGTGACGCCCCCATCATCGTGATGACAACTGAGGTGTTGCGAAATATGATCTATGAGGGATCCGATGCGCTTGATCACCTCGGCCTCGTCGTTCTGGACGAGGTCCACTATCTGGCCGACCGCCACCGGGGTTCCGTATGGGAAGAAGTCATCATCCACCTCCCGAAGCGAATCAAACTCGTGTGCTTGTCTGCAACTGTTGCAAACCCTGATGAGTTCACCGACTGGGTACGGCAACGTCGCGGAGAGTGCGACCTTGTTGTCGAAACCGAACGGCCCGTCCCATTGACGTCAATGTACATGTGGCGCGACAAACATCGAGAACACCAAATCTCCATGGCGCCCGTCTTTGGAAGGAACGGCCGAGCGAATGGCGCCATTTCCAGGATGCTCACATCGACCAAAGGGAGGCACAGGCGATTCTCGACACCGCGTCGTGTTTCGGTTGTTCGCGAGCTCGACCGAGGCGGCCTCCTGCCATGTATCTACTTTGTGTTCTCGCGCAAGGGATGTGACCAGACAGCCCAGGAAGTTGCGAACGCAGGACTCGACTTCACGACGTCGGCCGAACGCGACCAGATTCGCGAGATCGCAGAGCGGCACATCGGCCATCTCAGTACCGAGGACCTCACTGTTCTTGGTTACGAACGCTGGGTGAGTGTTCTCGAACGGGGTGTAGCGTCACATCACGCCGGCCTCATTCCTGCCTACAAGGAGACCGTCGAGGAGCTCTTTCTCCGGGGGCTCGTGAAGGTTGTCGCCGCGACGGAAACACTCGCCCTCGGAATCAACATGCCCGCGAGAACGGTGGTACTGGACTCGCTCAGCAAATTCGACGGTGAGCGCCACGAGTTGCTCCAGCCAAGCGATTTCACACAACTGACGGGCAGGGCGGGCCGTCGCGGCATCGACTCGGAGGGGACGGCTGTTGTCCTTCTCAGCTCCTACGTGCCATTCGACCGCGTCACGGCGATCGCCGCGAAGGGATCCAACCCGCTCCGATCGTCTTTCACGCCCACCTACAACATGGCGGTGAACCTGATCGCGCGATATGACAAGGAAACGGCCCACACCTTGCTGGATGCATCCTTTGCGAACTTCTCAACAGTGCAACGGTTCGAGCAGCTTCGAGAGAACCTGGATGATCGAAGGGGCGATCTCAGGACCTTCCGAAGTGCCGCTACCTGTGAACGCGGCGACATCTGGGAGCTAGGGGATCCGGGGGCGAATGTGTTCAAGAGGACGGCCGACACGAATCTCCTCCAGCCCGGCACCGTGATCGAGGTCGCAGGTGAGCACCTTGTGCTTCTTGGCAGGTCATGGGGCGGCGGCCAGCCGAAGCTCTCCCTGACAGGTGTTGCAGGAAGAAGGCAGATGATCCGAACACGAGACCTTCCTGCAACGGCAGTGGTGCTCGGTGAGATCTCTCTGCCGACCCCGCAGCGATCCGAGGATCCGACATATCGGAAGGAAGTCGCTTCACTCCTCGAAGTTTTCATACCGGAGGTGGAACCGACGACCCTGTTCCCGAGGAACGAGGATGACGGCGTGTTCGGGTGCCCCGACCTCGAGACCCACCTCAAGTGGGCTGAGAGAGCGAAACGTGCCGAGCGTGACATCCGACGTCTTGAACGACGTCTCGAGCGGTCGAGAACGAACGACATCGGTCTTGAGTTCGACAACCTCATGAAGGTGCTCGACGGTATCGGCTACACGAGGAACTGGAAGTTGACTGCACGAGGGGAATCTCTCAGGCGCCTGTACAACGAACTCGATCTGCTCCTCGCCGAGGCGCTGCGAACAGGCATATTCACCGATCTCTCACCCGCAGAGTTCGCCGCTCTCGCGTCCATCTTCACGTATCAGGCGAGAGGAGGAGACGTGTCCGAAATGCCCCATACGTCGTTTGTCTCCGATCCGTTCTCACAAGTGGCAGAACTTGCCGAGGCAATCGGTGACCGGGAAAGGCAAGCTGGACTTGTCGAGACCCGCTACCCAGACGTCGGGCTCGTCGACTCGATGCACGCATGGGCCTCCGGCCTCGATCTCGTGGACATCTTCGACACGGACGATCTTCGCGCCGGCGACTTCGTCCGGTCATCCCGTCAACTGTTGGACCTTCTCCGTCAGATACGGGATGGATTCCCTGACTTCCAACTCGTTGCATCTGAGGCTCTCAGGCTGATCGACAGGGGGATCGTCAAGGTCGGAGCCCCACAATGAATTGGTTCGGTGTCATAAACCCGGCTGCAGGGCGAACAAGGTCTCTCTCCGAGGACGTACTCACGGCTTCAGAGGAGTTCGGTCTGGACGCCACATTCGTCGAATCGACATCAGCCGACGACGTGGTGCGGCTCGTCTCTGACGCCCATACGGATGGATTCAGGCATTTCATCTCGGTTGGGGGCGATGGAACAGCCCACCTGGTCCTCAACGGCATCATGGAGGCCTCGAGTGATGACCGGTGTGTCCTTGGGATCGTGCCGACAGGTTCCGGAAGTGACTTCGTACGGACGTTCGGACATCTTCACGGAGTGAGGCCCGGCCTCGAGCGAATCGCTGATTCCGACCTGTACACCGTCGACATAGGGAGAGCGACAGGCTCATTCGGTAGTCGATACTTTCTCAACGCTCTCAACCTCGGAGTCGCTGCTGCATCGGTGGAGACTGCGAGCCGTCTTCCACGTTGGGCCGGGTCCGCCAGGTACACCACCGCATTCTGGATCGCATTGTGGCGCTTCACGGTCGGCTCGGTGGGCGTGAATGTCGATCGACACCGGTTCGAAGGTGAAGCGATGAACGTTGTGGTCGCGAACGGACAGTTCTTCGGTGGCGGGCTCAATATCGCTCCCAGGTCGGTGCTCACGGACGGGAAGATGGATGTGCAGGTGTTCCGCGGCCCTCGGCGACAGGCCTTCTCCATCATGCCTCGTGTGCTCAGGGGGAGTCACCTCACCCACAAGGGCGTACAGCGCTATTCGGGTTCATCGATTCGCATTGAGGTCCCCGATGACTGGCCCGTCGAGGCAGACGGCGAAATCATCGGAAGGGGAAGCATCACCGTTGACGTCATTCCGGGAGCGATCGACTTCGTGATCTGAGATCGACGCGTTGAGTGCGTCGGCCACGAACAGATTGACCTGTGACGCGAATTCGGTATGCTCCGCGCCGAGAAATAGAACCGAGAGGAACATGACCACCGACATCCCCGAAGAGCTCGAAGAGGTTGTAGAACTCGAAGCTCTCGAAATCAAGGGCCCAGAGGTCCCCGTCGACGAATCCGCGGACGGTGAGTCCGAGGCAACTGAAGCCCTGGACGAGCTCGAGGCCGAAGAGCTCGAGATGCTCACCGAGGACGAGTCGAACGAGACGATCGTTGTTGATGAAGCCGCAGAGATGCGTGCCATTCGCCGCGCCGAGATCGCAATGGAGGCAGGCGAAGTCGACGAAGCTGCAACCGACGAGTTCGTTTGTACGAGCTGCTTCCTGGTCAAACGGCGGAACCAGCTCGCCGCCAAGCGCAAGAAGATCTGTCTCGACTGTGCGAGTTAGCCAGGTATCAGGTTTCAGGCGTCAGGGAAGAGAGCGATCGCAGGCTCAAGTTGACTTGTTGATGCGCCGACACTCTCCGTATGGAACAATTCCCTATGTCGGTCCTCGTCATCGTCCCCACCTACAACGAATCTGAGAACATCGAGCTGATCACAGAGGCCGTTCGCGGCCTTGGGCTCGATCTCCTCATCGTTGACGATGGTTCTCCCGACGGAACCGGCAGAATCGCCGACTCTCTCGCCGCATCGGACGATGGAGTCCGCGTCCTCCATCGGTCTGAAAAGGCCGGGCTCGGACCTGCCTACGCAGCCGGATTCGAACACGGACTCGAACTTGGCTACGAGATTCTCTGCGAGATGGACGCCGACTTCTCCCATGATCCGACCGACCTTCCGAGACTTGTTGCTGCCGTGGAGGCAGGCGCCGACCTCGCCATCGGGTCGCGATACGTACCCGGCGGTGGAACCCGTGGTTGGCCCTGGTACAGGGAGGCGATCTCGAGAGGTGGCAACGCATACGCCTCGATGATGCTCAATCTCACGGTGAGAGACGCGACCTCCGGATTCCGGGCGTTTCGCGACGCGACGGTACGCAAGGTGAATCCATCGTCATGCCAAGCGTCTGGTTACGGCTTCCAGGTCGAGATGGCATGGCGGACGGAACAGGCAGGCCTCGAGATCGTCGAAGTGCCGATCACCTTCAAGGATCGGCTGTACGGCGAGTCGAAGATGAACGGATTGATCGCGATCGAGGCAATCTGGCTGGTCACCCGCTGGGGTATCACCAGCAGGTTCGGACGAGCAAACTCCTAACCGACGTTCGCTGGCTACGCTCGCGACCATGAATGTTTCAGCGCGTCCTGCCGTCAATAGTGACGTTTTCCGGCTTGTGTCCCTCTATCGGGAGATGGAATCTGAACAGACGGTTCGCAAACCGATCTGGGCGCTCACCGACGGTCTCGAGGAACGATTCGATCTGTCGTTGTTCCGCGCGATCGAGGAATCCGAGTCGTTCGTTCTCGCAGGCGAGATCGATGGTGCCGCCGTCGGCTTCCTCTGGGCGACGATCGAGCCGATGCTGAATCGGGCACATGGGTCAACAATCGGACGAATACGACTCATCTATACAGAACCCGATGCTCGGGGAGTGGGTGTCGGCCATGCGATGCTCACCGCAGCGATGAGAATCCTCAGAGACCGCGATGTCCATCATTTCGATGCTCCCGTCGGGCCCGGTCAACGCGCAGCCAAGAACTTCTTCGAGTCCCACGGATTCGCCGCTCGATCGATCATCATGTACTCGGCAGACTCCACACCCAGCGATGATGCCTGACACACCCGACGGCAACGAAGCCGTAGAGCTGCTGGTGAACCTGATCAAGAACGCATGTGTGAACACCGGTGAGCCCACATCGGGCCACGAGATCCGTTCTGTTCGCACGGTCCAGGAGTACCTCGGAGAAACTGGCACCGTGGTCGAACCGATTCCCGGCAGGGCGTCGGTCATCTACCGCGTTGAAGGAACCGATCCGGACGGACGGACGCTTCTCCTCATCCCTCATCTGGACGTTGTCCCGGCGAACGCTGCCGACTGGTCGCACGATCCCTTTGCCGGAACAGATGATGCCGGATTCATCTGGGGCCGGGGCGCCGTCGACATGCTGAATGTGACGGCTGCGATGGTTGTCGTGTTCCGTTGGATCAGAGACGGTGTCATCCCGCCCCCCGCCGGTGATGTGATCCTCGCATGTGTTGCCGATGAGGAGGCCGGAGGTGTGTACGGAGCCAAACATCTCGTCGAGGAGCACTGGGACCTTGTCGCTTGCGACTACGTACTCACCGAGGTAGCCGGTCCGACTCTCGGCACGGCCGAAAGCCCTGCTCTCCCCGTCACCGTCGCGGAGAAGGGTCCCGTATGGCGCACCGTGTCGTCGAGGGGTACGCCTGGTCACGGTAGTCAGCCCTACGGGCGGAAGAACGCTGTGCTGACCCTGTCTGCGGCCTTCTCCCGTATCGGCTCGGCCGATCAGCCGGTGCGCATCACCGACGCGTGGACCAGGTTCGTGCCTCACCTCGGCCTGGATCCCAATCTCGAAGAGATGCTTGTCGACGAGGATCAGATAGACACGGCCATCGACCTGGTAGGGGCAAGCGACCCGACTCTCGCCCGTTGGATCCACGCATGCACCCACATGACGCTCTCCCCGAATGTTCTCAGCGGTGGTACCAAGGTGAACATGATCCCCGACGCTGCAGGCGGCGACATCGACATCCGGCTGCTACCCGGCCAGGACCTGACCGACCTGGACGACCATCTTCGGAAAGTGCTTGGCCCCGACTTGTACGACGATATCGAATTGGCGCCTGTTCTCGATATGAAGGCGAACAGCTCCCCTGCACACGGCCCTCTCTGGGACGCTATCGGCGATGCAGCGGAGATCCACCTCGGAACGAGGCAACTGGCACCCACGCTCACACCCGTGACGACGGATGCACGGTTCTTCCGCGACCGCGGGATTCCCGCATATGGGGTTGGGCTGTTCGACGATACGACCTCGTTCCCCGACATGCTCGCGATGTTCCATGGAATCGATGAGAAGGTATCCGCAGAATCCGTCAAGGCAACAACCAGGTTTCTCGCTTCCGTGATCACGGCGTTCTCCGAGCGCGTGCGCACCGTGCAATAGCGCCATGTGATACGCCGCGCATGTCGACCTCGAATCACGAACAGGAGAACCAGGCCATCGGAACGATCGTCTTCGACCTCGATGGTGTTGTCTACCTGGGTTCATCGCCCATCGAAGGGGCTGCCTCAACGATCTCTGAGCTCGCCGAACGTGGTTGGCAACTGCTGTACGCGACGAACAACTCCACGAAAACGCCGGAATCGATTGCCGAGGTACTCCGCGACCGGGTCGGTGTCAAGGTGGATCCCTGGTCGATCACGACGTCGGGAATGGCCGCCGCCGCCTACCTTGCCGAAAGGGGCCTGGAGTCAGCGTACGTGCTCGGCTCCCCCCAGCTCGAGGACACCCTCCGGGCAAGGGGGATCGCGGTCACCGACGGCGAAAGACCCGATGCCGTAGTCATCGGATTCGACCGGCACCCGACGCATGACAAAATCAACAAGGCCTCTCGAGCGGTCAGCGAAGGAGCGGCGTTCATCGCAACCAATACGGACGCCACGCTGCCGACCCCCCAAGGCGAGGTGCCCGGTACAGGAACCATCGTCGCCGCCGTCGTCGAGGCCTCGGGCCGCGAGTACGTCGCATGTGGGAAACCCGAGCGGCCGATGTACGAGCTGATCAATCGGAAGATCGGCCAGAAGGTCGCCAAGGGTCGAGTCATCATGGTTGGAGACAGGCCCGAGACCGACATTGCGCTTGCGCAGTCCGCAGGCTGGGAATCCGTGCTCACACTGACCGGCGTCACTTCCCATACTCGTGATGTCCCGCAACGGCTCACACCGGATCGTGTGGTGGCGTCGATAGCAGATCTCAGCGGAATCGTGGCGGTTGGTCCGCAATGAGGGATAATGCTGGTATGAGTGAACACCGAGTCCCCGAAGCCGCTGAAGATGATCGGCCGGCACATGACGCCCTTGTTTCGGTCGACCCAGCAGATGCACCCGACATCGCCGAGGGTCTGGCCGCCAGCCTCCAGCGAGAGCTGGACCAAACCGGAAGCGCTTCGCAGCCGGAGGCGGAGAGCGCGCCCTGACCCGTCGAAGACTCGACGCGGAGCTCGTTCGTCGCAAACTGGTCGAAAGCCGTGCCGAGGCGAAGCGAGCCATCGATGCCGGCCTCGTTCGGGTAGGCACCAATACCGCACCGAAGGCCTCGACCCTTGTCGCTCCGGAAGAGCCGGTACACCTCGTAGCGAATCCGGAGCCCTTCGTGAGCAGAGCAGGCAGGAAACTCGACGCTGCGTTGCAAGCATTCAACATCGACGTCAAAGGCGCCCGAGCAATCGACGTTGGTGCATCAACCGGCGGATTCACCGACTGCCTCCTCCAGCGTGGAACGTTGAGCGTGTGTGCGCTCGACGTTGGACACGGTCAACTGCATTGGCGTATCAGAAGTGACGACCGAGTGACGGTCGTCGAGCGCACGAACATCAGAACGGCCGATCCGGTGTCCTTCGGTTCACCTTTCGAGATCATCGTTTCGGACCTGTCATTCATTTCGCTGAGAACGGTGCGTCGGCAACTCGCCGATCTCGGAACTCAGGATTCGACGTGGATCCTCCTGATAAAACCTCAGTTCGAGGCGGGTCGCTCCCGCGTCGGCAGAGGCGGCATCGTCCGCGATCCTGCCGTACGGAGAGACGTATTGGCCGAAGTCCTTGCATCGTTCGACGAGATCGGACTCGGATGTGTCGGTCTCATCGAGTCACCGATAACCGGTACGACGGGAAACGTTGAATACGTTGCCTGCTTCAGGCGCGGGCGAGGTACTGTCACATCCGATACGATCGAATCAACTCTCAGTGGGAAGTCGCAGTGAACCAAGTCAGACTCGTCGTGCGCGACGACAACCCCAGAGCCATCGGAACCGCCGACAGGCTTGCGGTGCTGCTCTCCGAACAAGATGTCGCGACACAGGGAAACGATCCGGACGCTGTTGTTGCCATCGGTGGAGATGGAACCGTTCTCGAGGCCGCATCGATCGCCGTTGAGCTCGCCATACCGGTGTGCGGTGTCAACGTCGGCCGGATCGGATACCTTGCCGAGTTCGCCGAGGACGAGGTAGCCGACCTTGCAGCGGCGATCGGCTCGGAAGAATTCAAGACGAGACACCACAGCATTCTCTCCGTCTCGACACCCTCTCGGTCGGCCACGGCTATCAATGACATCGTCGTCGAGAAGGTCATCAGCCAGCGGATCATCGAAGTGGCAGTGGCCGTGAACGGCAGGCCGCTGGCCACATATCGGACCGATGGAATGATCGTTGCATCACCCCTCGGATCGACGGCCTACTCGCTTTCAGCAGGTGGACCCATCGTCGACCCGAGCCTCGATGCATTGATCCTGACGCCGATCGCTCCACACAGTCTTCTCACAAGAGCCATCGTTCTTGCTCCCGATGCGGTCGTGACGCTCTCCGTTGTCGGTGACAGACCGGCTCGCATCAACGTCGACGGCAAGGAGTTCTGTGAGGTCGCGCCCGACGAACCGATCGCGATTCGACGTGGTGATGCCACTGTGGAGTTCCTCACACTCGGCAGGCATCCGTTTCCCCAGGCGGTACGAGAGCACTTCGGGCTCGACCATGCTTGAAGAGGTCGTCGTCACGAATCTCGGCCTGATCCCCAAGGCCACCCTCGAGCCTGCCCCGGGGCTCACGGTCATCACAGGAGAGACCGGCGCAGGCAAGACAGTGATGCTCGGGGCACTCAGGCTCCTCGTCGGAGAACAAGCACCGAAGGGCCTCATCGGCCCCCACGGAGAGCAGGCGGATGTTTCCGCCCGTTTCGTTGGCAAGGAGGAGCAGGTTGCGAGACGGATCGTCACTCCGAGTAGGTCCAAGGCCTACCTCGACGGTGCGATCACCACAGCATCTGCTCTGCGTGAGGTCATCGGCCCGCAGATCTCGATCGTGGGGCAACACGATCAACACACGATCACCTCAGCCAACGGTGTGCGTCGACTGCTCGACGTTGCACTGAACGAAGAAGAGCGTGAATCGGCAAGACAGTACGAAGAAGCGTGGAGTGTCTATGAGACCGTCCGATCTGAGGCCGACCTGCTCGGATCGGACCAACGGTCTCTTGCCAGGGAGCTCGAGACACTGCGCTTCCAAGTGTCGGAGATCACCGAGGCGGGCTTCGAACCCGGCGATGAACGAGAGCTGCGGGACCGGGCGAACAGACTTCGCAACTCCGAGATCCTCGCAACAGCAGTGGACACGGCAATCACCGGCCTTGGAGACGAGGGCGCTGGTGCTCCCATCGCTCAAGCCGCCCGAGCTCTCACGGGAGCTGCAGAACTTGATGGCTCCCTTGCCGAATTGGCCACGCAGGTCTCGGACACCCTGACCATGGTGTCCGACATACGCGCTGAGATCGCTCGGTACGCATCCGACCTCGAGGTTGATCCTGCCGCATTACAGCAGACCGAGGAGCGCGTCTCACTGCTCTCCTCGCTGAAGAGGAAGTACGGGGACTCCCTCGAGGCGATCCTTACGTTTCGAGAGACTGCAGCCGTGCGCGAGGCCGAACTCGCCGAACTGCTCGAGTCGGCAGACGATATCGCCGTCCGTCTCCGGGAGGCGTCGGACGGGCTCGGCGTTCAGGGCGATGCGCTGAGATCTGCCAGGCAGAAGGCCGCTACTCGAATCGCTGAGGCCGCGACCATGCACCTTGAAGAACTCGGATTCGCGACACCTGTTGTCGAAATCTTGCTCGGCGAGGCCCCTCCGACACGAGGTGGCGCCGACACCGCAACGGTCGTGTTCGCCTCAGATGCCGAATTGGTTCCAGGACCCATCGCATCGATCGCATCGGGTGGCGAGTTGAGTCGGCTTGTTCTTGCTCTGACACTTGCTTCGGGGGGAGCCGACTCGGACATCGTCGCCTTCGACGAGATAGATTCAGGCATCGGAGGAACAACCGCCCTCGCGATGGGTCGTAAGCTCGCATCCCTGGCAGAGGGACGACAGGTGATCTGTGTCACACATCTCCCGCAGGTCGCTGCGTTTGCCGATCGGCACTACGTTGTCGCCCGCACCGGTGCCACAACTTCCATATCGGAATCCATAGATGACGCCCGCGTTGAGGAGCTGTCGAGAATGCTCGCAGGTCTTACGTCATCAGAGAAGGGCAAGGACCACGCCGAGGAGCTCCTGGCCCTGGCAGCGGAATCAAAGAGCGGCGAACGACGGGTTCTGGCTGAGAGCTGAGCGCTGACAGCTGACTTCCGAACAAGCAGTTGTTCGTTCCGGGTCCATGGGCTGGTATCATCCGACCTTCCGAGGCGGAGGAGATACGTGACCAAACACGTATTCGTAACCGGCGGGGTGACATCGAGCCTTGGCAAAGGCATCACTTCGGCGTCTCTGGGACGGCTCCTCAAGGCGAGAGGCTTCAAGGTCGTACTCCAGAAGCTCGACCCATACATCAACGTGGATCCGGGAACGATGAACCCCTTCGAGCATGGCGAGGTGTTCGTCACGGACGACGGGGGAGAGACGGACCTCGACCTCGGGCACTACGAACGTTTCGTCGGAGAGAACCTGAGCAGGGATTCGAACGTCACGACGGGTTCGATCTATCAGGCAGTCATCCGCAAGGAACGCCGAGGGGACTATCTCGGAGCAACCGTTCAGGTCATCCCTCATATCACGAACGAGATCAAGGCCCGTATCCGGAAGCTCGGACAGCAGGACGACGTGGACGTTGTCATCACAGAAGTTGGTGGCACGGTCGGCGATATCGAGAGCCTCCCGTTCCTCGAGGCGATTCGCCAGGTACGCAAAGACGTAGGCGTGGGCAACACCTGCTACATCCATGTCACGCTGGTCCCATACCTCAACACCTCCGAAGAGCTCAAGACGAAACCAACCCAGCACTCCGTTGCAGAGCTCAGAAGTCGAGGCATCCAACCCGAGATCATCGTCGTACGATCCGACCGACCGATCGATGAGTCGGCGACACGCAAGATCAGCTTGTTCTGTGACGTTGCGAACGACGCTGTGATAAACCTCGTCGACGTCCCGAACATCTACGGTGTGCCGCTCTCCCTTCACGAAGCCGGCCTCGACGACGTTGTCCTGCGAGAACTCCAGCTCGAGGCACCCGCTCCCGACCTCGAGGCATGGGAGACAATGGTCGACGCGATGGGTAATCCCACCGGACAGGTCACGATCGGTATCGTGGGGAAATACGTCGATCTGCCTGATGCCTATCTCTCTGTGGTCGAAGCGCTACGTCACGCCGGCCGGACGTCCGATGTCAGAGTTGATGTCAGGTGGGTTCCTGCCGATGATGTCGATGGCATGCTCGTCGAGTCCTATCTCGAGGGCCTCGACGGAATCCTCGTCCCCGGAGGCTTCGGGATTCGGGGTATCGAAGGGAAGATCAAATCCGTTCGATATGCCAGGGAACACGGGGTCCCGTTCCTGGGTCTCTGCCTCGGTCTTCAATGTGCCGTGATCGAATACGCTCGTAATGTCGTTGGGCTCCCCAATGCACATTCATCAGAATTCGACCCGATGTCCCCAGACCCTGTGATCGACCTCATGGACACCCAAAAGGACGTATCGGACAAGGGCGGCACCATGCGTCTGGGAATCTACCCGGCGAAGCTCGCCGATGATTCACTTGCCAGGAGCCTGTACGGCGAAGAGGTCGTCTACGAACGTCATCGGCACCGGTGGGAAGTCAACAACCGTTATCGGCAACAGCTCGAGGATGCGGGGCTTGCGCTGTCCGGCACTTCGCCTGATGACCGACTCGTCGAGTTCATCGAGATCCGGACTCATCCGTTCTTCATCGCGACACAGGCGCATCCGGAGCTGAAATCGCGACCGGACAGCCCACACCCTCTGTTCCACGGATTGGTTTCTGCTGCTCGAAGGCACAGGGAACAGGACGAAAGTGCCGGCCGAAGGGCTGCCCCGGTCGAGCAGACACGGTGACGAGCCCGAACCAGTTCCGCATCACCCACCGTGAACGGATTCTCGATCTCGGATTCCTCGATGTCACGAGCCGGACGATCGAGTCAGACGACGGGACGACCTTCGATCGTATCGTCATCGAGCACCCCGGGGCGGTAGCCGTGGTTCCGCTCGAAGGTGACGATGTCGTCCTACTCAGCCAGTACCGAGCTGCGTGCGGCGATACGATCCTCGAGATTCCGGCGGGAAAGCTCGACGAGCACGGTGAGGATGTTCAGGATGCCGCGCGTAGAGAACTCGCCGAAGAGACCGGTTACACCGCCGGGCCGCTTCATCATCTCATCGACCTGTGGACATCTGTCGGCTTCTGCGACGAGCGCATCAGCATCTTCGTCGCCCAGGACGTCCATCCCGGGACCCGGCATCCGATCGGTCCCGAGGAGCGCGCTGCCGAGGTGGTCCGGATGCCACTGGTCAAGGCGCTCGACCTCGTGGATTCGGGCATCATCGCTGATGCGAAGACCGCTGTCGGCCTTCTCCTTGCCGCGCGTGGCCGTGTCCATTCCTGAGCACGCGATCGAGTTCCTCGAGTCCATCCGGTCCGAGAGGGGACTCGCACAGAACACCGCGGAGGCATACCGCAGAGATCTGATGCAGTATCAAGACACGCTCGATGAGCATCCCGACCTCGCACCGGCAGAAGCGGTTCATACGCATCTCGCATCTTTGCGAAACGCCGGAATGAAGGACGCCTCGGTCGCAAGAAAGCTGGCTTCCATACGCGCCTATCACCGCTTTGTGATCGCTGAGGGATACGGAACAGATGATCCGACGGCATCGATCGTGAGCCCCAAGTTGCCATCCGCCCTTCCCAAAGCACTCGCGGTCGACGAGGTGACCCGCCTGATCGAGGCACCCGATGTGTCGAGTGCCCTCGGTCGAAGAGACCGATCCATTCTCGAGGTCTTGTACGCAACAGGCTGCCGGGTCACCGAGTTGGTGAATCTCGACCTTCACGACATCGACTTCGAGACGAACACTGCCATTGTGACCGGAAAGGGCAACAAGCAGCGTCTGGTCCCCATCGGATCATTCGCATCCGAGTCGATCGATTCCTGGCTCCCGGATCGGCTCACGATCCGTAAGCCGGGGAACGACCCGGGAGCACTCTTTCTCACCGTGCGGGGTAACCGCCTGACTCGCCAGACGGTGTGGCGAATCGTCGAAAGGGCCGGTGCGAGTGTCGGCATCCCTTCGGAAAGGCTGTCACCCCATGTACTCCGGCATTCAGCAGCAACCCACATGGTTGAGGGTGGGGCGGATCTTCGAACGGTGCAAGAGATCCTGGGCCACGCGAGTCTCACGACGACACAGGTCTACACGAAGGTCAGCCCTGAGCACCTCAGAGAGGTAGTGATCACCAGCCATCCACGGGGGCGATAGTCCAAGTGCCCGGCGCTGGATTCCTCCTCCGGGCTACTAATCTGATGACACCGCCCGCCGACAGTCGTATGGAAGCGGTCAACCTGGAGGAATCGATGCCCCCCATCGACATCGTGAAGACTGCCGCCGCTCTCGCCGAGGAGCGCGCACACCTGCTTCATCAGCTCGCTGAGCTCGGTGCCGATGAAAACGGTGAACTCACCGGCGACATGGACTACGGGGATGCCTTCGCAGACGCAGGTGCGGCCACGGCCGAGCGCACGGAGACCATGGGCATCATCGACAACCTCAAGATCCATCTCGACGACATCCAAGCCGCGATCGCGCGTATCGATGACGGTACCTTCGGTATCTGCACCGACTGCGGCAAGCCGATCGGCGATGATCGCATGGAGTACCGCCCGACATCGTCCAAGTGCATCCATTGCAAGACACGATCGACGTAGTTGTGTGTCGCACCTCATACGCCGATTCTTTGGATTCCTCACAGCCAGACCCCTGACACCCGCCGAGCAATCCACGGTTCGGTCCATCCTCGATCCGCCACTTGCACAGGCGTTCTTCCTCCAGCGGTCCGAGGATCAGAGACACGCGTTCGGCGTCAGGGAACGCCTGGCCGGGCACGAGCACCTGTACGAGGCTGCGCTCCTCCACGATGTTGGAAAGACAGTTTCAGACCTCGGCGCGATCTCTCGGTCCTTCGCGACCACGTGGAGACGTCTCGGTCTGCCGACAACCGGCCGATGGAGCGAGTATCTCGATCACGGTGAGATCGGCGCAAAAGAACTCGAGAATCTCGGTGCAGGAGACCTGGCCGTCGCTTTCACCCGCCACCACCCGGGAAACCCGCCTCCCGGAGTCGACCCTGCGTCTTGGCATCTCCTGGAACAAGCGGATGACGTCTAACCGATGACCGATGACCGATGACCGATGACCGATTCTGATCTTTCGGTCTACGGTTGTCGGTCAGTGAGGCGTCAGCCGAACGTACGGTCTACCGCTCCCGATACCTGACCGTTACCA
>CAZWMX010000001.1:0-2112 GCA_964635205.1 uncultured Acidimicrobiaceae bacterium | reverse complement strand
GATACCTGACCGTTACCATGCCCCCAATGTCTTTCGAAGTTCGAACCAGAGTATTCGAGGGTCCCCTCGACCTGCTCCTTCAGCTCATCACATCCCATCAGCTTGCCATCACCGAAGTGAACCTGACGGAGGTCGTCACCGAGTACATACTGTTTCTCGACGACATGCGCGACCTCGATCTCGAGGTGACGAGTGAATTCCTCCTGATTGCGGCGACGCTGATACAGATCAAGGCCAGACACCTGCTGCCTGAGGACGAGCCCGTCGACCTCGACGAGGAACTTGCCCTTGCGGAAGAGAGAGACCGGCTGTTGTCCCGACTCCTTGCCTGTCTCACCTTCAAGGACGTCGCCGCGGTATTGCGCCATCGTATGGACGCAGCTGAGCGATACGTCCCGAGACTTGTCGGTCTGCCGGTCGACATTGCGCCACCCTCACCCGAAGTCATGCTCAACGTCGATGCTCGGGGTCTCGCGACCATCGCAGAGATGGTGTTCTCCGCTCCCGAAGTCGATCCCGACGTGGATCATCTCGATCTCGACATGCCATCTGTTCAGGAGGCGATGGACGATCTCCAGGCACGTATGGCAACGATCATCTCCTCCGACTTCGATGAAGTCGTATCCCACTGCACACGGGACACGGAGGTCGTTGCATACTTCCTCGCGTTGCTCGAGCTGGCGCGCTGGGGGATAATCCGAGTGACCCAAGAGGACCCGAACGCCGCCATTTCGATGTCGTATGACGAAGAGGCCGCCGACCAGCGCATCCAGGCCATGTTCGGCTCCAAAGGAGAAGCATGACCGAAACAGCCGTCATTCTCGAGGCGATTCTCTTCGTGGCCGAGGACCCGGTGTCCTCGGCAGAGCTCGCCGAGGTCACAGAACTACCCAGAGCTGAGATCGAGACGGCCCTCGAGGACCTCGCTTCGTCGCTCGGGGCATCTCGGGGTGTCGTGCTCCGGAACGTCGGCGGGGGTTGGCGTCTCTACACGCACCCGGATGCGCTCCCGTACCTCGAACGGTTCGCCTCGACGGATCGTGCGAAGCGCCTCTCGGCTGCTGCTCTTGAAGCGCTCGCTGTTGTTGCGTACAAACAACCGGTGAGCCGTGGTCAGGTCGGAGAGATCCGGGGCGTCGATTCGGACCGAGCCCTCAAGACCTTGGAACGCCGAGGACTCGTTGTCGAGATCGGCAGGGCGCCCGGCCCCGGTCAAGCGATGCTGTACGGCACGACGGATGTGTTCCTCGAGAAGCTGGGCGTCAGTTCCCTCGCCGATCTTCCGCCCCTCGCAGACCACGTTCCTCCCGCACAGATCGTTGAGACGCTTGAACTCCCCATGCGACCGGAGCCACCATCGAACGACTCAACAAACTGATCGCGAGAACCGGTTTCGCATCGCGTCGCAAAGCCGATGTCCTGATCGAACAAGGAAGAGTCACAGTCAATGGCGATATCGCGTTGATCGGTCTGCGCATCGATCCTGTCGAGGATTCGGTCGCGATCGATGGGGTCGTGCTCCCTCTCGATCCGGAGCTCAGGACATGGCTCGTATACAAACCACAGGGTGTGATCTCCACGATGTCTGATCCCCAGGGACGCCCCACAGTTCGCTCCCTCGTTCCTGAGGAACCGGTCACAAATCCGGTTGGCCGCCTCGACCTCCACTCCGAGGGGCTCATGCTCATGACGAACGATGGAGATCTAGCGCTCAGGGTCACGCATCCTCGATACGGGATAGAGAAGGTCTACAACGTGTTGATTCGCGGCTCGATCTCCAAGGCGCAGATCTCGGGCCTCACGAACGGTATCGAGCTCGAAGATGGGATCGCTCGGGCGAAACGAGCACGCGTCATCGACTCGTCGAAGGGACAGACACTCGTCGAGATGACTCTCACGGAGGGTCGTAAGCGAGAGATCCGTCGGATGTTCGATGCCCTGGGTATCGACATCGTTCGACTTGTTCGCACGGCGATTGCGGGCATAGCCGACCGTACGCTGGCGCCGGGCGAGTATCGGGCCCTCACCTTCGAGGAGATCCGCGCCATATACGCCAGATCGGAAACCCCGGTGGAAAATGACTAACCGTACGATCACGAATCCCGGAACAGC